>MGKD01000013.1 GCA_001794605.1 Candidatus Yanofskybacteria bacterium RIFCSPHIGHO2_12_FULL_45_19b | reverse complement strand
ACGCTTACCTCATGCTCTTTTTCCAAGACCAATAACAGTGTGGCCACAGCAAAAACATCATCCGCGTGAAAACTGGAATCATGAGTAATGATAGTGATGTCCTTCATGGGTTAGTTAAAACTATAACTTTTCTAGTAACTGTACGACATCGAATGTCGTACAGTAGGTTATTCTAGAACAACAGACGAAATCTCTTTATCTTTACAGTTCATATCTTTAAGCCAATCAACCATATTCAGTTTATACTTCTTTGGTCCTCCCAAAAAGTCAGAGAGAAACTTTCGCATCGTCACCGAGGGAAAATTGGTTTTTCCAATATAATCCAAAAAACTACTCCAGCGATAATTATTTAGAAAATTAATTGCTGACCGTGGATTGGACAGTTTTTTCTCTCGCCACCCAGGAGTAATCAGATCTAAAGGATTTAGGTGTATATAATAAGGTAGGTGAATAAAGTGGGATTCACTCTTAACCAACACGGATTTATACCTACCCTGAAATAATGCCCCAGTTCTTTCATATTTTTGATTGAAATATTTAGCATAACCCATATTCATTTTTTTCATAAATCTAGGAATTCCATCCGCGACCCTAGGACTCAATAGCAAGTGGTAGTGATTTGGCATTAAACAAAAAACGTGGATATCAACAAGTAGCTTCCTCTTCTTTCTTTCTGTATTACGACATCCGATATCGTTCATTTGATTAAAGTAACGAGAGGTAGTATTAACTCGATCTTGGTCGTTAAATTCATAGAGATCGTGGATGAAACGAAAATAATCCTTATCATTCATAAAGATTTTTCGTTTATCTACACCTCTATTTAGGACATGATATAGCTCCATGGAAATATTATATCACTTTGCGCCCACTGTACGACATCGAATGTCGTACAGTGGTTGTGAGGTTATTTTTTAATCAAGTGGGACAGACGTCTTAAAACCTGATCAAAGCCGGGAAGTAATTTTAATTTTTTAACCTCTGATAGGGTAGCCCATTTAAAATTTCTGGCCTCCCAATCTAATTTAACTTGATCGGTCTTTACTTCCACCAAAACCGGATGCACAATCCAAGTCTTTTTGTATTTAAACTCCTCTTGATCAAAAATTTCACCCAGACGAACGCGCTTGATCTGTTTCTTGGCAATACCCAGCTCTTCTCTTAATTCGTCTTCTATTTTTTCGGTTAGACTACGCTGATCATCTAAAAACCCTGAGATTCCATTCCAGTAATTCGGATAAAAATTTAACTCCGGACTGCGTTGTACCACCAAAATTCTATCCTTATACTTCAAAACGCAATTTATCACCGGCGCCCAACGCGCTTTAGTAAAATCTACTTGTCCGGGTTTGGGTTTAAATATTACTTTTTTCATTTGAACTAGTCTCGAGATTTAGACAGACGTAATAGCGCCTTCACAGCAAATTCATCCGCATAGCGTTCTTTGTCGAGTTGCCGATAGGCCTCCTCCTGGACATGCAACAGTTCCACTTCTTTGCTAATTCCAAGACTATGACAACGCTCAGCATACGCAGGGTTTTCAGCAAGCCAGGTGTCAAATCCACTAGCAGTAAGATCTTCCCGCAGCACTGCAGGTGCTATACCCGGTAGTGGTAGCTGATTAAGCTGAGCATTAGAATTAGCCCGCCACTCTTTCGTAGCTGTCTTCACATCTACACCATTTGCAAAGTTGATCAAAAAATCATAAGCGTGTCCAGCCTCATGAAAAAGAATGAAACATTGAATAGTTTTACCATCTATTTGTTCGAATGGGATGCCGAGCTGTAATGCCACTGCCCGGACACCATCTTCTCTGGAGTGCTTGAGTCGCGCAAAACGTTCTACCCCACCAGCCGCAATAACTATCCGTGGTGGATGGAGATCTGACTCTGGAAGATAGAACGCGCCACCCTCGAATGCAGGATCATCTTCAAATTTAAATTGAACATTCCGAATTTCCTGAAATGTTTCCTTTAACCAGTCTACTTCTGGCAAATCTTGGTGTACCACTTCCAACAATGGACGTTCGTGCATAAATTTATGCTCCATGGCATTTTTTGAACTTTTTACCGCTACCACACCAACAAGGGTCATTGCGATTAATTTCTCCGTGTGTCGTATCCTTTTTAACGGTGTGGCCAGGGCCACTCTCTTCACCGCCGAGATTAGCTACTGCTTGTTGGTTAACCACCGGGGCCGTCTGCGTTAGCCCGACTTTAAAAATCATCCCAGCCACCTGCAACTCGATATTCGCCAACAACTGCTCAAACATTTTCTGACCTTCAATCTTATACTCTACTAATGGATCACGCTGACCATAGGCGCGTAAGCGCACCGAGTCACGCAGATATTCCATGTTTTCCAAGTGATCCATCCACAACTCATCAATCACTCGTAGCAAGACTAATTTTTCTAACTGACGCATCTGTTCGCTCCCCATCTCCTTTTCGCGATTATCATAAATTGACCAAGCTAACTCAGTCAGAAAGTTATAAATCTCACCAGACTGTTCGCTTTCTTTTAATTTGGGCATCAGTTCCTCCGAGTAGCCTGTCATCGCTTTAAAGTTTTCAGCAATTTCTTTTAAAGCCAAATCCTCACCATCCTGGCCGACCGTCCTGAGGTGTGGGCTAACAAAACGTTCAATGGTTTGATGAATATGGGTACGAATTAAGGTTTTGTGATCGGTGGAGGCCAGAGCGTTGTCACGCTGTTCGTAAATCGCCGTGCGGTGGCGATTCATTACGTCGTCATACTCCAAAACATATTTACGGGCATCGAAATTATGACCCTCGATTTTACTCTGCGCCTGTTCAATGGCCCGCGAAACAAAACCACTACTGATCGCCTCGTCTTCTGCTACCCCCAAAGTTTCTAATACATTCTTCAAACGATCACCACCAAAAATACGCACCACATCGTCTTCCGTGGAAACAAAAAACTGGGCCGCGCCGGGATCACCCTGACGACCAGCCCGCCCGCGTAACTGATTATCAATACGCCGGGCTTCGTGCCGTTCGGTACCGATAACATAGAGGCCACCCACACCTCGTACTCGCTCAGCTTCCGCGGCCGAAGGTGGGTTGCCACCAAGAATAATGTCAACACCACGCCCGGCCATGTTGGTAGCCACCGTCACCGCCCCAGCCCGACCGGCCTGGGCAATGATCTCGCCTTCTTTTTCATGTTGCTTGGCATTCAGCACTCGATGGGGTACGCCAGCCTGCTCAAGCATGGTGGAGAGTAGCTCATTTTTTTCAATAGAAACCGTACCCACCAAAACTGGCTGACCGGCAATGTGGCGAGTTTTTATTTCTTCCACCACTGACTTAAACTTGCCCACTTCGGTTTTATAGATATTATCCGGCAGGTCAACCCGTTGCGGTACTTTGTTGGGTGGCACCACTACTACTTCGAGATTATAGACCTTAAACAACTCCTCAGCCGAGGTGGCCGCCGTACCGGTCATGCCAGCCAGTTTTTTGTATAAACGAAAATAATTTTGGAAGGTAATGGTGGCTAGGGTGCGTGATTCTTTTTGTACGCTGACCCCCTCCTTAGCCTCCACTGCCTGATGCAAACCGTCCGACCAGCGCCGACCAGGCATTAAGCGACCAGTGAACTCATCGACAATAATTACCTCGTCGTTTTTTACGACATAATCACGGTCACGCTTGAATAAAACACTAGCCTTTAGTGCTTGCTCAAGATGATGCACATAGCGTGTACCACCTTCTTCGTAAATATTGGTTAAACCCATGGCCTTTTCCACCTGCTCGATTCCTTCCTCGGTTAAGGTCGCGGCTTTTAATTTTTCATCAATATTGTAGTCGGTGTTGGCTTGTAGACTAGGAACAATTTTGGCAAAGGTGCTATAAAGCTTGGTTGATTCAGCATCGGGCATTGAGATAATCAAGGGCGTGCGCGCCTCATCAATTAAAATCGAGTCCACCTCGTCAACGATCGCAAAATGGTGACCGCGCGCCTGCACTTTTTGCTCCAAGCTGCCAACCAAATTATCACGCAAATAATCAAAACCAAATTCATTGTTTGTGCCATAGGTGATGTCGGCTTGGTAAGCTTCGCGCCGGGTAACTGGACGCAGGAACTCATGCACTACCTTGAAGGCACCAAGCAGATCACGACCTTGGTCTAAAACAGATGTTTCGCCTTGGTCATTAGACATTAGACTTTCGTCATAAAGAAAACTAGAGTCATGATTTAGCACACCCACACTTAAACCGAGTGCGTTATAAATCTGCCCCATCCAGACGGCGTCACGGCGTGACAAATAATCATTTACCGTTACCACATGCACACCACCATTGCTGGACGAATCTGCTAGAGCGTTTAGGTAGGTCGCTAAGGTGCTAGTTAAAGTTTTACCTTCGCCGGTGCGCATCTCCGCAATTTTACCTTGATGTAAAACCATGCCACCGATTAACTGCACACTGAAGTGGCTTTGCTTAATGGTACGACTAGCGGCTTCACGTACCAAAGCAAAAGCTTCCGGCAAAAGATCATCGAGCGTTTCGCCCGTACTCAAGCGTTTACGAAAGTCACTGGTTTTACTTTTTATCTGCTCGGCACTGAGTTGTGAATATTCTGAAGCCAAAGCATCAATCCGCTCTATGGTCGGTTGTAGATCACGCAAGTAGCGCGCATTAGTATCACCAAATATTTTAGTTAGTAGAGACACTGGTTTAAATTAAAATTATTTTTTGCGCGTTATCACTCGTTCTTTAAGTTTGCGCATCTGAGCACTCAGCTCCTTAAAAGCCTCACCTATGGCATCCGGCAAAGAATAATGTTTTGCTTCCGCTCGCAAAACTTTACCGAGCAAGTCTAAATTAATTTCTGCATAAAATACTGGCCCGCTCTGATGGTGCTTGGATGGCTTACCGACTTCCACGCGTAAGATAATATCTTGTTTACTCCAGCGCGTTAAAAGACGTTTCAGGGCTGCTGCTTTGGCATCTACCAGAAAGCGAATACTATCGCTTAACTCGATGTTTTTGCCATGTAAGATAGTTTCCATATGAATGTATCCTAAGCTAAAAAATGGTAAAAAACAAACTCCCCACGGAGTGAGCCTTTGCTTGGCTGTGGGGAGTTGTTTTTCAGTAGCTAGACTCTCTTGCGCTTGGCTACTTTCCTTTTGGCTGTCTTCTTCTTTGCTACTTTTCTTTTTTTTGCCATTTTTTTTGAAGGTTGCGGTATTCGACGAACGAATACTATCCCTCCTAGTTAATCCGCCTAGTGGCGAATAATTTTTTGTGACAGCTGACCAAACTGTCATTAAAATTCTTGGTTATAAAAACTTTTACTAAGATAATTATAACGCAAAAAAGTTTTGTCTAGAAGAAATGTGTTGATAACTTGTAAAAATTAAATTCATTTTTATTCACAGTGAAGACTGTGGAAAAATTTCTACCGGAAGCAATAAATTTTTCGCCCGACATTCTCAACCAATGTTTGCCTAAAGCATCCAACTGATAAACTTTTTTGTCTCCCGTTAGCCGAATTAAATTACTCTCCGGAATTCTTTCTAAACGAGCCTGATCTAAATCAACCACTTGCGCAAAACTCCAATTATAAAAACGGAAGATTTTTTCACTACGAATCCAACGTCGGTAACCATTTTGATAAAGATAAACTTTACTATCGCCCAGCGCTCGAATGAGACTACCGTCAATCAGATTATTACCACTAACCACATCAACCACGCTTGGAGAGGTTGCTTCCTCTGGGGTGATTAGACTAATGTCACCAACTCGTTTAGCCCGTAAAGTCAGCCGCGTAGTCATATCATTATCGGTGAAACCTTTCTGTTTAGAAAACTTTGCCGGGATTAAAACAACTTTATTCACTCCGGAGTCGAGTTTGATGAAAATACTTGGAGTAGCTAAGTTAATCAAATTATAAAATTTTATCGCGCTGGGCTGATTATTTTTATAAAGTACCGCCGCCAAACGAAAATCGGCTAATTGATTACCGCTTAGATCCAACTGCAAAATATTATTGTTACCGGAGACTAAGTTGCCTAATTCTAACCACTTAGCCTGCCAGTCAGAAAAATTTTCTTGGAAAACATACTCTCCCCCGTCACCCAAGTTATTTAAGGTACGTGTTGACGCTACCGGCAAAGCGCGACGAATATTTTCATTGCGATAACCGCTCCAACTCTCTAACTCAACATCATCCACCAAATTAACCACCGCCCAGCGCATAAAAACATCACTAGCCGTTAGTTTACTACCACTGGCTGACAAAGCATTACTCAGCGCCATCATTCCAGTGCTAGTACCCCGCAAGGTATCACGTAAAACGGTTGGACCAAACTGCTCGGCTAGGTACTGAGAAAAAAACGTGATCTGGGCATAGTCGGAGGCCTTATTTTTCCACTCAGTCAAACTATCCGTTGGATCGGCTAACCAGTTTGCTAGACGTAATTGTAGACTAGAGTTGCTATAGGGATTATTATAGCCCAGCAATTCAACTGAATATTCCGAACGCATTTCGTTTAGCCAAACATCATCATCTAAATTGCGAACAAAATTACGTTGATAAAAAGAAATGAGATGTTGAAACTCGTGCGCTAAAAAAACAAAGCTGTGACGTTCATCTTTCAATGCCCGCACATTGACCACAATCATTTCGCGCTCATTAGATTGTATTGCTAGACGACGCGGAAACTCATTGTTTGTATTAAAATATCCCCCGGCCGTGTCAATTAGATCAGACAATACAATTACTAAGCGTGGATCATTGTCTACACCTGGGTTTGGTTCGCTCCCCCAAAAACCAGTTTCTATTGGGTAAATACGTTGATCAAATTCCTGTAACAGTTGTTCTACCTGAAAGCTTAAATTGGTTTGTTGGTTATAATCCAATGTTTGCCAGTAGGTATCTTCAACAAAATATTGCGCATGCTCACCTGTCCAACGCAGGGTAGCGGTCAGTTGAGTGCGTCCAGTCCGATCATATTCAGTATTAACAAAGAAATTTTGACTAACACCGATATCGCTCGCCCTGGTTCCGCTTGGCCAAAACCCTATCAGTACTACTGAGGGAACTAAGAGAGCGAGGATTTTATTTCTCAACAACATCAATCCATTTTAGCACATTCGTGGCCATACCGTTTGTTTAAGCTTAGACAGGGCGGTGGCGGTGGACAAATCTGTTACTTTATAGTATTATATAGACTGACCATGAAACGCTTTACTCTACTATTAACTGATATCACCATTCTTTACGGATCATTGCTGATCACTCTATTAATCCGTTATGGTGGCGGTGGTGAATTGGGTAATGCCATAAATTCACATTTTCTCCCCTTTACGGTCTTATTCCTGCTCTGGCTTTTCGTTTTTTATGTCGCCAGTTTATTTGAAATTTCGGTGCTGAAGAACGGTACAGCTTTTTACGCCCTCTACGGTCGCACCATTTTGATCAATGCTATCCTGGGTATTGTTTTCTTCTACCTAACGCCATTTTTTGCCATTGCCCCTCGGCGTAACCTGTTTCTCTTTATTATAATTTTTGCCCTGTTAGATTTTGGCGCCCGCGTCTTGTTTAATAAAATTATTCTCACCTCCACTTTTAAGCGCCGCACTATTGTCATGGGCTTAAACAATGCCACCGTGCAATTGGTAAAGATGATCGGTGAAAACCCGCAGTTTGGCTATGAAATCGAAGCCATCTTTGCCAGCAAAGCAGAGCCAACCTTAGCTGAACAAATTAATATTCCTGTCATTCACGAGTTTGCCGACTTGCAGACCATCATCACAGAAAAAAATATTGAAACCATTGTCATTAGTCCAGAAACTTATCAACTTCCTCAGATGATAGAGTTATTTTACCAGCTTATTCCCTTACGTATTAGATTTTATAACTTAGCTGATTTCTACGAACAAGTCAGTCAAAAGGTAATTTTAGAAAGCATCGATCAAGCTTGGTTTCTGCAAAATTTTTCAGAAAGCAGTAAACGTACCCTGGAAATTAGCAAGCGCCTCTTTGACACGGTCATGGCGGTTGCTTTCGGTCTATTAGCATTAGCTCTCAGCCCGCTAATTATTTTAGCAATCAAGTTGGACTCGACTGGCCCAGTGATTTTTAAACAAACCCGCGTCGGTCGCTTAGGACACAAATTTAAGATTATAAAATTCCGCACCATGATCGAGAACGCTGAAGAAAAGTCTGGCGCGGTTTGGGCGGGTGAAAACGATACCCGTATTACACGCATTGGTCGCTGGCTACGCCGTACTCGTTTAGACGAAATTCCGCAACTATGGAATATTTTGAAGGGCGACATGTCCTTCGTTGGTCCGCGTGCCGAACGACCGGAATTCCATAAAGAATTAAAAGAAAATATCCCCTTCTACGAAGAACGCTACTTGATCAAACCCGGCCTATCCGGCTGGGCCCAGATTCAGTACCGTTATGGAGCCTCCATCAAAGATGCCGCCGAAAAATTGCAATACGATTTGTACTACATCAAACACCGTTCGTTGATGCTAGATCTAGCAATTATTCTCAAGACCATCAATATCGTCCTGCGCCAACTGGGTCGTTAGCAGACTAGAGCGTTCGCCCAAAAGAGTGAACAAATTTTTCAGCTTCACTGCGAAAGCTTGGATCAAGCCTTACTGCCTGCTGGGCCGCCATTACCGCCTCATCCAGCCGATCAACCCCAAAATAGGCAGCAGCAAGCTGAGCATAGTAGTTGGCGATTTTACTGGCTTGAGTTGCGTCACTAGGTTGTTCGGGTTGTAAAACCAATAGGTGTTCATATAGCCACACCAGTCTTTCGTAATTTATTGGTTTGTAACCACTATAGACACTAATTAGCCGGGTCAAGTCATGTTCTCTAAAACCATTATAGCCAAGGGCAATGGCCTGTTCAATTGAATTTATGCCCTCAGCCGTTTGTTCACTATCCAACTGAGTAACAGCCAGGTACCACCAAGATAGACCAACGGTTGGATTCAAATCTAAAGCCTTACGAAAATTTTCTTTGGCCCTAATATAGTCTCTTTTATTAAGGTAGGCTTGGCCAATTTCATAGTAAGTACGGACAAAAGTGGGCGCAATTTCTAAAGCGCGCAGACTATTTTGTAAAGCCAGGTCGTTGTAAAGAGATTTTGGATCATCTTTTCCTAAAACAATATAAGTCCTGCTAATGTACAGATAAGGTAAGTAATCGTTATCCTGTGGTGGAATGTTTTTCTTTAACTGATCAATTAAATAAAGCAGTAGTTCACTGCGTTGCTTGGGTTGGTAGGCACTCATATTTTCAAAAACATACTGAGCGAAACGATGACAAATTTCATACTTCCCAAAAGTGTCGTAGGCTAAAGCCTCTTTAAACTTAACCAGTGCCCCAGCATAATCACCGGCCCAGCTAGCCACAATCCCACGTGTAGTAACATAGTTGGCCCGTGCTGGCTGAATGGATGTTTTTAAAACAGAAAATATTACCGCTACCAGCAACACGGCTACTAAGGGAGCAGAATAGCGCAGAGGTTTAGTCGCCTCCACTGTCTCCTTTCTTTGTACAAAATTAATATCGTACAAAAAACTTGTTAGCCCGATAAATACAAACAGGACAATAAAATTAGCACTAGTATCAAAAATAAAAAGATTGTGAACCAAATAAGCTAACAAGCCAGACAACAAAACAGCAGCACCAGAAGCATCTTCTTTGTGCTGTGCTTTTTTGTAAATCTTCCACAGTATTTTTATCAACACAAGAAAAATTGTCAGATATGCCACAATGCCAACTAACCCCATGGTAACCAAAACTTCTACAAACATGTTATGCGCACGATCAAAGAAAGTTTCTGAACCAGAGCCCTGATAAAACAACGGATTAAAATGATTAGAAAATGGCAAGTTGAAATTCTCTGGTCCATAGCCCAATAAAATAGTCTTGTAACTATCATTCCAGCCATCTATCCCCGCCTGCCAAGCCCAGAAACGTGTTTGCACCGTTCTGGTCTGCGAAGAAACATCAGATAAGCGGCTAAAGTATGGGCTAGACTGCACAAAATCGCTTTGCCGATTAAGCACCAACAAACCCTCCCCTACAACTAAAAATACTAGTAAAACAACCAGCCAACGCGTTAAACGTAAAAAACCGCGTTGACGGACATAGAGCCAGACCATTAATCCTAACCCCAAAACACTGGCTAACAACGAACCACGTACGGCAGTAGAAAAAACAGCAATTAGGTTAAGCAAAAAGGCGATCCCATAAAACCAGCGGCTACTTTTGGTTTGTGCGGGGGATAATAATAACCATAGCGCAAAAAAGACATTAACCAACTCATAGCCAGCAAATAAGGCTGGGTTACCAATGGTACCAAAGATACGCGAACGACCACCAGCCCCGACGATTAAGTCCCAGTTGGTCTTCTGTAAAAAACCGTAAAAAGTGGAGAGGAGACTGACCACCACTGAAATCTTAATTAAGCGCACCCATTGTTCACGCGTGCGCAACATGCCAGTCATAATTACAAAAAAGAGCCAATAATGTAGAAAAGTGAACCAGCCGCCCATGCGTTCCATGGTGCCCATCACGCTCTGGTAGATATTTCCCCCAGCAAAAGCCGTTACGCCAAAAACTGCACTAAAAGCAGTGATCGCCCAAAATAATGGTGTGGCCCGTGGTAACCAGCGCCGATCACGCATCACCAAAACCAAATACAACACGGCAAGAATTTCTATCCAAGCCCGCATTACTACTACCTTGCCAAAATGAAAAGGTGAAAGATAATCAGAGAAGATAATTAAAGGGACTAGAGCAACCAAATATACCCCCCAGCGCACAAGCTTAGTCAGGTTGGTCTCTTTAAGCATAGAATTATAGTAGCAAAAAAGACTAGTCAGACAAGGGTGTAACTGACTGACGCTTGTTGAGATAAGTAATTAGATAAAAGAAGGAGTAGAGATGTGAGACAGTAAACCAAAGTGTCACCGCGATGATTGCCCCCCATATACCATATAATTTAGTCAGGTATAAACCCAGTGGAACACCTACACCCAGGGTTACCAAATTAATAATAATCGAGGTCTTTACTCTATTGATTGCCCGCCACATCGGCCCCAAACCAACCCCAATACCATAAAAAATGCCGTAGACCAGGAAGCCATAAACATATTTAGCTCCTGGACTAAAATTGATACCGTAAATTATCTTAAAAACAACCGGCGCAACAATAATTGTTCCCAAGGTTAGCAATGTTGATAAAGCCATGGCGTAAAGTGAAACTTTAATAAAATTCTTTTTCATTTTAATATTTTCCTGAACCTGCATCTTGGGAAATTCAGCATTTAGTAAAACAGAAATTGGTCCAAGCAAGCTCATCGCCAGGTTGACGAAACCAAAGGCTAGCTTAAAAAAGGTAACCTCAGTAGTTGCGATATAAATACCAGACAACACCACCGGTAAGATGAAATAAAGACTAGCAATATTTTTATCTACCGCTACCCAGAAACTAAAGCCAAAGTATTTTTTCAAACTCACTCGCTTGCCTTGAATAACTAAATTGCGCAATGACGGCAAAAGCTCATCAGATTTTCTCGCCCACTCCCAAATCAATAGAGCAACCACACAAATTATTGCCGCCCCCAATAAGTGTCCACTCATTGCTCCAACTACTCCCATACCGACAAAAACCAACAGCACCGAAAATAGGTAACGTATAGTAACATCCGCCACCAACAGAGTAGTCATTTGTTTTATCTTCCCAGTAATCTGTAATGCAATCTGAGAAAAAGAAAAAAAGAAGCTGGAAACAATGGAGGCCAGCACGACAATGCCAGCAAAAAACCCAATCTGTGCTTGACCGTAGAATCTTTGCGCTATGCTAGGAAGAAAAAACACTACTACCAATGAGACCGCGGCAGTGATAAAAGACATTTTTAAAAGAAAGGCAAAAGCCTGACTGATCTCGTCCTTATTTCGCTGGCCATAAGCTTTACCCAAAATTGAGACAATCGCGTCCTGTATTCCAGAACCTAACAGAATAGTGGCCAACCCGGCTAAGCTGAAGGCGATTGAATAAACACCAAACAATTGAGGCTGAAGCAAGCGAGCAATCACCACTCCCGCCGCCGCTTGCAAAAAATTGGTAAAAAAACTCCCGACCTGCAGAGAGGCGACACTTCTGACAAAAGGGTGCTCGCGCAGATATGGTAGTCTTTGTTTAATTAAATCCATAGAAATCAAGTCAGCGCCCTACCGGTCTTTACTACAAAAAAGGTTATGGTATATATTATATAAATCTAATGAGTTTCACAACTTAACCAATGAAAAAAACTGCCCCAAAGAAAATTGCCCTAATTACTGGCATTACTGGACAGGATGGTTCATACCTAGCGGAATTACTGCTTAGCAAGGGTTACCAGGTACACGGTATTATTCGTCGCACCTCTACTTTTAACACTACCCGCATTAATCACCTCTACCAAGACCAGCACATCAACGAAGTGAGGCTCTTTTTGCACTACGGCGATCTGTCTGATGCTAGCACCATCCGCCGATTAATTTACAAGATCGCCCCCAACGAAATTTATAATCTGGCCGCCCAATCGCACGTTAAAGTTTCTTTTGACATCCCGGAATACACTGCTGACATCACCGCTCTTGGACCATTGCGCATTCTCGAAGCAATCAAAGATTATGAATTAAACACCGGTAAGAAGGTTAGATTCTACCAAGCTTCCAGTTCAGAAATGTTCGGTTCAGCGCCTTCTCCACAAAACGAAAACACTCCATTTCATCCACGCAGTATCTATGCCTGCTCCAAAGTATTCGCCTACCACACCGTAATAAATTACCGTGAAGCTTATGGAATTTACGCTGTCAACGGTATTTTGTTCAACCATGAAAGCCCGCGCCGAGGCGAAACTTTTGTTACCCGAAAGATCACGCGCGGGATCGCTCATATTGTAGCCGGTTTAGAGAAAAAGATTTACTTGGGTAACCTTGATGCCAAGCGTGATTGGGGTTATACACCAGAGTATGTCGAAGCCATGTATCTAATGTTGCAGCAAGACAAACCAGAAGATTTTGTTATCGGCACCGGCGAAACCCATACCATTAAGGATTTTTTAGAATTAGCTTTTCAGGAGGCTGGCCTCGGTGATTATAAAAAATATGTCGTTATCGATAAAAACTATCTGCGCCCAACCGAGGTTAACGTCTTAAGAGCCGACCCCACCAAAGCCAAAAAGAAACTTGGCTGGCAGGCAAAAACAAAACTCCCTCAGTTGGTTAGAATTATGGTAGAAGCCGACCTCAATGCCGAGCAATAAAAAAATCCTATTGACTGGTGGAGCTGGGTTTTTGGGTAAATTTGTTGTTCAAGAACTCATTAAGCAGGGCTACAAAAAAGAAAATATTTTCATTCCACGGTCTAAGCAACTTGACCTCCGCAAACTAGAAAATTGCCAGAAAGCAGTTCGTGGCAGAGATATTGTCATTCATCTAGCCGGCAACGTTGGCGGTATTGGTTATAACCGTGAAAAGCCTGGTGAACTGTTTTATGACAACTTGATGATGGGGGTACAGCTAATGGAGACCGCCCGTCAAGCCGGTGTCGAGAAATTTGTTGCCGTTGGTACAGTTTGCGCTTATCCCAAAAATACCCCAGCTCCCTTTAAAGAAAAGGATTTATGGATTGGCTATCCAGAGGAGACTAATGCCCCTTATGGCTTGGCTAAAAAAATGCTTTTGGTTCAGGCGGTAGCCTACCGACAGCAATATGATTTCAATGCTATCTATCTCCTGCCCGTAAATCTCTATGGTCCAGGTGACAATTTTTCTACCAACAGTTCACACGTCATACCAGCTTTAATCAGGAAGGTACGTGAAGCAAAAGAAAACCAGAGTAAGTTTATTGAAGTCTGGGGAAGTGGCCAGGCCTCGCGCGAATTCCTATATGTCGAGGATGCTGCGCGCTCCATTGTTTTGGCCACTAAAAAATATAACAGCTCTTTGCCAGTAAATATCGGCAGTGGCCAAGAAATAAAAATTAGTCAGTTAGTTAAGTTGATCTGTAAACTAATGGGTTACCGGGGAGAAATCCGTTGGGACAAAACCAAACCAGATGGCCAGCTACGCCGTCGGTTGGATGTTTCCAGAGCTAAAGCGGAATTTAACTTCCAAGCCCGTCATAGTTTAGAAACCGGATTAAGAAAAACGATTGCCTGGTTTAAACAAAATCATTTAATTTAAAACTAAAAAATGAAGATTTATTATGTGAATATTACTAAGCTTCCGCCACCACGCGACGTAGTTTATTTGCGTGGACTGAAAGAAAATGGCGTAGAGGTGATTGAATATTTAGACGATTCGCCCGCCCTAGCTAAATTTTGGAAAATATATCGGCACCATCGCACCTTGAGGGGCGATTATGATCTGGCTCTGGTCGGTTATTCGGCGCATATCTTGGTGCCATTTATAAACCTAATCAGTCGCAAACGCATTGTTTTCAACGCCATTGGCTCACTTTATGAAGGTATCATTGTCTCTCGCAATTATAATAGATGGCTCTCGCTAAAAGCCTTGTACTGCTGGCTGGTGGACTGGTTAGCCTTCCACTCGGCCGATTTAATCTTAGTAGAAAGTTACCAGCAAAAGCACTACATTCAAAAACGTTTTTTTGTTTCGGAAAAGAAGTTGGTACGAGCCTGGACCGGAGCCGATGATCAGGTCTTTTATCCCGACCTAGCGGTAAAAAAATTGCCCGCATTCACTGTACTTTTCCGTGGCCTATTCACGCCGGAATCGGGCATTGAATATGCTCTAGAAGCCGCTCGGATTTTAAAAGCTGAAAATATAAAATTCCGTATTATCGGCCGCGGTATGCTGGACAAAAAAGTGGCTGATTTTATCGAACGCCACCAACTAAACAACGTGGAATGGATTAGAGAAAGAATAGACGATTCCGTTCTGCGCCGACTGATGCTGGAAACGCATTTGAGCTTAGGTCAGCTCTCTAACCATGAGCGCCTGGAGCGCACCATCCCACATAAAGCTTTTGAGACCCTGGCGCTTGGGTTACCCTATTTAACCGCCCGTGCCCCCGGTATCTTTGAGCTGTTAAAAGAAAAAGAGACCTGCTTGGCCTGCTTACCGGCCGATGCCATTGACCTAGCAGAGAAGATTCGCTTCGCCAAAAACAATCCAGCGGTTTTGACCAGAATCGCGGATAATGGTTATCGTTTATTTCAAGCCGATCTAAAGCCGGCCAACCTGGCTAAAGTTCTAATCCAGGATCGGATCGACCAGGTCAAAGAGCATACTACTTGTCGCGTCTCAGGAGAGAAGCTAACGCCGCTTTTTTCTTTGGGCGAGATCCACCTATCTAATTTTATACCCTCCGACCACCGTGGCACCCTACACAAGGAGGAGTTAAAACTTTGTCTTGCTCCACAATCTGGTCTAGTACAATTAGCGCATACCACCCCACCCGACCTGATGTATTCCCAGTATTGGTACAAATCCGGCACTAACGCGACTATGACCAGAGAATTATCGGATATTGCCACCTCGGTACAGCAGTTGATGCGCCTAAAAAAAGGTGACGTCTGGATAGATATTGGGTGCAACGATGGAACTTTATTAAAAAATATCCCGCCAGAAATCGTGCGCGTAGGTTTTGAGCCGGCACAAAATATTCATGGAGCCGAGACACATGCCGACCTAGTGATCAAGGACTATTTCTCCGCTGCCGCCTATCAACGCACTAGTTATGGCGATCGTAAGGCCAAGGCGATTACTTCCATTGCGATGTTTTATGATTTAGATAACTTACATGCTTTTGTGCGAGATGTTAATGTCATTATGGATGATGATGGCTTGTGGATTATCCAGATGAGCTACCTGCCACTAATGCTCAAACAGTCGGCCTTTGATAATATTTGCCATGAACATGTTACCTATTTTAGTTTATCTTCTTTAAAGTATCTACTAGACCAACACCAGTTAAAGATCGTTGACTGCCAACTAAATGACACCAACGGCGGCAGTTTTCGTATCTATATCCGCAAGCAAAATGCTAACCCGATAATGTTTGCCAGCGCTCCCTACCGCGACGTGGCAGATTATCGAGTGGCCACCGTGTTAAATCATGAAAAGGCCTTGCAACTAAATAGCCCCAAGACTTATCAAGCTTTTCATGAAAAAATTCTGGCTCTACGCGCGCAAACGGTTAACTTTATTAAACAAGAAAAAGCCAAGGGCAAACGTATTTGGGGTTACGGCGCCTCCACCAAAGGCAATACCCTATTGCAATGGTTCGGATTAGACAACCACCTGATCGAGGGCATTGCCGAACGTTCGCCGGCTAAATATGGCCTGCGTACCGCTGGCACTAACATCCCGATCTACTCCGAAGAGGAGATGCGCCAGCGTAAACCAGACTACCTATTGATGTTGCCCTGGCATTTCGTCAACGAGTTTCGCCAGCGCGAGACCCAGTACTTGCAGGCCGGTGGTAAGTTTATTGTTCCCTGCCCAGAATTTAATATTATTGAGGCCTAAATATGAATATGAAAAATAGCCTAACTAGTAAAACTATAATCATCACCGGCGCGGGTAGTGGGATCGGCCAAGCCACCGCGCAAGTATTGGCAGAAGCCGGTGCTACTATTATTGCGGTAGGTAAGAGTAAAAAGCATCTGGATGAAACTCAGACAGCGATAATCGCTAGTGGCGGAGTGTGCTTTTCATTTATAGTTAACCTGGAAAATCTGGAGGAGATAATAAAATTTTCAAAAACTATAAAAAAGCGGTTTTCCACTATCGATTGGTTAATTAATTCCGCTGGCTACATCGAGCATGAGGAAAAACTGAAAGACTTTTCTGCTATGTTTAGAGTAAACACCCTGGCGGTAATTTACTTAACCAGATTACTTTCACCACTACTGAAAGAGAGGGGTGGTGTTATTAATATATCCTCTATTGCTGGTATTTGGGGTAGTTCCGACTCGCCGGTCTATGCTGTCTCCAAAGTAGCCTTGAATTTTTATTCTAAGGTGACGGCGCAGAATTTTACGCAGGTTAAATCCAACTTGAGTTGCCTTACTATTTGTCCCGGCCGAACCAATACTCCCATGCGCCAAAAAATCGCTGGTGATGCCAAGCTTTACCAAGATCCAGAGGTAATTGGAAGAGTTATCAAAAAAGTCATCACTGGAAAAAGCCAGTTTAAAAATGGCGATATGGTAATTGTAAAAGATGGCCAAGCTAAACTATACGAAGCAGAAGATTAGTATTTTTCGTAGGACTTCTCCTGAACAATATCGGATTTAAGTAGTAAGTTGATCTCTTTCCAGATCGCCGCCCGATCATCATTGTTTTGGTAGGCGGTACGCGCAGCGGCAATAAAACGTGTGCCAAAATCTTCCTCCCGCTCGCAAGCCCGCTTAATATCCTCTGCCTCCCAACCACGCAGACTGGCCGCCTTAAGTTTGGCCTTCAGACTTTCCAGCGCCGGCGAGTTGACAATTTTTTCCTGCCATATCACCAGCAACTTCTCTAGTTCGTTCTTGATGTTTTTATTCTTTTCCGGATCGGTGATTTTTTCCGCTTTGATTTCCAAAATGCAGATCTTATCAATCAACTCGGCTGGAGAGATTGGAATTAGAATACTATTAGTTTTGCCCATGGTCTAGATATTAACTCTTTAATATAAAAAAAGAAAGCCACCCGCTTTGGATGGCTTTGCTCTCAAAAAACTACTTGCCTACTGCTTACTCACCGAGTATTGGACAAATCTTATCTGGATTTTTCAAATATGCCAGGTAAGCCTCCAGGTAATCGCGGTGCCGAGGGTGTTGCATTTTGTTGAAAGGCAGATCACCGATCTCAAACCAGCGAAGGTCTTCCCTTTCCACTACCTCTCCGACGGGATAGCACAACAACAGCACGCATAGCGGAAAGGAAAAGGGGTGATTCAACCATTTGGAAGTCGCCAGCACTCCTACCACCTTCACTTCTCCTAAACCCGCATCCTCTTGCACTGTCCGATTACAAAATTCCTGCACCGATTCGAGGGGTTTAATATAGCCACCCATCACTTGCCAGCCGTCCCAGGGATCGTCGCTCCGATAGCGCAGAAGGACTCTTCCCTTCTTTTTCGGATCCACCACCAATACCTCACCCGCTCCCCAGGTACAAAGTTGATGAAATGGTTTATAGGCTGGTCCAGGAATCCAGCGGTCTCTTCTTCTTGCCAATTCCTGTAGGAGTCGCCCCAAGAGCTTCCCCCTGGCTTTGGGAGTTAGCTGTGTCTCAACACTCACCAGCGACCCCCAAAATATCAGGAAACAAAAAGTTACAGAAACAAAAATAGTGAACAGGTTAATTGAGACGCCCCACTTTGCAAGGTAGATCAAGGAGGCGTATAACATCGCACCGATCAAAACCCCTCGACAAATCACACCAACAATTTTTGGCATATCGCTCCCTTCTTGAAAAAAGGTTAACTATTCAGTTTTTAAGAGCTTCTTACTTACATATCGTAACATACTTTTACAGCATACGTCAATATCACGTAATGATTCATCACCTTGGCAACACCCTCGCTTTAAAATGTATAGAATGGAGGGTATGCCATACACACAGAATCCATATATGCCCAAGCTAAGAGCTGGGGCAGTTAACTTGGTTAGACAAGGTGGTTTGGAGCATGCGAAGGGTCGCTAAACACATTGGAGTGCAAGCCAGTACAGTCAGTCGCTGGATGAAAAGAAGCACTCAGGCTGAGGCAAGAATCATCCCTACTCGTAGCAGTGCTGCGATTGGCAGACCAACCGCTCTAGCCGAGGCTATTGTGGAAAGAATCGTTCAAATCAGAAAGCAAACAAAAAGATGTGCTCAAGTTGTCCATGCTCAACTGCTGAGAGAAAATATTAAGGTTAGTCTTTCTAGTGTAGAGCGGACCTTAAGAAGAAAGGGGCTGGTTAAGACCAGGAGTAAGTGGAAAAAGTATCATCTATCAGGCATGCGCCCCATGCCGGAAAAGCCTGGAATATTAGTGGAAACTGACACCATCAATGTTTACTTAAACGAGAGAAAGCGGATATATATCTTTACCTTGATTGATTGTTGCTCCAGGTGGGCGTACGCTAGAGCAAGCCAGAAACTTAGTGCTAGGCTAGCCCAGGAATTCATCTTAGCAGCTCAGCGCAAGGCCTCTTTCCGATTCCAATGTGTTCAGTCTGATCATGGCAGTGAATTCTCTCACTACTTTACCAAGTTAGTGCAAACACTAGGAACCAGACATCGGCACTGTCGAGTCAGAAAACCCAATGACAATGCCCATGTAGAGAGGTTCAATCGAACTATCCAAGAAGATTTACAAAAAGAGATCTATCAATACAAAACCAATCTGCCTTTACTTAACAGGAAGATTGAACGATATTTAGACTATTACAACAATCAACGCTTACACATGGGGATCAAATTCCAAACCCCAGCCGAAGTGTTGCAAAGGTCATGAGGAGAAAACGTATCACGTAAGTCAGATTCCTAGTGCCGAGAGGATGACAGTCAGTTCTTTCTGGACGACTTCTATAGTGAGCGAGTTGATCTTTTTATCTTCTGCCTTGGCGATACGGTTAAGCGATCCGGGAGGACGGTGGTACTCCCGCTCATCGGTTGGACCAACCAACACTAAATTTGGAATATCAAAAGCATCGGCGGTTACCATAGGGCCACTGTCGTTGCCAACGATCAATTTACTGTGCGCGATGAAGGCCTTAAACTCATCTAGCGGCTGGTTGAGTAGATTAACTACTGGCGTATTGCCTAAACAACGCAACGTTTCAGAGATTGACTCTTCGTCTTTACCAGCACCAATCAAAAATAGTCTGGCGTTATGTTTTTCATATAAATATTTCCCCAGCCGTGCAAAGCGTTCGGCTGGCCACCAACGCTCAGGAGTGGATCCACCCACCGCCATACCGACAATAAAATCTTTTTGTGGATCGATATTTTTTTCTGTAAAAAGTTGTAAGATTTTTGTTTTAGCTTCTGTTGAATAGTACAACCGGAAGTGCGCATCGCCAGTATTGGCTTTTATCGGATCCAATAAAGCCAAATAGAGCGGTGGCACATAAACCCCCGACTGAAAGGGCTTAGTCACCACCAAACGCTTTAAAAGATTATACAACCAAGATCCCTGACCAGCCTCGACCCAAGTAAAAACTGAAATACACCGAACACCGGAGAGATAGAGCAGGGCCAGTCCCTCGATTGAACCAAGATTAGCTAGACAAGCAAAGTCAAACCGTTCGTGACGCAGACGACGCAGGATGGTAAAAAAATTATCTTGATAAAAAATCAGCTCATCAATATCAGGATTAAAAGCCATCACCTCACCCACCCGGCCACCACCAACCAAAGTTAATTTTGCTTCTGGATAAGTTTGTTTTACTGCCCGGAAAAGCGGCGTGACATAAACCATATCCCCGACGTGTGGCTTGGAGCGGAAAAACAAAACCTTTTTTACTTCAGCTGGTGTTTTTTTGGCTGAGCCACGAAAAATCCAGTAAACCAAACATAGTCCAAACAGCAACAGATTTTTAAATTTTACCACCAGTTTGTTAATCATTTTGTTAGTTTAATACAAGCCACTGCCCGCGCGGCGGCCGCGCCATCGGCCTCAATTTTCTTAGTAGTATGGATATTAAAATATTTTACACCTTCGGCCTGCTCACGGGTACTAACATCCCATCCGCCCGAGTGGTATTTGTAGTACGTTACTACAGACTGCTTCCAGGGGCAAACGCTCACTACTTTATCTACCATTTCGGGAGTAAACTGTTGCATGAAACCAATATTAACATACTGGCCGAAAGGCACTGTTAGGAGCAGGGTCCCGCCCGGGCGCAAGACTCGATAAAGCTGCTTCAGCGCGACTAGATAATCGGCCGGATGATTTTCCGCATATTTTTGTTCGTGTGTATAAATAGCTTGGTTATCTAGACCAACATGTTCGAGAGTAGAGATGCAAGTGATAGCATCAAAGGCTTGATCTGCAAACCGAAGTTTACGCATATCACCATAGGTATATCTCACACCTTGCCGCGAAAAATTATTGGTCTCGGGAGCCAACGTAATAATGGTCAGTTTTTTGTTTTTGAGTTTGGAGTGAATAATGAGTGGCAAAAAGTTTAAGGCCGAGCCAGCATCTAGTAGGCTTAGTGGCTGTTCCGATAACTGTGCTAATGCCCAAGGCAGTTCAATGATGCGCTCATCAATGCCAAAGCCATACCCCCGCGGCAGATTGCCGCCACGCTCGAATAGTTGCCTAAGCCTCGGGTCATTAATAGCTTTAGCTATCGCCCGCCACTTGTATTCAAAATATCCCCTGCTCCAGGGCTTTTCCCCACCAGCGTAAAACCGACTAATCCTTAGCCAGCGCCGCAAAAAGCGGTAAGAACTTTTTCCTAGTTCAAAAATTCTCTTCACAATTTATCAAAACTATACCAGATCAGCAAAACAATACAAAAGCCGGGCGGTATCGTCCGGCTTTTGTGAAAAACTAAAGTCTATTTGCGTTTATAAATTGGCAACTGACTGAGGGCGGAATAAACCGAACCAAAGTTAGTGCCCTTGGCCGTATACCAGTTAAATTCGTTATTATTAATACAGAAAACCTTTTTAAAGAATTCCGCATCTTGGGCGACCGCTTGATCACCCGTCAGATTAACGTGGTGTAGCATCCCCACATCTTCCCCGGTTACCTCTACCCCATAGACTTTTTTATCGTTACTCTCGCAGTTGCGGAATAGCCCGGACACCTCAAAAACATCACGGGTCGTAGCGGTAATCTTGTTTACTTTACTAAAACCGCCTAAATGACCATAGAAGTTAAAGATGATTGGATTAAGAAATAGACGCTTAAAGCCATGTTCATTAACGATGTAGATATCAGGATCATTAGAACCCTGGGCGGAAACCGTATCACCCTCCTTTAACCCGTGTGCTTTGGGCGTAGCGCGAGTGCTACCGACTGGGCTGGCACTTGGAGTAACACTGGGAGTAGTGGTTGGAGTAGCGCTGGCTGATCCCCCGCCTCCTCCTCCACCGCTAGTACCTCCGCCGCCACCACTAACATTAGAGGTGGTACAATCACCTTTTGGAGTAACCGTAACCGTGGTCTGGCTAGAGCCGACCGGAATATTAACAGTAAGACTAGATTGACTACTGGAACAAGAATAGGAATAGTTACCACTATTGGTCATCACCCGCCGGTCGGCTGATGTTAAAACAAACTCCTGTCCGGCTGACATCAATAAGGTCAGAGTGTCACCACTAGTACTAATCTGGTCGGCATTAGAGGACTGGACAATGGTGTAGTTTGATCCATCTAAAGTTAGGGTGGTATTCTGCGGGAAATAAGCGTTACCCACCGCCAAAGCATCAGGTACACCGGCCGATAGCAGAATCAGACTTAGGCAAACAGTAGTTGATAATAATATCTTTTTCATTGTACGGTTTGTTTTAGTTCCATAATTTTTTGCAGAATCGGAGAACGGTCAGATAGGTCTTCCCAGAAAAGAATCTGCTCTCGATTAAGTATCATACGATTAGTGGGTTTATGGGTAGCGCTATCAATTAGTCGCACCACTCGGCCAGTGGAGGCTGACTTGTCGCTATTTGGATCGGCCGGTAGTAGTTGAACATAATAAACATCGTCTAGGATAGGGTATCTAGTATCAACGGCATCTAGATGACCAAAATATACCTGGTCATTAGTCAGAAAAACCGCCTGGTAAGCCTGTCTACCAACCACAGTAGTACGCTCACGCCCCGTACTAAGCCGGTAAAAATGAATCAGTACGGCTACCAGCGCCAGCAGCAATAGAACAGCAAGCACCACAGTATTGAAAAGCTGAAAACTTCTCTGGTTCAACTTGAGTGACATAGCAGATAAATAGCAGCACTATGGATGACACGTGACATTATTGATGGTAAGCGTAGTGTCTTCTACCCGTAAATAGACAATGGTCCCGGCTGTGTTTTTCATCTGTAAACAGGTGCCTTTGTTAGAAGAAGTGCCGTGCAGTAAGAGACTGGTTGTACCAGTGGTAGAGAACTCGCCTAAATAGGCGGTGCTGGAGCTAGCAGTATTTTTACCGACTACAAAGTTGGTCAGTGCAAACACACTAGTAATCGAAGCGGTGCCACCGACTTCAAAAGTGGTATTTAGGGTGCCCCCAGCATTGACCCCTACCCGAGTATTGGAAGTATCAATTGATAGTACGTCGGTAGTGCCAGCCGCGTTTTGAAAGCGAAAAGCCGTAGCACTATTAGCTCCTGGGCGAAACTGGCCGCCAGTTGACCCAGTACCCCCCAAGGTAATAATGCCGCTGATCGAGGCAGTGCCACCGACCTCGAAACTGGTGTCAATTGTACCGCCAGGAATAACTCCTAAAAGCGCGCTACTGCTAGTCAATTCAAAATTACCAGCTACGGAGGCATGGGAACCGAACTTCGAGAAGCCAGAAATAGAAGCCGTACCGCCGATTTCCAACATCGTATCAATAGTCCCCCCCGCATTAGCACCGAATAGGGCGCTAGAAGAGGTCATCTCGAAATTGCCAGAAGTAGAAGCATGGCCGTAAAGAGAAACCATACCAGAGATAGAAGCGGTGCCACCCACCTCAAAGGTGGTGTCTACCGCTCCACCGGCGTTAACTCCCGCCCGAGTATTCGATGCATCCACAATAAAAACCGTAGTGGTGCCAGCTGCATTTTGGAACTGCACTGCCGTAGCGGAATCGCTGGTGACCGTCAGCGTTCCAGTGGTACTCATATTGGTACCGATAGTGGAAGCAGCGAAGGCCGTTCCACCCATGAATGAGGCAATTATTGTAACTGCCGCGAGAAGCCGATATTTTGCCATAGGTATGGGTATAATTAAACTATTCCCCCAATTATATACCTAAAACCGCTTGGCAATAACTAAACTGTTGATAACTGTTATCCTGAAAAACAAACTAATGAGAGGGTGGACAGTTTTTGAATAGAAAAACTCGGTCATATAGTTGCTCCAACGACTTTTGCAACCGAATAAATGCTAAGTGGCTTGGTTCACTATATTGCTGATAGCTGGTGCGATTGAGACCTAAAAATGGTTCCAAAAAATAGTTATAAAACCAGCCAGCTTTGGTAACACGAAGGTTTTTGAGATTAAAACCAGACCTTTCTGGTTGGAAAGTTATTTCCCAGGTTTTTTCCGGTATAAAAGCCAGCTTAAAAGGTTTTGGATGATAAGAAATAAAACAATTTTCAATAAAACTATGGTGTGCCAAACCAATAAAAATGGAACTTGAGTTAACTGATAATTTCTTTATTTTTTTAGCCGTACGCCAAGCAGAAAATAACTTATTCAGCTTTAGCGAATAGAAGCACCGGGGAAATACCAAAACCTGGTGAAAATCTTGATGCAAAGCCGTTAGGGTTTGACCCTGCCAACGATGATGTCCGGAAATTATTAAGTTAATCTGCCGATCGGGAAAAAAGCTTTTTACTAACTTAGTTAGAGCAGTAATGACCAGCAAGAGACGGCTCTCTGCCACGATAAACCACAGTGAGCCAGAATTAACAGAAATAATTTGTCTAAACTCCTCAATAAAAGTCCGATCTGGCAATATATTTATCTTATTTTCCGGTGGAGCACTGTTTAAATCTTCAATAAAAAAGTCGCCAGGCAGATCACTAAAATATTTGTCCACAAAAATCTTGTGTGCACCACGAAAAACCCCCCGGAAATATTTGTAAAAAGCATGAGCATTTAAACCTAAACTAAGCGCTGCAATTGAAGAGGTGGAACAAACCGACAAAGCGTGTTTGATATTTCTTTGATTAGCCCAAAGAAATTCTTCGGCGGATTGGCCATCTCGCTGAATAAAAAACCCACCTAAATCTAGGTCGAACAGCTCCCTGCTTTCATCCGGATGTGGACGATAGATCAATTTACTGCCTGGAAACTTTTTTCTCAAATAGTCTAGGCACTGGTTAGTTTTTTCAATAAAAGCCGGGATATCAATCTCGGTCATATTATAGAAATCTGCACCAAAAAAAATCACCCACTCTTCCATTGGAGCTAAGGACGGTGCTACTCCTAAGGCATAATACGGCCAGGTAATGAGACGAGCGTCGTTAGGCATGTTTAGATAATCTTCACCACAGCATCGGTATCAATATTTTCCTGCGAAGAATAACTCAAAGCACCAGTCACCAGTTTAAAGCCAGGATATTTTACTCCAAAATACTTCTTGGGTCTCTCGGCTTGATTGTAGATACTGGTAGCAGCCAATAGGACAAACATCTTTTGATTGCTCCAAATCTCTCGGTTCCACTCGTTAACTCCTATCAAATCTTCGTGTAGCTTATCTCCTGGGCGGCTATCTACCTCTTTAATTTTTGCCTTGGGGTAATATTTTTTAATAAAAATCTTGGCTAAATCGGCTAGACTAATCGCTGGCATTTTAAGTACAAAAATATCCGCCCCCTGACTTAACTCGGCCGCTTGCAAGGTGAGTCCAACGGCTTGGTCAATAGACATAAAAAAACGCGTAGACTTACCATTCATTACGTTGATAGACCCCTTCTTTTCGGCCTGCCTTTTCCAAAACGGCAGTACTGAACCATCTGACCAGGCAACATTGCCAAAACGCACACAAGAAAACTTTATATCATCCCCCGTGATAAAATCCGAGTTAATAAAAAGTTTTTCCATCATCAATTTCGATACCCCCAATACATTAAAGGGATTGGCCACCTTATCGGTAGAAATGGCAATTACCTTTTTTACACCAGCATGAACAGCCGCATCAATAACATTATGTGAACCAACAATATTGGTCTTCATTGCCTCAGTTGGGTTATATTCACAAAATGGAACATGTTTCAATGCTGCGGCATGAAAGACTATATCCACATTACGAAAAGCCAGTTGCAGACGGTCGCGATCCCTAATGTCACCGATAAACATCCGTAGGTTGTCGGGATAATCTAGCGCTTCCAACAGTTCGTACTGGCGCGTTTCGTTACGCGATAATACTCTGACCTGCTTTGGTCCATAGGCAAGCAGCTGTCGAACGATACTAGAACCAATACTGCCGGTGCCACCGGTAACCAGAATTATTTTATTTTTGAAGATATTTTTCATGTTTTTCTAGTGTAGCTACCACTATATTACTGATTATTTTTATATCTTTTTCTTTTAAGCCAATATAGAACGGGAGGGCGAGTGAACAATCGCTCACCGCTTCAGAAACTGGAAAATCTCCCCGCTTATACTTAAATAGTTTTTTATAAAAACTAAACAGGTGGATAGAGGGCAAATAAGCCTTGGTGCTGATACCTAGTTTTTCTAGGTCTTCAATCACTGCGTCTCTTTTTATTAAAGGGTTTTTGATATTGATCACGTAAACGAACCAACTATGAATATTGCCTGATATAATTCTTGGCAATAGTAAAAATTTTTGATACGGCGCCAGATGCTTCTTGTAAAGCGCGGCGATACGTCGTTTCTCGGCAATTAACCAGTCTAACTTTTGCAGTTGCACTCGTCCCAGGGCGGCGCTCATCTCATCCAGGCGATAATTATAGCCCAGTCGTTCGTGATCTAACCACTGCATATTACCAGAGCGTCCTTGATTACGCAGACTACGGCACAAAGCATCAACTGATCGGTCGTTAGTAACTATCATACCGCCTTCACCCGTAGTCATCTGTTTATTGGGATAGAAGGCAAACACGGCCGACTCACCAAAGGTCCCCACCTTTTTGCCGTGATAGCTGGCATTCAAAGACTCACAAGCATCCTCAATTACTTTTAACTTATATTTATTGGCTAGTTTTAGAATTGGTTTCATATCAGCAGACTGTCCAAAAATATGTACTACCAAAATAGCCTTGGTCTTGGTGGTAATCTTTTCTTCAATTTTGTCCGGATCAATATTGAAACTAACCGGATTGATGTCTACAAATACCGGGGTAGCGCCTACATAAAGAATGGCATTGGCAGACGCAATAAAAGAAAAGGGGGAAGTTAAAACCTCATCCCCCTTTTTAAGTCCGGCGGCCAACATAGTCAGGTGCAGTCCGGCCGTACCACTAGAAACCGCGCAAGCAAACTTAGTTCCAAGTTTCAGCGCAAAGGCTTTTTCAAAAGCTACCACCTCTGGCCCAATACTCAGAACACCGGAACGCAAAACCTTAGCTACCACAGCTTTTTCCTCCTTCCCAATATAGGGTTTTGCAATCGGATATTTCATTTGGTGATCTTTCTAGCTAACAGATCGAGAACTGTCTGGTTTACTAGGGTAATCTTCTGGCCACCCACTCTAATGTACGCCCCGGTATAGGGTGGAAAAAAGAACGCCCTGATCTTGCGATCAATTTCCTCCAGTGAATCTTTTTCTAGATCAACTTCTTTCATGGCTTCCAATTGTTTAGAGGTTAAATAGTATCCTCCGGCGTTAGCGAAAGTGATAATTTGTTCACCGCGCATAAAACGTTGTATCGTTTTCTTAAATAATACGAACAGTTTTTCCTGGGCGGTACTCTCTAGTGAAAGCACTGTCTCTGCTTGCGAATCAATCGGCCAACGCAACACCTCAATAATCGGACCAGCATCAAATTGCTCTGAGTCGATAAAATGAACACTGACCCCAAACTCATTTTTGCGATCCAAAATTGCTGTGTTGTAGCCCGCTCGACTTTTGTAATCCGGTAACGGTGCTGGATGAAAGTTCAGACAACCCAGGCGACCCAGCTTAAAAAGTGGCTCCTTAATCCGTTTTACAAACAAATAAGAAACCACCAAATCCACCTCCGTCACCAACTGATCGCCTTGTTCAATTAGGGTATATAATTCAGCATCGTCAAACAAGACCTTAATACCTAATCGCCCCGCCGACTCCGCCAAGTCAGAACCCTCTACTACCACCAAGGGAACCTCCACCCCTAAGCGCCATAGATGGATCAGCGCATCGCTAGCTCCCTTTTTTCTCCCCAAAAGTACTGCTTTTTTCAGTTTAGACATGCCAAACCCCCTTTTTAATGAATCTTCTAAACTTCTAACACATTTATTTAGACTTGTCATATTTAACCTACGGTGACTCACACTTATCAATAAGCGATCTGTTTGTTTAACAGTTTATTGTCAATAGTTAGATTTCCTATAATTTCTGCCACCCGTTTCCCGGTCTTGCCATCCCCCCAAGGATTTTTTAGTCTTTTTAACTTAGCTAGGTAGCTTAGGGCTAGAGATTTTTTGATGGCAACTATAATTTCATCCTGATCATAACCAACGTCAAGCACGTTTCCACCACGTTGACGACCTTTTTGCCGAGTACCGATATTTACTACTGGCGTGGCAAAAGAAGAGGATTCTACCAAGGCACCGCTGGAGTTACCGACCCAAACGGCCGCTTCTCGTTCTAACGCTAAAAAAAGTTTGTATTCCAAACTAGGAAAAATTTTAAATAATGAATTATCTCTTTCTCTTTCAATTTCAAGAATAATCTTTCTTCCGCCAGCATCAGCATGCGGGTAGGTTACTACAACTGGCAAGCCGATGGCTTTAACCGCTTTTATAGTTTCCCGAATCTGTTGACTAGTGTCGGCCAGCTCATAGCTTACTGGATGTTGTGTTAGTAAAATAAACTTTTGTCCCGCCGCTAATCCCAGAAACTTTAATACGGCCTCTCGACTGGGCAATGGTTGGTGCAAGATTACGTCTAGAGATGCCTCTCCCACCGTGTGAATGCGCCATTTTTCCTCCCCCATTTTCTCAATTCTCTTGGCTGCCTCCTTGGTGGCGGGAAAATGCAAACTCGCCAGCTTGGTAATGGCATGGCGAGCAGTCTCGTCAAAAGTAGAAGAAACCTCACCTCCTCTGAAATGCCCGGCGGGAATACCCAAATACAAACAGACCAGCGCCACACATAACTGCTCTGGACGATCCCCCAATAACAGCACAAAATCTGGACGATCCTTAGAAAAGATACTAACTAGTTTAGAGATAAACTGACCAGAAAAACGCGCTACCCCAAAGAAATCATCCGACTGAAAGCTTGCGCGAATTAGCTTGGTCCGTGAAAAAAGTTTTTGAATCATCCGATAAGTTGTACCAAATCCCGGAGTCAGATGAACCCCAGTAGCATACAACTGTAAATCCAGGGCTGGATGCTGTCGAATCGCCTCTAAAATAGCGGTCATAATGCCGAAATCAGCTCGCGTACCAGAAATATATGCAATTTTTTTCTTCGTAGTCGCCATTTTATATTAAGCTACCCGGCAAGTCTTTCCGGTTCTGGAACTTTTTTCTAAAGCAAAAGTGGTATTTAGAATCTGCTGATCTTCCGCAAAACTATAGGGATAGGCCTGCTTGCCCGCGATGGCATCCAGAAACTGTTTAATTTCCTCCTGATACATATCTTCGGTGGTAACATAATTTTTCTCCGCCCTACCGGCTCGCAAAGAAATAGTCTGCCACTTTTTTTTACGCACTGAAAAAATTTTTATCTGATAGTTAAGCCAGTCCCAATCCAAAACTCCCTCTGTACCAACCAGGCGTAGGGTGCGTAAAGCAGTACGCGCCAAAACATCAATACTGACCGTGCCTACCACCCCGCTTTTATACTCTAACACCGCTGCATAAAGGTCATCCGCCGACATGTCTAAATCAGACAACTTCCTGACCAGGCCACTGATCCGTTTTACTGACGACTGCAGAATGTGATTAATCCAAACCAACTCAAAGGGAAACATTTCTCGACAAGCACCAGTTACTTTTTTAGCGAAATATACCTTACGATAGTCTTCCCAGGGGTGCCAATCCGGTAGATACTGCCCCATGTGATACTGAAAAGACAGAACTTTCCCAATACGGCCTTGTTTCACCAATTGACCGATCTTTTTAATTGCCGGGAGATAACGCCAACTACAAGAGGCGGCGGCAATAAAACTACCGTCCTGCATTTTTTCTAGTTGTCGATAACCATCGGCAAGCGTAGTTGCTTCTACAAAAACGTGTTTTTTCTGCCTTGCAGCGAAAAGAAAGTAGGGGGCATGCTTATCCGGTGGAGTAGAGACGATGTAGACATCGGGGTTTACAGTAGCCACTGCTTGTTTAAAGTTACTAAAAGTTTTAATGGCATATTCGCTTTCCGCCTTCGTCCGCTTACTCGGCACGGGGTCAAAACCAAAAATTTGTTCCGACTGTATACCTAAATGCAACAGACAACGAATACGTCGTTTTCCCATTGACCCCAGTCCCACCTGTAGAAACTTTATTTTCTTGTTCATAGTTATTGTTTAGTCTTCTAATTATACTTGCGAAACACCGGCTTAACTGGATCGCCTATTAACTTTTTCTCTAAATCTTTATTAGTTACAGCCTGTTGCAGTTTTCGGCAAGCATAGTCCCAAGCCAGCACGGTTTTTTCTATTTCGCGCTTGCCATGAGAATAACTGGGTGCGAAATAGCCGTTGAACAAAATTCCTTGACTGATCAACTCTTGCAGAAAATAGGTCTTAACTTGAAAATTAGTATAAGTACCGACGGCAGCAAAAGTTGTCGCCAGCCGACATGACACCTCGCCAAAAACATTGACAATCTCGCCCAGTTTATATTTTTTAGCAATAGCATTAAGACGGGTCTGTAGTAGAGCGCCAATATGGTACAGGTGCGGAATAACTTTTTTTCCTTGTATTTCTTTTATGGTGGCAATCGCTGCGGCTAAAGCATGGTTCTCTGCTCCATGCGTGGTAGAAATAAGAAATACTCGTTCATGGCCACCCTGGATGCCTCCGCGCTCCATAATTTCACGTTTACCGGCCAGGACACAGACCGAGAAACCATTAGCAATCCCCTTGCCATAGGTAGCCAGATCGGGAGTAATCTTGTAGGTATGTTGTGCCCCCTTGAGATGCCAGCGAAAACCCGAAATCATTTCATCTAAAATAAACACCGCCCCATTTTCTTGGCAGAGCGCCTGTACGCCATGCAAGAAGTTATCTCGTGGCTCCACTTCGGTAGCTGGTTCCAAAATAACACAGGCAATTTGCTTGGGATATTTTTTAAATAAAGCACGAACGCTTTCTAAATCGTTAAATTTGAAAGTAACGCTTAGATCTTTAATCGCCTGGGGAACACCAGCATCAGCTGGAGTGGTACCAATAAACCAATCGTCATAACTAAAAAAGGCATGATCAGAACAAACTGCCACTATATCGCGCTTGGTGTGAGCACGCGCCAACTTTACTGCCGCTGTGGTAATGGTTGAACCGTTTTTTGCAAACTTTACCATTTCCGCACAAGGGATAATCTTAGTCAATAAATCAGCCAACTCCACCTCTAAGATAGACGGGCGACTAAAATTAGCTCCGAAAGGTAGTTGTTTTTTTACCGCCTGAACTACTGAGACATAGCCATGACCAAGCGTGGTAGAACGTAACCCCATCGCCCAATCTAAAAACTTATTTCCATCTGCATCCCAAACATAAGCCCCTTTGCCCTTAACAATAAAGCCGGGCGACAGTTTGGGAAATTGATCATCTCCTTTGCTATAGGTATGCGCTCCACCAGGGATAAGCGCATGTGCCCGCTTGCGTAACTTGTTTGATTGAGTAAACTTCATTTTATTTTTTATTATTTACTTTTGCTGTTTTTAAACACTTAATAACCGCCTCAATCGTAACTAGGTTCCAGATATCATCGACCTCGTAATTCTGCCAACGTTCAATATAATAAGGCATGATTCTTTTTGGATAGAAGGTTTTTTCCTTTTCAAGGGTGGTGGTTTTACATAAGTAAATTACTCCATAAGGAAAATAGGCCTTGGGCAAATCTTGCCGACGGGTAGTCAGACCAGGGACTTTAATTAACGGCCGGACATAGCCATTTTGGACTTTCTTGGCAATATAGGGACTCTCTAGCGCAATCTCCCCCAAACTAACTACCGCATCGGTTTTCTCCCAGTTATCAAGTAGAATCTTGATAGCCCTATCAATATCACCCGCTTTGCGCAAAGGTGAGGTTGGCTCTAACAGTGCTACCGCATCATACTGTTCACCGCTATCTTCCAGCCAGCGCAACGCATGCATCACTGCATCAATGGTTGGCGCTGTATCAGTAGCTAGTTTGGCCGGACGCAAAAAGGGGACGATCGCGCCATAACGCTTCGCCACCCTGCCTATCTGCGGACTATCCGTCGAAACCAGAATCTTATCTACCAATTTAGCGCTCCTTCCAGAATTAATGGAGTAAGCAATCAGTGGCAGACCAGCTACTTTAATAATATTCTTCCCGGGCAAGCCCTTGGAGCCACTGCGCGCTGGGATAAAGGCTAAAATTTTTCTTTTATTTGTACCCATACTTTTTTAATGCCATTAATTTTTCTATTTTTTTTAAATCTTCCGGAGTGTCGACATCCTGGCTATTGTCCTCGCTCATAACATAAGGCACAGTACGTTTGGGAAACAAGGAGTTACTTTTTAAAAACCATAATGTTTTTACTAGATAGATAGCCCCGTTGGTAAAAAATACCGGTGGCAAGTCTTGTCGACGCATTAGTAGAAAGCCACGCACAGTAAAGTGCGTTAGATAGCCATTTTCATCTGCCACTAGAGACTTCAACAGTCGCCGATCTATCTCCGAAACACTCACTACCGCATCCACCCGCGGATCATTTTTTAACAACAGCTCAACGGCATTATCAATGTCCTCGGCTGTACGCAAAGGAGAAGTCGGTTGCAGTAAAATTAATAGTTCGGGGATATAACTTTCATTCTTTCTTAGTGTCGCCAAAACATGTTGTATCGCCAGTTCTGGTCGAATTTGATCGGTAGCTAACTTTTTTGGTCTTTTAATAGTGTCTGCCCCATACCGCTTGGCCACAGCAAGAATATCAACACTGTCCGAAGAAACCACCACCCTATCAATTAACTTTGCTTCCAGCGCAGCCGTAATCGTCCAGGCAATCAGTGGACGACCCTTAAGCGGAATGATGTTCTTCCCAGGTAAACCTTTGGAGCCACCACGCGCAAGAATAACCGCTAGTGTTTTTTTAGATTTATACATTCTCTTAAATAATTTTATTGATATCATTAAACTTTTTCTGTATACCATTTTGCCAAATGTTCTTCTGTTCTAAAACTTTTACAAAATTCTTATCACTATTGCCTCGCCCAAAAGCCTTTCTGACTTGAAAGCGCTTTTTCTTTGTAGAAAATCTTTTAATCGCTGCCAAAATTCCGGCTTCTTGATGATTATGATTGGAGACACTTTCTACCCCAAATATCCTATCTGCTTGACGCGTACCAACATTGAGTGCAGGGACACCAAAATAAGGAGCCTCCCTTACTGCAGAACTAGAATTACCAATAATAAAATGAGCGTGTCGCAATATAGTAAGAAAGTATTCGAAGCGCAGAGAAGGAAAAAGGCGAAAATGAGAATTGGCAGCTAATTGACCATAATAATGGGTACGAATAATATCCGACCCTGGGTCATTGTTGGGGTGGATTACTATATAATTCATTTCCGACTTTACCATGGCCCTAATTAATTCTTCCACGTCTCGTTCCAAAGAACCTAGTTCGGTAGTAACTGGATGATAGAGCAAAATAGCATAGTGATCATAATTTATAGCATAGCGCTTCTTGGCCTGAGTTAAGGTGGGTAATTTTTTTGATAACATCACATCGACATCTGGCGAACCGATTTCGAAAATACTTTTGGGATCCTCGCCCAATTGTTTTACTCTGGTTTTAGCTTCACCATTAGCTACAAAATGAATATTAGATAACTTAGTGATAGCGTGACGAATATGCCCATCTAGCGTGCCAGAAAGCTCACCACCTTCAATATGCGCGACCAGAACATTATTAAAACTACCAGCCAAAGCACCCGCTAAAGCCTCCAATCGGTCTCCATGTACTATGATTAAATCGGGTTTAAATTCTTTAATATAATTACCAAAACCAACCATGGTACTTGCCAAAATAACTTCTTGAGAAGCTTGGCCGGAATAGCTAATATACTTATAAATATTACGGATCCCGCACTTTTCAATCTCGTTTACGGTATAGCCGTAATCTGCCAACATGTGCATGCCGGTAGCAAAAATCTGCACATCAAATCCCAGGGCTTTACGCAACGCTAAGATAAGCGATTTAAGCTTACCGAAGTCAGCCCGTGTACCAGTTAAAAATACCACCCGCTTTCTACCCTTTTTTAGATAATCTTCCATGATAACTGTTGATCTTTTTTAATATCCACCTTAGCCACTCTCGCTAAAACTTTGGAAAGATCCTTGGCTTTAATCTCTCCCGTACCGGGACGTTTAACCCAAACATTTTCCATAGTTATTTTTTCACCTGCCGCAATATCTTTGGTTGCCACCACGCAGGCATAAGCAAAATTGATGGTGGGTTTTTCTTCTGGTAGAATAACCTTTTTACCACCACGAGCAGAAAAAATTGCTCGTGTTCCAACCATTAAATCAGCCAACTCTGGTGGATCAATGGAGATTAGAATGTCCGGCCCCGGCCAACTTTTTTTCGAAGTAAAATGTTTTTCCAAAATTGAAGCTCCCAATGCTGTGGCGGCAAAGCAGGTATAGTTACCAAGAGAGTGATCACTTAAACCCACCACAGCATCCGGAAAAGTTCTCTGTAAATCAGCTAGCGCTCCCAAACGAATCTTTTCGTAAGGAGTAGGGTAAATTGAAGTGCAGTGCAGTAAGGCATAAGGCACTCGCTTGGCGCGTAGGATTTGTACTGTTTTTTTAATCGCCGGAATATCATTCATCCCAGTACTAACAATCATCGGCTTGCCAAAAGCGGCGATATGTTCAATCAGTGGATAGTTATTACACTCACCAGAACCAATTTTATAAGCTGACACTTTCATTTTTTTTAAACGATCTGCCGCAGCCCGCGAAAAAGGAGTGCATAAGTAAATTAAGCCCTTAGCCTCTACATATTTTTTGAGTTCTAACTCCTCTTCTGCACTTAGTTCACAACGTTTTACAATATCCCAAATGGATTTTTGTGCATTACCAGGAACTGTTCCCTGTGCCGCTGGCACCATCTCATCTTCAATAATATGAGATTGAAACTTAACACACTCTGCCCCACTCGCCTGAGCGTCATCCACCATTTGTTTTGCCTTGCGCAAATCACCTTCATGGTTTATACCAACCTCCGCTATTACTAGTGGCGGAAAGTCTAAACCAACTCTTCTCTGTCCAATCTTAATACTAGGATTCTTTTTCATAAATATTGTTTAACTTTTACTTTTTGTACCCAAAAAGGTTAACATACTCCCCACTTGATTTTTGTTTAACAGATTACGATACTGCTTATCGGTCTTTTCTAGCAATTTATTAATCTCCCCTTTTAGTTCAGCATGCGACCCTCCGGATGGTAATCTGGGAATAGTGGTGGCAGTGAGCCAATCCGCCTGAGGTTGCCCCGTATAAAGCCAGTTTAAATGATTATAAAGACTAAACGCTTGAGTGGTAGATATCCTTCCCTCAAATCCACCACGAGCTAGGACCTTCTTAAGAGTTTCCGGGTTATAGTAGAACAAGTGTGGTTCTATAAACCAAAAGTCGGCAAACTTCTTAAGTTGGTAAATAGACATCAGAGCATCATCAGTGTTAGGTACCTCAATAAATAAGTGACCATTAGGCTTAAGGTATCTGCGAACTATTTTTAAAAATAAAAGCGGGTCAACCACATGTTCAAAAGTATGATAGACCGTGATTAGGTCAAAATACTCATCTGATAAAGCAAGTTTCTCAATTGGTTCATCATAGACCTTAATTCCCAACTCACGACGAGTAAATTCAGCGTTAGCTAAATTTAGTTCAACCCCCACCACCTCTTTTACTTTATCTTTAATAGCGTAGAGGAAATGTCCGGTAGAGGAGCCAATGTCTAGTACTCTAGCGCTTGGCTTTAATAGTTTGCTAAGCTGTTTAATGCGTGGCGCCTGTAATGGTGAGTTAAACTCAAACAATTCTTGGCTAGATAGTGTCTTGCCTAAAATTGGACCATGTTTCTGTCGATACTTTTTGCGATAGAATGGAACTGGATTTTCTTTTGACTGAGCATAAATCAATCCGCATGCCTCACATTTAAGGATGTTTTTATGAATGCCGTGACGCAGACGATTGCGCAAAATAACCAGATTTTCACTGGAGCAAAAATAACATTGGCCCAGTTTAGTATTGACCGGATTAGCCGGCCTAACTTCTTTAGTGGTTCTGGTTAAAACGGTTTTCATCTTAGTCAATAAATTATTTCTTAAAAACCACCCGCATATGGTTACTCAGTTTCTGCTTATCAATAACTGCCTGCAACAATGGAATAGCTTCGCTCAATTTCTGATGATAGTTAACTCCGTCCTGATCCTGTTTCATATAAAAGTAATCAAGCAGATCCAACCCATAATAGTCTAGCGAATTGACAGTAAGACCACTTTTGCGAGCAAGCAACTTTAGCGAGGCCGGATCATAAAAACAAAAATGCTGAAACGGTACCAGGGTATTTTGCCATTGACCCATCAGTTGATAGGCCAAGGAGTGAATATTTGGTATGTAGGCTATTATATACCCACCCTTGACCAACTTACTCTTTAGGATCTTAAGAAAAGAGACTGGGTCCGCCACGTGCTCCAATACGTCAAAAAGCGTAATTACGTTATAGGCTTTATCTGGCTCAAGGGCAACGTCGTTCATCGCAACATTAAGCCCCTGCTTTTGACAAATTTCTACCAAAAACTTGGCCAGCTCTAACCCCTTATAGCGTATCTTTTTATCGTGCAGATGACTCAAAAAATAACCCGGGCCACAACCAACATCTAACAGACGCAGTGCGCGTGACCGTAAACCAGTTTTTTCTAAAATATATTGTAATCTCTCCGGAGCATAGGTTTGCTTACGGTATTGATAATTGTCCAATACCTCGCGTGTAGTGTCTTTAATACAAGCCGGGTCGTCATATAGCTCACGCCCGTCCACCTTAGAAAAATCAATATTAGGGGAGACTAGCCCACAACGAGAACACTCCAACAAAAGGTAATTTTTATATTTTAAAAACTCCCTTCCCTTAGTTGCCCCGCATAACGGACAAGAAAACTCTGTCCGAGATTTAAGTGCGGAACGGTAGCGCCGCATCACTGCTGTGCGGTATTCCAACATATTTCTAAAAAATCCCGGACTACGTAATTTACTCGGATTAATTGAAAAAACTTTATAATCTTTAAATATATCGCGCATATTTTATTCTATTGGATGTCTTAATACCCACCGTCCTTTTTCCTTTTTCCAAATGTGAGGCGAGCGGGCTCGATCAATTATCCGCCAAAATTCCTCTTTGCTAATATCAATATATTCCAAGAAATCCTTAAAGCTTCGTTCTGGAAATTCCTGGTCGTAACGTCGAACCAAGGCTACTCCTTCTGCCCGAGTGATTTTTCGACTGCGAATCTCTTGCGCAGCATCATAGGTAGCACGCCCAATACCAAACTTAATTAGTGTTGTATAGTAGTGGAAGGGGTCAGTCTTATCATCAATACTGCTATACTTTGAGTAACTACCCTCGGTACGTTCAGTGTTGGCCTGAAAGCCTGTATGCTTAGTGGCATAGTAAAAGTTTTCCTGCGGATCCCACTTAAGATAATGCGCAAGGTAGTGTACTTGAACTTTTTGTTTTTTGAGGGCGCGTGCAGATACTGGTAGATAAGGGTCAAGATCGTTGCGTGACAAGCCCTCCTTGGCCAACAATTTCTTAACGGGGACACCCCCTAGTATGATAGTGTCGATACTTTCGTCGCTGGAAAAAAACTCTGGCCTTACCTGGGCAATATCATTTTCTTTTGGCGATTTACCATTGCCATATTCTGCTTGATTTTCACCATAAAATACCAGAGGAACATTAAATTTTAAAGCAAATTTGGCACCAATATTTTTCTGGCCAAAGATAAATGGCTGAAAAGGATGAAGTAGGTTCTTAAAAGCCAACCTGGTTAGCAGACGGTGCACCCGCCCATTGGGAGTAAACAAAACATTATCAAACCCTCCTTGATGAATCCAGGCGGTAAAATTCCGCCAACCAATGTCGGTATAAAGGTGTGGTGCCCAGGTAACAGTCAATGGATGCATGTCATACTTATACTTTAAGACATGGGAGGCAAAAGCACTGTCTTTACCTCCACTACCCGGGACAATACAATCATAACTGCCGTCTGTACGTCGGTAACGATCGCAGAGCTCCCGCAATTGCTTTTCTCGCTTTTTCCAATCGATCTGCGTTTCTTTATATTCGGCGAAGTGGCAGGCATCACATACGCCGGCCGCGTCAAAAGCTATGGTTTTTTTCTTATCGCCTGAGGCATATTTAAACTCCACCGTAGAACTGGGTTTTTGATTGGACATTACGCACTTTCGACAAAAACTAACCTTAGCCGGCAAGCCGTATTTGGCAGTAATTTTAGTCATCTAGGTTTGTTTAATAAAATTATTAATTATCTGCATGCCTACCGCACCGCTTTTTTCAGGATGGAACTGTAGTCCACAGACATTCTCGTGCCGGATAGCGGAACAGAACCTGCTTTCACCATAGATGGTGGTGGTCAAAGCATCTTCTTGGCGCTTTGGCTGCATAATAAAAGAATGAACAAAATATACATAGGCGCCAGAGGACACTCCGGCCAACACTCCCTTTTTACCGGAACTGCTCGGCTTAATCTGCCCCCAACCAATATGCGGGATTTTAACTCCCTTACCTACACCAGACAACTTTACCACCTCGCCTGGAATAATATCCAAACCAGTAAAATTACCAAATTCGAAACCCCTAGTCATTAGCAACTGAGCACCCAAACAAATACCCAGAATCGGACGACCGGTTTGCACAAACTGTTTAATCGAATCTACTAAACTGCGTACGCGTATACCGGCCATGCCAGCGGCAAATGACCCTACACCGGGTAGAATTAACCGGTCAACCCTGGCTACTACTTCCGGATCATCGGTAATAATAAAATCATCACAAAAATTAGCCACCGCTCGGGTAATACTATAGAGATTGCCCACGCCATAATCCAATATCGCTAGTTTTGTTTTCTTTTTCATCTTATTGTCGAATAGGAAACTCTTTACTCCGTAAAAAGTTTTTCAACTTTTTTATTGAGTAATCTTGGTAGTGAAAGGCTGATGCAATCGCCACTGCATCAGGATTGGCAAGCTTTAGAACCTCCGCTACGGACTCTAATTTACCAGCCCCGCCGTGTACAATTACTGGTACCGATGCAAAAGCAGTTACAGCCTGACAAAGCTCAGTCGCAAAGCCACCACGCAACCCGTCTTTGTCAATTGAGCTTACCATCACCTCACCCACGCCCAGTTTAATAGCTCGCTTTATCCAAGCTACTGCGTCGATACCAGTTTTCTCTCTACCTCCATCTATATAGGCTTCCCATAGGTCAACCGACTTCTGTTTAGCCTCCACCGAAAGCACTATACACTGACTACCAAACTTCTGTGCCGCTTCTTTAATAAAATTTGGATTTTTTACGGCATAAGTATTAATTGCCACCTTATCGGCCCCCGCCCGAAGTGCGTTATTAATATCTCCGATTGAACGAATACCGCCCCCTACCGTAAGTGGAATAAAAATATGGTTAGCCACTGATTTCAAAAGTTCAAAATCTAAATTTCTTTGGTATAGACTGGCTACTATATCCATATAGATTATCTCGTCAGCACCGGCTTTGTAATAACGCGTAGCCAGTTCCTGTGGTGATCCAACTATGCGCAAACCCTCGTTAAAAATCCCCTTAACCACATTGGGGCCCTTGATATCTAAGCGGGGAATGATGCGTATATTATCCATGGGCTAATATACATACACCTGATCATACAGGTCGTTAATTGGCATAAGATAGCGGTCAAAGTTAGCCACTCGCACCGGATCCTCTAAAAAAACCGTGGGGTACAGTCCCAAAATAGGCTGGATTACTCTGGCATAAAAACGATGGCCAATGCGTGAAAAGTAGTTTTGAAAAAAGGCTTTTTCTTTTGAGCCATAACAAAACTCCAGGGTTTCTTTTTTTACAAAAGCCACTTTTAGGTTGCTGGGGAAGTAGGTGAGCAGACAGTTTTCCACAAAGGCCGTATAGTTAAAACCAAAGATTATATCGTTCGGAGCAATCGGTGCTCGACGTAAGGCCCAGGCAGTTTTAAGTTGCGCCCAAATTTTATTTGGGCGCAACGATGGTAGCCAGCGCGGATAAACCAGCATATGATCAAAAAAAGTTTTTACCTCTGCCAAATTCATTACCTGCCAACGATGATGTCGTTCAATGATTAAACCGATAGCAGCCTGCGGAGCAAGTTCTTTTATAAATCGTGCCAGTAAAATAACCGAGGTCAGTGAACCCGGATCTCCCAAAATAAACCAAATAGTCTGAGCCGGGCGGTCTTTTAGCAACACCAAAAGATTTTCCCTTAAAACCGCATCGGGCTGTTGAGGAATATTGAGTTTATTGGTTTTAGGAGAAGCACTAAACTTGTCAATAAAGAATTCTGGTGGCATATGCTTATAATATTCGCGGTTGCCATTGCGATTCTGCTCGGTCAAAGACGGTTCCACCAAGGGCAGAAAAATGTGAGCGTCGAGACCCAATTTATAAGCAGTCATCGCCGCGCTAGAGTAAGTAGAAAAAACCTGTCTTATTTTGTGAAAGTTTTTCAAGACAAAAAATTCCGCCACTTCTTTCTGTGACAAAATTTGAAACCCCGTTAAATCAAGTGAGGTTTGTTCGTCGGTTTCATTGGGATGAGTTTTGTAGAATAGTTTACAACCTACGCACCCTCGTCGTACATAATCTAGACAAAGGTTGGCCTGCCGAATGAACTCTTTTTCATCAGCATAGATAGTCGGTAGTTGTCGGAATGGCACTCCCCAAAAAACCACCCACTTCTGCTCTTTATCATCAGCAAGGTGTGCGCTATGGGTAAGTAAATAATAGGGTAGGTTAACTGGAAAAATATTATTCTTATTAGGATTAACTCCGGGCGGTAATTTTAAGTATTTTTTCATATTAACAAGAAAAAAATTTATTCGATTTTTTCTAAGTGCCACTTAGAGGCAAGTGCCATTACACCAGGTAATTCCACGAATCTTTTTGCTAAATTCTCTATGGTCAATGGAATCAGGTGATCGGCCTGTGGATCAGAAGTAACACGCACTCTTAAAAAGTAGTCGCCCGCCGCCAGTGAAATTTCATTGGTAGCAGGAAATTGAAAAGTCGCTCGGTAGTTACCGGGCTCTCGGTTGGTAAAAAGCTCTGGCTGTTTATCTGTATCACAAGAAACAAACAACTCCACCCCCTCCTCATTAACACAGGAAATAAATATTCGTGAGGCTGCGACCGCTTGGTTGACAGAATACCCCAACTCAATTGAAAATGGCATACCCGCTTCTAGGTGCGCCGTAACCGTACCATCTGCCCCAAGAATTTTAATTTTTTTAATGTTGATAGGCTTGCTTTGGTCAGTCGGGTACTCAAAAACAGCTTTACCAAACTCACCCTCCCGGTGCTTAAGATAAGCACTAATCACCGCTTCGGTATCACCCACCATTTTTATTTCCCCTTTTTCCAATAACACGCAACGGTTGCATAGCCCGCGGACCGCATTCATGTTATGGCTAATAAATAAAATGGTGCGATTATCGTCACGCGCAACACTCTTCATTTTTTCTAAACACTTTTTTTGAAATTCAGCATCCCCCACAGCTAAAACCTCATCAATCAATAAAATATCTGGCTCCATGTGTGCGGCTACTGAAAAAGCCAGGCGTACATACATACCGGAAGAATATTTTTTGACTGGTGTATCCAAAAACTTCTGCATACCAGCAAATTCAACAATGCGATCAAATTTATCAACAATCTCCTTCTTTTTCATTCCGAGGATCGCACCATAGAAAAAAATATTTTCCCGACCAGTCAGTTCGGGGTGGAAACCAGTTCCCACCTCCAACAAAGAAGAAACTTTACCGCGCAAAACTATCTCTCCTTCTGAGGGTGGAGTTATTTTAGTTAGAATTTTAAGTAGGGTGGACTTGCCAGCACCATTAGCACCAATAATACCAATCACCTCTCCTTTTTGCACCGAAAAACTCAGACCACGTAAGGCCCAAAAATCCTCTCGACTCTCCCCCGAAATTATATTACTCATTTTATTCTTAAAAAACCTTAGGGGGTGTTTGAAAGTATTACTTATAACATCACGCAGGGTTAGATACCCACCTTGCCAGTGAGTAATTTTATATCGCTTTGAGATGTTTTTTACTTGGATGACAGTTTCCATACCTAATTAGATAAGATCAGCAAAATACTTTTCTGTCTTTTTAAAATAGACAACCCCTACAACAAAAATAATTACGGCGGCCAAACTAGAAATTTCCAACTGTAGCCAGTTAATCGTTTGCCCGCCAAGCAAAATCGTGCGGGCGGTTTTAATCACGCCCGTCATCGGGTTAAAAGCTAACAACCATGAATACTTTCCCAAAATACTGGGTGGATAAATTACCGGGGTTACAAATAACAACATCTGAATAAAGAAGGGTAAGATAAACTTAATGTCTCGATATTTGACATTAAGAGAGGCTAAGAAGAGGCCTAGCCCGACTGCAAACATAAAGGTGATCAAAATTAATACTGGAATTAATAAGATTAATAACCACTCCGGAGCAAAACCATAATAAAACATCAACACCACCAACATCAGCGAGGCCACGCCAAAATCAATTAAATTAGTAAGCGTAGAATAAAAAGGCAAAATCAAACGAGGAAAGTAAACTCGAGTAATAATATTCTGATTGCTCACCAGAGAACTACTGGCCTGGGCCAGGGAAGCAGAAAAAAATTGCCAAAACAAAAGTCCAGAATAAACAAAAATCGGATAGGGAATTCCGTCGGAAGGAATTTTAGCAAAATTGCCAAAGAAAATACTAAAGACAATCATTGTGACAAAGGGTTGGAATAATGCCCAGCCTATTCCTACTAATGTCTGTTTGTAGCGGATTTTGAGGTCACGCCAAGTAAAAAAGTAGAGCAACCCTTTATGGTCCCAGATCTCCTTTAAATCTAAAAAGGAAAACTTTTTCTGCGGTTTAATAATTGTGGTGGTAGTTTCCATTATTTATAGTGAGTTAATCGAACTACCATGGCTTGATTTTCTGTTTAAACTTTCGCTTCATGTCTTGATAAATATGCACTGCTCTTCGCTCTATACTTGGAGAAACCGCGCGCAAAAGTTCTTTCCCTAAAATACGGTACTGTCCACCAACCTTATTAGCTCGCAGGATACCATGCTTCAATAAGCGCTTAATAGTACTATTACTGACTTTTAAAAGCGAGCGCGCTTCACTGGTAGTATAAACTTCATTCTGGTTAATCTCCACCATACTTTAATGGTATCAGAAAGTGTCAAAAGGTGTCAATCAGTTGAATTGAACAATTTAATTTGTTATTATCGTCTCGAACAGATCTGGAAGGAAGCTTAAAAACCAAACAACGGAGGTTTGTTATGTCGAAGAAAAGTATCCTAAAGGGAAACTACACTGTTGCTAACCCTGTACGGGTAACGAAAGATGAGGAGACGACTCTAACTGAAAAAATGCAGACCGCCGCCGCCCGAGCCTTAGGCGGGAGCGCTTGTTATATCAAGAAGGCCAACCCGGTTTGGCGACCACCGAAAAAGGAAAAACAAGATGGAGAATAACCTAGGTAAGCAAATCGCCCAGTTCGTCAGCAAGCTCACGGCGGACAAAGTTACCGCCGTGGGCCTCCGCAATGCCAAATTGAATCGTCCGCATTACCGAAAAACAATTGATGACTTGTTGATTCCAAAGCATGGGCCAGACAGTGCCGCCATCGTAGTGGTAGGTGGACCGAGCCTGCATCGTAAGCATACCGCCGCCCGCATCGCCCAAACCAACTTCACTGGCGATATCATCACCGCCGATGGCAGCTTTGGTTATTGCCTGCGCCATGGTGTTATCCCCCAATACATGGTCTGTTTAGACCCCAACCCGTATCGTATCGTGCGTTGGTTCGGCGATCCTGACCTGGCTAGCCGACCACCGGATGATTACTTCCGGCGACAGGACTTTGACCCTAAGTATTGGGAAGACGAGATGCGCTATAATCAGGAGTTAACCGAGCTAGTAAACCAGCACGGCTCTAAAATTAAAGCCATCCTCTGCACCAGCGTTGATCCTACCGTCACCAAACGCTGTGTGGAATCGGGTATGGATATCTACTGGTGGAATCAATTTTACGATGACCCAGATGATCCCACCCAAACTGTCACCCGCGAGCTAGTAGGTCTAACCGGCGGTATTCCTTGTATGAACACCGGTGGCAATGTCGGCACCGCTGCCTACATTTTTTCCTGGGCGGTATTGGGACATCGGCAGGTAGCCTTAGCCGGATTTGATCTCGGATACGCCCCCGGCACTCCCTTCCTCAATACGCAGTACTTTTACGAACTGCGTGATTTATTCGGCGAACGGGTCGCCGAAGCCTACATCGAGATTCAAAACCCGTACCTCAACGAGACTTGGTACACGGATCCAACCTACTACTGGTTCCGGGAGATTATCCTGGAACTGGCCAAGCAGGCCCCGTGCACTACTTATAACTGCACCGAAGGAGGCACTCTTTTTGGTGCCAACATAAACTTCATTTCTCTGTCTGAATTTCTAAACAAATTTGGACAGAACGGAGGCTAGTCGTGGCAAGAGTACTGTTGATAAACCCCGTCGTACGGGAAGAGGATGATCCCCGTCATATCCCCTATGGCATTTCCCAGTTGGCCGCTCTGGCTGACCAGGCTGGGCATCTAGTGCAAATTCTCGATGCCAACGCCTGGCGGCCGGATGACGGCGACTTGAAAGCCGTCATGCAAGCCGACAACTGGGATGTAGTCGGGGTTGGTGGTATCACCACTACCTACGGTTACACCAAAAAAATTATGCAGTATGCGAAACAGTACTCTCCCCGCTCATTAAGAGTTTTAGGTGGAGGTATTTTAACCAGCATACCGCAGGATATGATGCGACTGATCTCAGAAGTGGACTTAGGGGTAGTGGGTGAAGGTTTTGTTACCTTTCCGGAGATTTTAGAAAAGATAGCCCTTGACGACTTGGATTTTTCCAAAACGCTCGGGGTAATCTACCGAGATCGCACTGGAAACAACTGCCTTACTCCACCTCGCCCCTTAATTCCCAACCTCGATGTCCTGCCTTATCCCGCCTGGGATATGCTCCCGATGGACATCTATCTCCGTAACTCCGCACTGATCTACAGTGAAGAGGCCTTCTCGGCCAAGAAACGTATGGATGTCAACGGCAGTTTCGGCTGTCCGTTCATCTGTCGTTTTTGCTTTCACCTTGGCCTAGCCGGAGACCTGCAATATCAGGATCCCAACAACCCGGCCGCCGATGTGGTCTTTACCTACAACCGCGAGAACCGTGTGCATAGCCCTAAATATATCGTGCAGATGGTCAAACATATGCGCGATAAGTATGGCACAGATTTCGTTATTTTCTTTGACGAAAATCTGTTAGCAATGAACGCGGCCACGCATAATACCTGGCTACCGGAAATCTGCCGGCTCTGGATTGAGGCGGGCCTTCAGCCGCAATGTGTGCGCGATGGCGTGCCGCATGATCCAGAACACTGCCATGGCGTACACTGGGGTGGCACCAGTCATGCCGCTCATGCTAATCCGGAAATTCTCCGGCTAATGCATGGGGCGGGCTGTTCCCAGTTGGTTTATGGCTATGAATCCTTTTCCAAGCGCGTATTAAAAAACGTTGGCAAAGGTTCCACGCCTGAAACCAATAAGCGCTCACTTCGCGTAACCATGGAAGCCGGTATCCGACCAATCCCCAACCAGATCATGGGCTTTCCGGATGACTGGTTTGACTCGTTGATTGACTGCGTAGAGGCATGGGAGGAGATGGGTATTCAGGTTAAGCCCTTCTTTGCTACTCCTTATCCAGGCAGTGAGTGGTTCAACAAGTACAAAGACCGCATCTTGGCACAGTATGATGGCAGTCTGGACGCTTTCCTGACGGACTTGGGAGACGCGACTAAGATTACTGCCGTCATCTGTGAGAACTTTAACGCGGTCGAGTTGCTCGGTCTGCGTGAGTTAATGGTGGCCCGTGATATTAAGCGGATTCGTGAGTATCAGACAGTTTGGGAGGCCCAGCACGGCCAGCCTCAATTTGGGGATGTGCGTTGGGAGGGCGCGAAACGTCGCCTTGTCTAAGTTACTTGGTCAGTTTTAGTTCTTTCAAAACTCTCAAGCCGCCTGTGGGCTTGGGAGTTTTTTCATGCCTTGATCAGTTCCCAGTAAACAATAAAGCCCAAGGGGGCTAAGAGCTTAGACTTATGGAACTTTTCATTAAGAAAATCTGCCCCTGGTATTTTTTTGGGCACTAGCAATCGATAGCCGCGCTCTGCTATCTCCCAACCCTGCTGTTTAAACAACCGCTCGTTCTCCTTGATGCTTAAGCGCCAGTGTGGACCTTCTGGCATTTTCATGCCTAATTTCTCTGCCAACATTAAAACCGTCTCCCAGAGCGGGTTAGCCAACGTAATAATGATTTTTGCGTTAGGCAAAACAACCTGTTTTAGACCTTCCAAAAATTTCGGCAAGTTTTCAATGTGTTCCAAGACATCCACCAAAAAAATATAGTCATACGGCAGTGGTTTTGTTAGCGTGGTAATATCTAACGCCCGAAAAGATAGTTCAGAGCGGTCAGCGTACTTTTTTTGAGCCAAGGTCACCATCACCTCGCTGATATCAATCCCCAATCCAACGGAAGGCGATAGCACTGCCAACAAATCGCCGGTACCACAACCGACTTCTAACACCCGCGCCTGACTAGGAATTTTGGAGCGCAACAAAGTTTTGATGGCATCGTAGTAATAAGAGTTTTTCTCCTTCCATTTGTCATATTCATTAGCAATATCGTTAAAATGTTGGTGCGTATCCATCACTAAATAAATTTAATCTTACGCATAGCAAAAACCACCATTTTTAATAACAGCCAACCATGGCGCCAGCGATCAATATTGGTAGTGCCATAGGTGCGCTCCCTATAATGCACCGGCAAATCAATAATTTTAAGATTAAGCTTGGCCGCACCAAATAATAAGTCGAAGTCACCAAATGGATCAAACTCGCCAAACCACTGTCGACCCCGCTCAATCGCCAGATAATCTTTTTTCCATAGGACTTTAGTACCACAAAGGGTATCTTTAATGCGTTGTCCTAGTAACCAAGAAAAGGCTAAACTAAAAAATTTATTGCCGACAAAGTTTAAGGTGCGCATGGACAGCTTTTCCATTGGATAAACCAAGCGCGAACCATTAATAAAATCTCCTCGACCCCCAATTAGGGCTGAATAAAACTTGCTTAGCTCATCTGGTGGTACGGTCATATCGGCGTCATAAATCATCAAAATATCTCCCGTCGCCATGGCAAACCCTTTCCTTACCGCATCCCCTTTGCCTTTACCACTCTGCACAACATATTTGACCTTCTTATCACCACGATATTCGGCTACCGCCCGCTTGATTTCTTCTAACGTATTATCAGTAGAGTGCCCCTCCACAAAGATGACTTCGGTTTCCCTACCCATTAGTGGTATTTCCTTTACTATCTTTTGTATCGTACCGGCCTCATTGCGCGCTGGCACAATAACACTGACCGAGGCATCAACCGACTTTTTCTCCAACTTACGCGCAATCACATAGTTAACTAGGGCTAATTTATTGAAAGGAAAAATATTTACCAGGTATTTATTACACAACCACGAAAGTAGTGGGATATAAATCGGCAACAACAATTTGGCACCTTTTTTAACCACTTCGTATCCAGCCAGATATAAAAAATTCTCAATGTCAGCAACCGAAACCCAGCTTTGGTTAGCATAGGGCATCCGTAATTTAAGTGCCGCTCCCAAACGCAAAAGTGGCTCCCATAATTTATTATATTGGGTTATTACCAGACGGGTATCGTCATCGCCACTGACATGTAGTTCTCTGAAAAAGATTTCAATATCACGCAAATAACCCAGCAAGTCAGTCAACACAAAATAGTCAATTTTATTTTGCTCAACGGAAAAGTCGTTTAGTTCTGTAATGCTAAGCTTAAGTGATTTTTTTTCTGGTGGAATTAAAAAACGCAAAAATTCGTCCAGTGATTGGTGATAAAACCAATTACGTTTTCTCCAATAACCACTACGGTCATAAAAGTCGACAGTATGATCCAATATTTTTGACAAATGCTTCATAAGGTGTGGGCCTAGAAATTCATAGCGTTTTTGCAATCATAAAGTTTAGCCGAGATTTGTTGTGACTGATCTGAATAAACGACCTGGCAAGTAGAAAAATATTTGGCATAAATACTATCCATACTCAGTCTGGGGATATCAATTACTAGATAATACTTTTTAAAGTTATTTAGCGTCTGTTTGTGTTCAGCATCATTTTTAGGCGCCACATAGATGCGCCGTTCGTATTTCCCGATGCTCGCCAACTCAAACCCACCGATATCGTTATAGGTAATTACCCTATCAATCTGGTCATTATCTTTAATAAAAAAGACTGCCCCATTAAGCAACCCAGCGGCATTACCATTAATCTTACCCAGGGCATACTCTTCAATAAAAACTAGGTTATATAACACCCCCGCCACCAGTAATAACACAATCAATACTGAACGTCGATTTTTCTGAACAAATGACCAGACTAACAAAACCAAGCTATACAACCAAATTAAGACAATAAACAAAAAAGACACATAAAAACCCAGCGGACCAGAACCACCCGTAAAAGGCATGAGAAAGTTCCAGTGTAAATTAGTGACTCGAGAAAACCACTCCGCTTTTGGATAAAGCGGTGGCACTAAATGAGAAAAGAACTGGGTCATAAAAATCCCCACCAATATTAGCCCACCACCCCAGACTATCTTTTTATTAAAACCCGACCAAGCCTCAAAGTAACTTTTAAGCACTACCCCACTGATAATCGAGAGCGGTACAATAATAAAAGCCAGATATTTGTCTAATGCCGCCCGTGAAAAATCAAACAACAAATAATAAAAAACTAATCCTACAGCCAAAAACCAGAAGTAAAATCTTAACTGCTTAAACTGTTCTTTGCTAATTAGAAACAAAGGAATAATTAGTAAGGGCGAAGCATAGATAACCGCTTTAGCAGTCTGAAAGATAACCTGGCCAAAATCTCTTCCCCTAAAAGAAAAGAAATCAGTGGCGTGTGCAAAAACCCGTCCTAAATTAAAAGCCGGAAAAAGATATTTGGTAATTAGAAAACAAGCTAAAATAGTCGCGACCCCAACTAGTCCAGTAATTACAAGACGAGTAATATTTTTAAAATTAAATCGAACAACATCCGTTTCGCCAACATAAAATATCAGCACCGCTATTACTGGAATGATAAAATTTAACTTTGCCATAAAGCCTAATAAGGTAGTCAGCCCCAAACTAACCGCCCAGTACCAACGCTGATGTGGTTGGCTAGACTCTTTCCAGCGGAAAAAAGTAATGAGAAATAGCAGTACAAAAAAAGGCAGAAACGCTCCGTCTAAATCCACCATCAAGGAGGCCAAAACATTATAAAATACCAAAACATACACCCCTACCACCCAAAAAGCGGTGGTTTTATCAAAACGCGGTTTTACCAAAAAGAACAGCAACAAACAATTTAATAACCCAAACAACAACGGCAACGCCCGCATATTTTGCGCACTTAAGATTTTTCCAAAGAGTGGGAAGATTATTCCAGATAAAGGTGGGTGACCCTTACCCGTCGCGTTATCTCCAATGGTGGTAGCATGCGTTACCCACTTTACTTCATCTTGATGGTAAGTCTGGTGCAAGCTGGGCAACCTTAACAATAAAAAAAATGCTAAAAGAATTAGCAAAGGATAAATAAGCGATTTTGCCCGGCTATTTATTTTAGTAATAACGCTACTCCAGTGATACATAAGATAACCCCAGCTACACCAATGGTAGTTAAAGATTCATTAAAATAAAATAATGAGAAAAGATAGATAGCAACGATTGCCAAAACACTGGCCACTGGATAAGCCACCCCTAAATTTATTTTAGATAAAACTACCGCATAAATTACAAACCCTGCTCCATAGCTCAAAATTGCTCCCCAGAACAAAGGATTAAATAACAGTAATTTAATCTTGCCAAACAGCGTAAGGTTGGTAGAAATAATATCTAGTCCAGCCATTCCCTGCTTCAAAAGAAGTTGCGCCAGAACATTAAAACCTACCCCCATTAGCAAAAGTAGCTTATAAAACATAACTATAAATTGAACAAAAAATTAGTTAATTGCTCCGCAATTTTCTTGTGACTATAATTCTCCACCACATAATCACGCCCGCAATGCCCCCATCCTTCTCTTAACGCGCGGTCCGCCAGCAACTTATCCAAAGCTAGGGCCAGAGCGGTAGAGTTATTGGGTTCTACCAGAATTCCGGTTTTTTCATTTAACACCACTTCTGCAATCGAACCAGTCTGGGTAGAAATCACTGGCAACGCACAGGCACTGGCCTCAGCCATAGCGTAACCAAATTGCTCTTCCCAGCCACCTACTGGTACACTAGGGTAAACAAAAATATCTGCAGTATTCAACAACTCTGGTAATTTTGCGTTATCCATCCAGTCAATAAATATCACTCTGCCACCCAACCCTAATAAACTGGTTTGTTGTTTTAACTTTTCCGCTTCTGGACCACGGCCGACCACCACCAATTTGCTGGATTGATCCTGAACTATCTTAAAGGCATCGAGCAGAATATTCAACCCCTTTCTCTTGTCTAAGGCTCCGTAAAAAAGTATTGTTTTGTGATCAAATAAGTTTAGTCTTTGCTTCCAATCCGAAACTAGACCTGGCTTAAACCGCTCGACATCTACCCCGCTTAAGGGAAAAATGGCGGTTTTTATTGTTTTATTTAACTGTTTTACGATTAACTCGGCTTTTTTATTGCCACAAATTACACCATCTGCTAACCATAAATTTAGTCGAACCAAAAATAACGATAGTCTCAACTTAATACCATGCAACCTGTTTTCTGCTGGAATATTCTGCCAAGTAAAAATAGCGTAACGTAGGCCAAAACACTTTGCCACTAACCCGTTAAACAGCGTGGTTAACAAATTTGGTTCGGAACAGGAGTATAAAACACGGGGCTGGTATCTTAACCTCAAGTAGGGCAGAAGCCACAAAATCCCCGGTAACCAACCCTTGAACTGCCCACCAAAAAACGACTGCCTCCCATATGATAGAGCATTTAGCCCATAAATTTTAAAGCCAGCTATCTTTTCTAATTTTATAACCAACCTAGCCCGCCAGATTTTGGGTAAAACAAAAATAAACTTTGCCTTATCCACAAAAGTAAAAACCTTAAAGTAGTAAGGATAAGCATAAGGATGTCCGGTAACAATGACGCCTTTATCTTTCATGGTCTTACGTGGCTAGTGTTGTACTAATTTTTTTGATCAAATTCGGCAGATTATGATTTGAGACCACGACTTCACGTAACTTAGCTGACAGTTTCTGTCGTTCTTCTGGTGTAAGTTGTAAAATCATTCTTATTTTCTGAGCCAGAACCTGAGGGTCCTTTTTGGGATACATCAAATGACTGTTTTCCACCCCTAAGACCTCCGCTAGTGCCTCATTACAACTCAAAACTGGCGTACCACAAGCCATCGCCTCCAGTATCGCCTTATCCAAACTACCAGTTTGCCCCATATTCAAGAAAATATCAGCGGATTGCAGGATTGGCAAAATTGTCTTATTGGGTAGCGCTCCTTTAAAAACAAAAATTTGTTCCAGCTGGTTATCCCTAACTAATGCCTGCAATTTTGCCAGATAAGCCTGGTCTTCCGGCACACCGATTCCGCCAACAATCTCTACTGACAAAGCCTGGCCCTGCGCTACCAACTGCTTAACCGCCACTATTAAGGTTTCGTAATCCTTAGAAGGCGCAATGCGACCAATGCTCACCAGCCGAGGAGTATGAGAAAAGGAATCTGGTTGCGAACCAACTTTGAAATAGTCAGTATCAATACCTTGGCCCACTATTTGCAGTTTATTACTCTTAATCCGACAGCCCTTACTAGTTGAAGTGAAAATAACATGCGCAAACTTCTCTGCTAGTCGCAACTTCCAAGAAACTGTACCGTGGGCATACCAAAGGGAAATTTTTTTGCCCTTAATCCGCCACCACCAACCCCCTAAAATTACCCAAATTGGATTCATGTGCACAAATACTGACTGATACTCATGTTGTCTGCCAATAATTAATTTGTAAAAATTAACTAGCTGGCGCCACTTAGAAAGCCCGGCCCCCTTTCCAAAACTAACCACCGAAACATTACTCGACAAACTAAACTCTCCTTTTTGCAAACAACCCACTGTAACCCGTTCAAAATGTTGAGCAAAAACAGACAACCAACCAATAAAAAAACTGAGCAACTGCTCATCCTGGTCAACTTTTTGAGTAATAATCAAAATCCCGGCCATATTATTTAATCAATTATAAGCTCTCGCTATCTATATAAGATTTTAACCAATCAGCATAGTGCTTAATCGCCTGTTTTTTTTCAAACTGCTTGGCTAAAATGGGGCCTGCCTTAGAGTAGCGACTATAGCGCTCCGGATCAGATAGCAGAGCCTCGGCTTTTCGCTGAATGTCGAGAACATCCCACCGTATAACCTCACCAACCTCGACTTGACTAATCAGGTCCGGCACTATTCCTACCGGAGTAGCCAAAAAGGGCACCCCACAAGCCATCGCTTCAGCCACCACTCGAGGACCGCCTTCGTTATAGGAAGGCATTACCAGGAGTCTCGATTGGTTAATCAGGTGTGCCACTGCGTTTGCGTCTTTAGCCCAACCATGAAAATCAATTTTTAATTTCCATTTTTCAATTTTCAATTTAATCTCATGCTGGAGTGGGCCAGTGCCAATAATCGCACCACTCAAACCAGTTTTTTTTACCGTTTCCAAAAATAAATTGATCCCCTTATTTTCCACCAAACGGCCGATAAAAATCAGATCATATTTTTTTTCTTCAACCAGTGGTTTAAAAACATCCAAATCAATATATAGGGATGGGATATAACTAATTTTTGCTTGATCCACTCCAGCCTTAATTAAAAATTCTGACACCTGTTTTTGGTTAACCACCCGAATTTGTTTGCTTGGTTTTATATCCCAAGCAACAAACCAATGCATTAGAGATAGGTAAACACGTTCTTTCATGCTCCCAGGTTTAGGATAACCAGTAACATGATGGATCTCAATAATATAAGGAATTTTGAGCTTGTGCCACAACCAACGCGCCGCTAAGCCATTATAAAAAGGGGGGAACTCATGTACCGTCATCAAATCAAATTTTTGTTCACGATAAATGGTCATAGCTTTTTTAATAAAAAACACTAGGTGAAGAAGTAATGGCCAGGGCGAGGTGTGAATAAAAACATTACCGAAAAGATTGCCGACTGGCTGTTTTACTCTCGGAGCAATAATATCAATTCTCTCCCAATAACGATGAAATTCCTCCAAAGTATTATAAAAAGCTCCCCGCTTTCCAGAAGCGAGATCTCTCGCACTGCCCAAACCAGTAATCATTAATAACTTTGCCATAAATTAATTTAACACCGCCATAGTCTCGTTGAACATTTTTTCCAAACTAAAATGTTCAACAGTGATTAATCCATTGGCGACAAAGCGTTCCCGCAACTCCTCCCCCTGCCAGACGGTTTTAATTGCCTCCACCAAATTAAACTCATCGTTATAATTGACCATGAAGCCATTCTCGCCTTGACGAATTACCTCTGGATTGCCACCGGCACGAGTAGTAATTACCGGCACACGGCTAAGCATCGCCTCCAAAATTTGGTGTGAAAAACCCTCATAGCCGGTATTCAACACATAGATACTAGCCGCTTTTAGATAAAGTGGGATTTCAGCGCGTGGCACTGGTAACAAGTACACCTTCTTTTCTAGCCTTAAATTATTAATCATCGCCTGTAGGGTTTTCCCATCTGGCCCAGAGCCCAAAATCACTAGACGAAAGAAGGGGTTAATTTGTAACAAGCGTGGCATCAACTTAATTAACATCTTAAAGCCTTTCCAAGGCACCAGACGGCCACTGGAAAGAATAATATTCCCAGCAATGCCGATTTTTTTTCTGGCTTCTTCCTGGCTAAGCTCGCTAACTGGAAAATCTACTCCGTTGTAAATAACTTTAATTTTTTCCGCCTTAACTCCCCAACCCTGTACAATGCCAGAGAGATATTCTGATGGGACAATGATTGAGTCAGCCTGCTTACACACCCAGCGCTGACAATTCTGTAATAATTTGATTTTCCCACGCTGTGGCGCTTTCTGAAAATCATTCAAAAGAAAAAAAGTTTTACCGGTATTAGCGGCCGTCTCCCAAGCATAATCCCCCACAATCCGCACTACCAGACGCTGTTTACGCCAGCGCGCCACCAACGTGGCTGGGATACCAGAACTAACCGTATTAAGTGCAAGAATTGTGCTAGCACCCTGGCTAGCCGTAAATAGTCTAAATAAATAAATTACATGACGCCAAACTTTTGGCCAACCTTTCCAAATGCGTATTACTGGAAAGGGTAGGAACTTATCCGTTTTATCTCCCCAACGGCGTGAATAGGTTACCACTGCTACCTTCTTTTCTGGTGCCAACTTTTTTGCCAAGGCTTGGGCGTAAGAAGCTGGCCCCCCTGCTTCTGGTGGAAAGATTCCGGTAGCAATCAGAATTTTATTTTGCTTTTCCATTATTTTCTCGTAAATAAATTAAACCTGACAATGTGCCAAATCGCTGCCAAGCCATCTTTCCAATTTATTTTTTTGCCTTCTTTATAAGTTCGACCATGATACGAGATGCCAATTTCATAAACGCGTAGTTGATGTTTGGCTACCTGGGCAGTAAGTTCTGGTTCAATACCAAAACGCTTTGCTCGTAAACGAGGCAGGATCGCTTGCAAAGCCTGACGTGAAAATGCCTTATAGCAAGTCTCCATGTCAGAAAGATTCAGACCGGTAAACAAATTGGATAAAAAGGTTAACCATTTATTACCTAAATAGTGATAAAAATAAAGTACCCGGTGGGGCAAGGCGGTAACCAAACGTGAACCATAAACCACATCGGCGTCACCCGCTACAATCGGCGCGATCAGTTGTGGATACTCAGCCGGATTATATTCTAAGTCGGCATCCTGCACGATAATAATGTCGCCGCTGGCAAGCGCGAACCCACTGCGCAAAGCCGCCCCCTTTCCTTGATTCTTAGAATGATAGATTGTTTTGTATTTTGGATTTTCAAGTTCTTTCAGCCATTGGGTAGTACCATCAGTGGAACAGTCATCAACAATGATTATCTCTTTTTCAACCACACCCAAATCAACCGTTTCGACTCGGCGCAAAAGTTCTTTAAGACTATGCTTCTCGTTAAAAACTGGGATAACAATAGAAAGCTTCATACCTATTTAATACTTTGATAAAGCTTAGCATACTGAGTGGCAATTTTCTCCCAGCCATATTTTTCTAATACTAGCTGTTGTCCTGCTTCGGCCAGCTTCTGTTTAAGCGCGCTATTATCCAGTAGTCGATAAATTTTTTCAGCAATATCCGCTGGGTTAAGCGGATCACAAACCAAACCAGTCTCGCTATCTTTTAGAAAATCAATAATTCCTCCCACCCCCGAACCAACAATCACTACTCCTGCCGCCATGGCCTCCAAAAAAGAATTACCCAACCCCTCGGTTAAGGAGGGGCGAATAAACACCTGGGCCAATTGTAGATACTTAACCAACTGAACCTGGTTAACCTGTTTAATCCAGATAATCTGCTGTTCAATTCCTAATTCATGCGCCAAACTAGCTAATTTATCACCTTCTGGGCCAGAGCCAACCAGTAGTAGCTTAATTGTAGTCTGAGAAAGTTTTTCTTGTACCAAGGGAATAGCTTTTAGAAGATTGATCAGACCATTCTTAGTGGCTAGTCTTCCGGTATGGATCAACACTTTATCCCCCGGACGAATGCCTAACTGATCAGCCAACTGAGCTTGTTCGCCGTAGCTGGATAAATGGGTAAACTGCTCCAAAGCAACGCCGTTGGGAATCACCGTTACGGGCAAGTTTGGCGCACTGGTCTGAATGAATTTTTTTAGATACTGACTGATCGCCACTGCCTGATCGGCCCGACGGATAATTAACCAGCGAAAAAATCTCAGCCACCAAACCTGACGGTCTAAACGCTCGCCTTCTTGTAAAGTAAGCAGTAGCGGCCGACCGGACCACCAACGCAGTAGCCAAGCCGCTCCGCCCGCCTGCGAAGCTTGCCAAGCATGTAGCAATGCCCTCGGATGACGTTTTAAGAGCCCTAGACCGGCGAAAAACCCCAAAATAGGGAATAACCACTTATCTAACCAAATACCCCAGCCTAGACGATATATGGTGATATGCCCTTGTTGCTCCAGCTTGGCAGAGGAGGAGTAATAGCGTGGAGTGAGAATGTGAAAATCAATCTGTGGTAAACCTTCAGCCACCGCCGCCAGAGCAATTTCTGCCCCACTAGCGCGCGGCTGATAGGCAGTAGTGAAAACTAAAACCGGTTTTGCATTATCAGACATTTTGTGTTATTCTGCCACAAATGGAGAGTAAAATCAAGCGCATGTCATGGTTCAATACCTTGGAACCACCCCTGCTAGAATATGAGAATGTACAGCATATACAATCGATTGCCTCGGATCAGGATGGAAGCGGTACGGTTAGTCCAGTCCGGATGGAGTGTTAGAGCGGTGGCACGGCACTTTGGCTTTACCCATAGTGCCGTGGTGAAATGGGTAGCACGAGCCAAGCTCTTGCACCACAACAGTCAGTTCTTGCCCACCCGATCATCACGACCAGACCATCACCCCAATGAGATTGATCTTGAGATTGTGAAACAGATTCTCGAGTTAAGAAGCGAACGGAGTCAGTGTGCCGAGATTCTGCATCACCGACTGGGCACAGAAAGAAATATTGTAGTCAGTCTGAGTACGGTCAAACGAATACTAAAAAGATATGGTATATCAAAGTATTCCAAATGGAAGAAGTGGCACCAGTATCCGGAACGGCCCATGCCAGAAAAACCAGGCTGGTTAGTGGAAATTGATGCTGTACATGAGGGGATACCAGCAGAAAGGTTATCCGCCTATGCCTTGATTGATGTCTGCTCCCGCTGGGCCTATGCGGAACCAGCGCTGGCGGTGAATTGTCGAGCCACCAGCAGTTTCATGCGGACGGCACGGGAGCAAGCTCCGTTCTCGTTCAAGACCATCCAGACGGATCATGGCTCGGAGTTTGCTAAATGGTTTACCAAGATTACCATCCATGATGGTTTAGAACATCGGCACACCCGAGTACGAACACCAACTGACAATGCTCATGTGGAAAGATTCATTCAAACCCTACAAAAAGAGTGTCTGCATCGGATACCAAGAACTATGGAGGCATGGCAAAAAGAAATACCAGAGTTTATTCAATACTACAATACAGAGCGGCCACACATGGGATTAAACTTTAAAACCCCGATGGAAATCATTAAAGCGGTTCCAAGCTATTGATTAGAAAACAGCGCAGAATTCTCTTTGTAGTCACTCAATCTGAGCTCGGTGGCGCCCAGCAATTTTTTAATAATTTCGTCCCCAAACTAGCTGAAAATCGCTTTCAGTGCTTAGTGGCAATTGGTAGCGAGGGCGATGCTGGCTTGAATTCGGCACTGAAAGCAAAAGCGGTTGCCACCCAGCAACTAACCTATTTGCAACGTGACGGTAATTGGCAAGCTAATTTGCGCGCTGTATCAGAATTGCGCGCCCTAATTAAAGACTTCCAGCCAGATGTCCTGTTTTTAAATGGCACCAAAGCTGGTTTTATTGGCGCACTGGCCGCCCGTTGGCCACGTCGCCTGCCCTGGCTCAAGGTAATTTACCGCATCGGTGGTTGGACTTTTAATGACCCCTGGTCTTACTGGCGAAAAAAATTCTATATTCTTTTAGAGAAATTGAGTGCTCGTTGGAAAGATATCATCGTGGTTAACAACCAAAACGACCGACAGTTAGCTGAACAACTAGGCATCAAGCCGCGCAAAGAGTTGATTTACATACCTAACGGCATTGATCCCTATTTGGAATTCATACCACGCAGTGAGGCGAGAGAAAAACTATTTAGTAAAATTGGAAAGGCCAACCCGCCAACTGATTTAGTGGTTGGCACGATCGGCAACTTCTATCCAGCCAAGGACACGGCTAATTTTATCCGCGCCGCCGCCCAGATTACTAACCCAGAGGCAATTTTTTTGATCATCGGCGATGGTAGGCTAAGACCAGAACTAGAGCGCTTGATTAAAACACTGCGTCAAGAGAAGCGAGTTTTCTTGCTTGGTAAAATAACCGAGGCCCAACGTTATCTTAAAGCCTTTGATGTATTTGTCCTGCCCTCAAACAAAGAAGGGTTTCCCTGGTCAGTACTCGAAGCCATGGCCGCCCAGGTCCCGGTGGTAGCGACGGCGGTGGGAGCAATTCCTGAACTAATTAATTCTGGAGAAAATGGTTTGGTGGTAGCGATTAGAAACCCCAACCGTTTGGCTCGTAATATCGAAACGGTTTTGGCTTCTGATCGATTGCGTCAAGACTTGGCCATCGCCGCTCACCAAAATATTATCAAGCACTTCACCCAAGAACAGATGACTCGCCAGTTTACTCGCCTACTAGATGAGGGTTAGCACGGACAAAAATTAATATGGTGTCATCACGATAAACCAACGGCCAGGCCGAGTTGTTTAACATGGCTTTAATAAATTGCTGTGACCAAGGGGTAATATCGTGATAATCCCAAAAAACATACTGGATATTGTATTGCTCTGAGTATTTTTTCCACAAAGCCGGATCTTCTTGCATCGGGATATAGGTTTTCTGGATAAAATCTGCCGGATAAGCCTCCGGCCTACCATCAATAAAGACAGGCTCTTCTGGTAAGCGCCAGATTAAGAAACTGCCCACGTCAAAATTGTTGAAAATCGGGCCGCGTAATTTGTTGGTGCGTACAAAATCTACTCCTGCCTGCGCCCCCACTGGCACCTCCAAACCGAACTGTCGTGATAAACCAAATCGCTGATAGAACTCACCAGTCAGCACACTAACAATCGACAGCACTACCACCAACAGCAAGACAAGCTTGCCTGACTGGGTTTGCGGTTTTTCTCCTCTCCAACGCTCCATAATTTCTGTCCACAAAAGCGCACCAGCGGGAATTAAAGTTAAGGCAAAGAGTGGAAAGTTTCGCACCATTAACAACGCAAAGATTCCGGCAACAATACTACTACTGATTGCGAAAAAATGTTCACGCCAGCTTCGCCAGTTTAGGATAATCCCCAAAACCAAAAGCGCAATGCAGAAAAACAAAACATAAGTAGTAAACTGCGGGAACCCCCAGGCGCGCAAAAATAACGGCCCCTTGTTCTCCGCAATTGAATAACCATAGTTACTAAAAACTTGTAGCGGATAGATCGCCCCGCGCCAACCAAAGGGGTTAATAAAATTCATCAAAACTACTCCAGCCCCGACCAGCCAAGTTTTCCCCCTGACTAGGTCTTGCCTAGTCGAGGGAGTGATCTGCGCCTTTTTAATCCAATCAGCCAGCAAAAATAGCAGATACCACAGTGGGCCAATAAAAAAGTAGATGTGGGTATTAACCCAGAGTAATTGTACTGGGATTAAAGTCCACAATAACCAACCAGTGGCTTGGTCGTGTTGCCGATAAAGCACGAACAGGTACCAGGCCAGAAACAGAAAACTAAAAATCTCCGGACGCAGATCAGTACGCTCTAACATCATGGCGATAGCCAATAGGCCAAATAAAATAATCGACACTGGCCTAGCTTTTCGCCAAGCCGCTAGTAGCGTTAAGCCAAAAGCTAAGGCAATAATTAAAGCCTTGGCAGTAATGAGACCCCGCAGACCAACCCAGCGTTCACCTAAATAGATCGCTACCTCTGCCAACCAGTGATGGTTGATAAACGGCCAGTCTGGTGCCGTATAAGAGAACAGATTAGTAGTGGGGATATGGTGCGTTTGCCAGATAATCTTCCCCAGGGTTAGGTGGCGACCGATATCCTGATTAATTGAACCGAGCGCATGAATACTAAAAATAAAAACTAAAACCAAAAAACTGACAAACAAAAAACCAGCAATCAGTTTATGCTTATTGTGAGACACGACTTACTTTGTATATCACTCCGGAATAATCGTCAGAAATGAATAAACTGCCAGCATGGAACTTTAGATCTACTGGACGCCCTGAAACCTTGCCATTACTAAGCCAGCCGGTGATAAAATCTTCCACCTGCGGTTGACCAGCTACGTCTTTCGTAATATTTCCATCGGCAGCTAAAACAAACCTAACAATTTTGTAACCCACTGGAGCAGTACTATTCCATGACCCATGATAAGCTACCAAAAGATCATCTTGCCATTCGGTCGGCCAAGTTGGATCAGTGATAAAAGCCAGTCCCAAGGGCGCAGAGTGAGCCGGAATATCAAGATAAGATGATTCAGTTTTAGTACAATCCTTTGGTACATCAGTGCGCTGGAAAGGAGCTGGATTAAAAGTACTATCTTTTATCTTATCGCCGTAACAAAAGGGCCAACCATAACGCCTGGCCCCAAACGGGGTTTCAACATTCGCCACTTTCACAATATTAATTTCATCGGGTGGTAGTTTATCTCCTAAATTGTCGCGCCCCATTTCAGTTGCCCAAAGCTGTCCAGTCTTCGGGTGGAAGGTAAAGAAAACCGAATTGCGTAAGCCACCAGCAAACTCAGCCAGAAAAGTGCCCTCCGGGTCGGCTTCCAAAATTGCTCCGCGTTTCCAACTTTCCTCCACGCAAACATTACAAGAAGAACCAACGCTAACATACAACTTATTGGCCAACTGGGTTTCTCTATCCAGATAACCTTTAACAATTGGGGTGGTTCTAAAATTAGGACCGAAAGCAATAGTTCGCGTTATGTGCAAACCGGTATCAGAAAAGTTTGCGATATTTTCCGCGCTACTGACAACTACCGAACCACTAGCAACATTATAAATATAACGCACTACCTGATAACTTTCCGCTACATATAGATAGGTAACCTTCTTTTTTTGGTCAGTATAAAAAGCTAGCCCGTGTGGAGAACGTAGTTTTTCTATCAGGATACGTCCAACTAATTTACCGTCCGCTCCCGGCTCAAAAATAGTTATCTGATTGGCGCCTAACTCGCTCACCAACATGCGCTCTTTTGCGTCAAAAACAATAACGCGCGGTTTGTTTAGATTCTTAACTACTACCTCAAGCTTAAAGCCACTTGGCAAGGTTAGGCCGGTCAGATTAATATTAGAATTTTCACCCCGCAAAAGGCCTAAAAAGCGGCCGAAACCAGCTAGTCGACCCCAAAAACCCCAGACCAATACGGCAACAATTACCACACTAGCTAGGCTGATTTTCCAGTATTTCATATCGATTTATTTTACCATTTTTTTGGCCCAGTCAATCATTCTAGCCGCCTCTTCACTACGACCGAGCATTAATAAAACCTGGCCATAACGTGTTACCTGTTCTTGCGTGGGACTGAGTTGAATTACCTTTTCTAAGTACTGTGCCGCCCGCGTATAGTTTTTTTGGGAAAGATAAAGACTGACTAGGTTGTTGTAAGCGTTTAGTGAACGAGGATTCAGTTCAACTGCCCGTAGGTAATGCTTTTCGGCCGCCACCAAATTTCCGGTCTTAACTGCGACAATACCTTGCAGATTCTGCAGTGGAGCATAGCCTGGATAAATAGTATTAGCAATCGCCAATCTTTTAGTTGTTTCAGTTAAGTCATCTTTAGTTAAGGCAATGGCTGCCAACCCAGTCTGAGCAATGACGCTATTCGGATTAACTTGTGAAACCGCACTCAACAAGCTCGCGTTTGATTGCCAGACTTGATTACGCTGGATAGTTAGGTAACTTAAAACTAACAAAACAACTGCCAATCCACCGTAAAAAAATTTTTGATAGCGCCGGGTAGATAATTTAGATAACCCTTGCTCCAGCAACCAAGCCACCATTATAATAACTCCTAGTGAGGGTAGATACAGCAGACGCTCCCCCATAATCGTACCAACTGGAAAAAATAAATTGGCAACAACCAAATAAGGGAAAACAAAAATTCCGGCCGCTTGGCCATAACCAACCTTTCTTTTAAAAACCAGCAAGCCAATCAGGCCTAGCAACAAAACCAAACCAACACTAGCCTGCCAAGAAGTTAACAAGTTTTTCACCAGGGGAATACTGTTGTAAGAATAGTCCGCCGAAAGTTTAACCGGCCAAAATAATTTAGTTAAATAAAGCCAGAATACCATTAGAGCATTAGCAATACGCTCTCCTAGATCCATAAATTTTAAAGGATTTTCCACAAAACTAACGGAGCCAGACTTAAATAAGTACTGGCCAAGCGCTAGGTAGCGCAACAAAAAATATGGGGCAAGGGCTAACAAAAAGCGAGAACTATTCTTAACTAGCCAGGACCAGCTTTGCCCTTGTTGCCAACGCCATAAGTAGAGAATTATTGGCAAGACCGCTAAGGCGCTTTCCTTGCTTAGAATCGCCAAGAAAAACGCCAAAATCATCCACCACCAACGACGCTCTAAAGCAAAAATAATTGCCAACAAGCTCCCTAAAAAAGCCAACAACTCAGCCCTACCAACGATCGAGGTAACCGCCTCAACATGTAAAGGATGCGCCAAAAACAACAGTGCCGCAAAAATAGCCGGTCTTTTATGCTTTAGCAATTTATGCGTAACCACAAACACTAAAACGACATTAAGCGCATGCAAAATAATATTGACCAAATGGAAACCACTCGGGCCACGACCAAGTAGCGCGAAATTTAAGGCATACGAAGCCATAGTCACTGGCCTAAATAGCCCGGTATAGGGAGCATTCTGATGATAAGGTGAGATAAACAGCGTAAAAAAATTCTCCAGCTTTCTAAGCTCTCCTCGTTTTTCCACCACCACAGTGTCATCTAAGACAAAGCCTCCTTTTATACCATTGCCAAAAATTATAAAGGACAAAACTAAAGACACCAGCATTATTGAAAATAGCTGATGTCTTTGCAAGTAGCGCACCCAACTCATAATTAATAAGCAATCTTTACTTCAATCGTACCAGTACACTTTTGATTAAGCACCTCTACCTTATTATTTACCACGTAAGGGTAATCAATCGAGGCACTTAGTTTATAAGTAGTAAGACTGGGTTTCCCTTGGTTAAAAGCGATGGTTGGGGTTTCCTTACCATTCGGCAATGGTATCGCGGAAAAACGATTAGGACCAACCCTCACATCCTCTGCTGGATTGATTGACCAATTGAGAGTATCATGCGAATCCATCACCCCCTGGTATACGAAACTGGCCCCATCACTGCGCGTTAGCTTATCAGCAATAAAAACGATTCTGCCACTCAATTGACACTCTGGGCGAACATTACTGATTCCGGTCGGTACGCCCTCTGGTGGGGTAGCGGTGGGACTGATTTGGGGATCAGAGCTACCCTGCTGATAGACAAAAAGGCCAACCCCTGTCAGTGCTAGCACTACTATAATTCCCAGCATTATCTTTTTATTCATATTCTCTTATTCTAGTTACTTATTTAGCTGGGTCAATATCTCCTCTAGTGCCTGCCTCACCTTACTGTTCGGAGGGGCATAGAGTAGGCCCTTTTCAGCATAAGCCCTGGCCTGCACATAGTTACCCTGTGCCTGGTGCACCGCCGCCAAAGAGTAGTAGGTTACTGGATCGTTAGGGCGTATTTTTTCTAATTGCTCGAGTAATTCTCTGGCTTTAACTAAATCCCCTTGCTGGGCATAGAGGTGGGCTAAATTTTGGTAGGGATAGTGGAAATAAGGATTTATCAAAAGTGCCTTTTTATACTCCTCTATCGCACCATGGTTATCGCCCCTGGCCTGTAAAATGGTGCCCAGATTATAGTGCGGCTGGGGAAAGATATCTTCACTCTCCACCGCACGTTGATAGTAATATTCAGCCCGATCAATATTGCCTTCATCATAATACCGATTGCCCAGATTATTATTTATCCGCACACTATCCGGTTCGTAGGTTAAAATATCTTGATAAAATTCAATCGGCTTGCCCCAAACAATATTACGCTGGATAGACTGATAAGAAAGCCAACCAATATATAGCGCAAACGTCCCAACCATCAAACGTCGGAGCCCTTTACGATTGGTGGACAAAAAATTCAACAACCAACTAAAACCATAACCAACTGCCAAGAAAATTGCGACGGCGGGAAGGTAGAGCCAATGTTCATAGATCTGGGCATTGATCGGCGTAATCCCGGACACCGGCCCCAAAGCGACAAAGAACCAGCCAAAAACAAAGAACCAGAATCGGAAAGTCCTCTCCCCGCGATCCTTTTTATACAAACGATACAATCCATAGATAGCACCGGCTGACAGTAGAATCACCGCCCAGACTGGCCAATCGAACGGCGAGAGGTGAATCGGTACGCTTCGCTCCATGTGTAATTTGATCGGTACAAACAGTATTCCAAAGTAATCAAACAAAGCGTGCATAAAAGTAAATAGGCGCACGGGCAAGTTCTCTGAGTAGATATTGGGAGTAGTATAAAAGTTTAGGGTATTGTTAAAGTTAAGCAGAGTGAGACGTAGAATGCCATAAACAAAAACCACTCCAAAGTAAGGCCAGGTTCTTTTTAGCGAATTGAGGATTGAACGAATAAAAGTCCCCGTCTCCAAGAAGGCTATCGAAAAAATAAGGGCTAGCAGAGGAAAAACAATAGCTACCTCTCGGCTCAAAAGACCTAAAACTAGGACCACTAAAGAGACGATTTTTTGCCAACTAAGCCAACCCGGTGTTACAACTTCCAGATTTTTCTTTCCAGCGATCAGACCACTACTGGAAGTTGTAACACCGGGCCAACCCAGTTTTTTACTCTCGGCGCTGTAAAAAAGCCAGAGTCCTAGAAGTGTAAAAAATACATAGAGTGGATCGCCCCGACCAGCAATATAGGTAACCGCCTCAGTAGCAATCGGGTGCACTAAAAAGAGTAGCGCGGCAATAAATCCAACCAGTTTATTTTTAATAACATTAGAGAAGAGGAGAAAAATTAGCAGTCCGTTAATAATGTGAATAACATTACTAAATAGGTGGTAGGAGAACGGATTAACTCCAGAAATTACATAATTAATAGCAAAGGTAAAAAATAAAAAGGGGCGATAGTAATTACTCTGCATACCAATACCAGCCAAGGTATTATGAGAAAACCAAAACTTAATATTATCCCAACCGAGAGCGTGGACAGTGGGGTTATTTACAATCCAGTCAGCATCATCCCAAAATAATTGGTTATGTAAATTGAAGCTATAAATAATCGCGCCTACTAAAACTAGCAGGCCGATCATTCCGAGTTTTTCTCTTGAAATACCAAACATTTTCTTATCATAGATTAATTCTAATCCGTTTTCAACCAACCAAAAACCGCCCGAAGGCGGTTTTTGGTTGTCCGAACTTACGCGCAGTAAGAAGCAGACGAGACTAAGACTACTGACCAGTCATGTTCGGTCCATTGAACGGAAGGTTCTTGATATAACCTGCCGTATTAGCCTGGTCAAGATTGGCATCGACGCCCGCACTGTCAACCCACTTAATCACATTAGCTTCATCCTGCAGGACGAGCATAAAGTGATCAGCGGCCACACCACTGGTGGTGTTAGTCGCGCGATTGAAGGCGGTTAGGTTACCCTGGACGCGCAATGTCTTTGAGGTACCGGCCGGAATGTTTAAGGCATTCAGGAATTCCGAGAAGCTCAAAGAAGCATTAACGGTATCGATATCATACGAAGCACTAGAATAAACTAGGCCAGTAGTATCATCATACAGTGTGATCATCGGATCGGCTGGAGCCGTCTGACCAGATGCCACCGTGTCAAAGGTAATCGTACCAGAAGCAACGTTAATCGTATTGAAGAGCACATCGTAGCCCATAGCAGTGATGGTAAACTTGCCTACCACTGCGTTGGCACTAGCAGCACCATCAGCCAAGACGATATTAGTAAACTTCGGGAACGAACGATAGACCATGTTCTTATTGGACACAGTTACACTATCGGTATCGTCACCAGTAGTATCATTGCCGAGCACCTTGGCAAATGAACCCTCGCCGGTAGCTTCGAATTCGTCCGCAGCACCACCCGAGAAGTTCATCGCAAAGTCAACTGCCGAGGTCGCACCAGCTAGATGAGTACCAATGGTATCAATTTTCACAACAACTTGACGCGACTGATCTTTTGGAATATATGGCCGAGTTGCACCACTGAAACCAAATGACACAGACGCAACACTACCACTTAAGGAGTACGGACCGGCAGTAAGAGTTGAACCAGCCTTGTCCTGATACTCCAGATAGACGCCGGCAACATTATTCTTGGCATCAGCTGTATCAGCCGATACTATGTTGAACCGGTCAATGTAGAAGCCCTCCTTCGCCGCACGGACATTGAAGGTAGAAACTGCTACACCGGTCTGACCCCAGTAGATAGCCTGCTTGTCTTTAGAAGGCGAGGATAAATACTCGGTAACAAAGATATTACCAGCACTGACTACCTCTACTTCAGTCGTAATACTGGTGGCACCGTTTGGAGTGGCATTACCAGCATTAACCGTGGTGTTTGAATCGTCGATGGCAGTCACGTCAGTCGTGGCCGCAATATCGAAGCCAAATTCGTCCTTGGTCGGCGGAGTTAAGTTTAGAAGATTAGTTCTAACAATAAGCGTCCGACTCGCACCCGCTGGAATGTTCCAGTTTAGGTTATTGAAGACGATCGTACCGGCAGAAGCCGCCAGGTTATTAGCAGAAGGAGTAGAGGATAAAACTGTTCCACTCTCTTTTTCCACCAACGACACAGCTGACACGATTGAACCAATATCGCCCGCACTGCCCTTATCGAAGGCATCGGCGCCATTCGCATCGGAGTAACCGGTAACGGTAATATTCGTTACTTTCAAGGCAGAAGCATTCGAAGCCTGGAAGATAATACCAACGCTATCAACATTCTGGCTACCTTGCACGACTGTCTGGTCGGCTGGGTTAGAGGCCAAGCTTAAAGTTAAGCTGGAAGCGGTCAAAGTCATAGTTGGACCATGAATGTTAGCATTTGGCACAATGTCCGCAGCCGCTAAAGCTGTGTTGGTGCCAGTATATTTCAATTCGGTTACTCCAACATTATCAGAGTAATCCTGGACACCGATTGCTACTTTAGAACCAGCTACGAGTGCAGAACCAGTGCGTGTGTTGCCAGTCTTCACGTCGGCGGTAACCTTCAGACTCAAGGTCTGGCCAGCGGAGAGATCAATGACATCACTAAAGGTGTTCATTGCCCCTTCCACCGCGCCGCCGGCACTGTTATTTGCAGTACCAACTTCATCAAAGGAACTACCATCAACCGGTCCGATTAGAACCGCTCCGTTAGCTTCATTAATTACCTTGATATCATCGAGATCAGCGAAACTGGTGCTGGTCGCAACGACGAAATCGTCAAACGTGCCATCACCACCCTTGTCGCTACTGATAACTAAACGATGTTTACGAATCTCAACATTACTGGCTGCAGCGATCGAATAACGTAGGAAGACCGTATCATCGGTATCAGTACCGATATCCGATGCCACTAAACCAGAAGAGGTAAGCGTTAATACACCACCCTGTAGGGTAAGGGCATGTGCCTCACTTACCGCGTCCATAGTAGTACTAGTAACAGCCATACCATAGCCATACTGATCGCCTACTGCCAAAATGTCAGTAGCGTACTCAAAGTAGAGCTTAATGGTTTCGTCTTTCTTGCCAGCAATATCACCATAAACCTTAAAGACGGCATTGCCACCCTTGACAATACTGAATCCGGAACCAAGGTCGAAGACAACATAGCCAGCGCTATCAATAGTCCCTGACCATTCACTGGAACCAGTCTTCAATTTAAGATCAGTGATACCAGAGGTATTAACTGTACCGCCCTGTAACATCTGAATGCGTCTGACTGAAGCCGCTTCAGTATTAGCCGACAGCTTAAATTCAGACAACTGTACATCCTGCTGACCTGCATTTGGATCACCTATTGAACCAACCTTGGTCATAGTAATGGTACCGGAGGTAGCACCAGAAACGGAAAGATTATTACCGCCTACTGGTAGGCCACTGACCGAACCAGAAGTCAGACTTAGAGCATTTAAGCTGAAGGCGTTGACATTACCAGCGGTAGCAGAAAGATCGGCTACTACTGAAATATCTTTAGAGCCATTCACTGCAATGCTTAGGTTGCTGAAAGTTGCCTCGCCAGTGGATGAAGTCAATGACTTACCAGTCACGAGACGACGCGCGCCATCGTAAAGGTAAATATTATCAAAGTCATCTACTGAACCAGCGCCAGTGCGCTTGACCGTTACGGAGTTAACCGTACCACTACCACTCAAACGCACTCGCAAGTATTCCACTCCTTGAGCGTTAGTCGTAGTAGTAGAAGCGGCTGGATTGTTCGGAGCTAGACTGACACTCACTGAACCCGCCAATGGGGTTGGGGTTGGAGTAACACCAGGAGTTCTGGAATAGTTCGGGACCTGATTTACTGAGGTGTAGTTTGTACCCTTAGCATACCAGTTGAACTCATTATTGTTGATGCAGAAAACTTTCAAGAAGAAATTTGGGTCATCTGCAACGGCCTGCGCACCAGAAGTATTTACCCAGTGCAACATACCGGTGTCCTCACCAGTAGTCTCAACGCCATAAACTTTTTCGTCATTGGTTTCGCAGTTGCGGAACAGACCAGAAGTTACGAAGGCATCGCGAGTCGCTGGGGTAACATTTTTAATGTTGGCAAAGCCACCGAGGTGACCATAGAAGCCAAAGATTGCCGGGTTCAAGAACAATCTCTTGTAGCCCGCATCATTAATGATATAGACATCCGGATCTTCGGAGCCAGCAGCACTGATCGTGTTGCCCTCAGTCAATCCGAAGTTGGACGGAGCCACGGCACCTGCCACTGGGGCAAAAGCCAGGATTCCGGATAACGACAATATTGTCGCTACACCTGTGAGAACTGAGGCAGTTTTGATTAAAACCGCTCTCGTTCCTTTTGTTGATAATTGACTCATAGATTGATATTTGTGTTCTGGATAAATTTGGTTTGTCTTGCGACCACCCAACTAGCCAGAACGGTTTAACTTATTGAACCACCACTCACTTGTTCCTCACCCTCAAAAAGGGAATTCGCTCTGTTTTATCGACCGAGCAAAAAAATTTAGAACGAGCGATGGAGCTCATTATTATTGCTTAGTTTGACCTCTTATTTTACTTACAATATATAGCAACCGTTTTATTGAGTTTTCAAGGTCCAAGCTCGCCTCGGATAGATTCCTATTACAAGCTCGTAAATAGTGGCTTTTTACGCACCTTTTTAGCCCGCATTTACTAACTGATAATAGTCCTTAGACGCTCTGGTGATATTAACAAAAATAGGCCTTTTGTCAAACCATCAGAGAAATAAGGAATCCTTTACCAACAAGGAACAAAACGGATTACTAACAACCGTTAAAACCATTATAATTTTATTCACCCGCACCGACAATAGCCAATTGTGGATAACCGCCTTAAATTAAGACTTTTTCATCTTTCACAAAAACTCTTGGGGCAATATTTCCCCATCCAGTGGCTGACGGATAGCACCGTAAAATTATGTCAGAAAAATGAAAACCACACGGTCTTCATGGTGCCAAGCATGGTGCCAAGCGTAAAGCCAGATTCAGCAACAGATTTAGCTGGCACCATGAATGTCCTATTTAAATAAGCACAACTTCATGGTGCCAGGCATGGTGCCAGCTAGCTGGCACCATGCCTGGCACCATCACTCAACCGTATAGCTAGGAAACCTCGTATCCAGCCCCAGCTTTTTCTTGATTAAACCGCGCGCCAATAGTTTGTTGATATAACGGATCAAAGTCCGTTTGGAATACTCCCCACCTAGCTCGCCAGAAATATCCTTAAAGTTACAACCATCTCTGGTCTTAACTAGTTCAATAATTTTTTCATCCAAAATTTGGTCATTTCCTTTTTCAGTTTCAATTTGAACCTCTTCTGGTTTAGAAACTTTTTTAGGATGAGCATTCTTCTCCTTGCTAACAATAATCAATTTTAATTTCAGTACCTGTTTTTGGGTCTCCAGCAAACCCCCTAGCGGAGCAGACTTTAGATAGACCAGGAGTTCCAAATAATCGAGGAGGCAAGCGACGGTTTGCTCTAGCATTTTAACTCGCTCAAATTCCGATCGCCCCGGACGATCTAGCAGTGGTTTCGCTCTAGCAATTAGCCGCTCACGCAAACCACTGTCTTTAACGAGAAAAGATAAATAGACAATCGAGTGAAAAGCATCCAGGGTGATTTTTGCTAAATCTAGATCTTCCTGCATAGATAAGACCTTACTTAACAAATAACCATAAAAAAATAAAGACCGCCCTTACATCTAGGGCGGTCGACTAGGCGGGTTTAAGCCGCCCAATTCTCAGACCGAGAGATAATAAAAAAGAACTGCACGATAGGCTGATGCTTTTGAACAGAGAGAATGGGATATCTACACCCTCCGCACCGGGTGGGCTCCATGGCTCGCCCTGATCTGCTGTGAACGCAGACGAAGAACTCTGCCCTCAATCTCCTCGCGGAGTTCCGGAAGAACTCTTACAACAAGATTGAATGGGTGGAGCGACTCCACACTGCTCTTGAGAGAGTTGACCGCGGCCAACGAAGCCACCTTCGACTCCACGGCCTTATCGACCAACTCCAAGGGGGTTCGACACCCCAACCTCATCATGAGTTCGACGACCTCCGAGGTCAACTCGTTGATGGGCTTGTTGATAAACTCCGTGCCCTTGTTTCTTGGATTCGCCGGCAGTTCAACCACAGCAATTCTCGCCATTCCAATCGTCATTTAACTAACCCTCATGATTCAAAAGGTTGCTCGTACACCCCCTTCCATGACCGAGCTTGGTCCAGGGGTAAAAGTAGTATATCACAAGCCACTCTAGTTGGCCAGAGCTGCTGGTTGAAAATCGCCATTCAGTCGCACGGTAAATGGCTCAACCTTAGTTATGGTTTTCACTGCCCAATGTTACCTCCAAAACCATTCTGCCCAACTACCTTGAGGTTTAACCTCAAGGTAGTTGGGCAATTTGCTCTAAATCTTTAATTAGCCAGCTCTCGATGAATTTCTTGTAGCTACTGGGCGTAAACATTTCATGCAAAATACTTCTACTAATTATCTTGCCACTGACTTCTGATATAAAATCAGGATAACTTGACCACTGAAACTTATCGAGAAAATCAAATGCCGTTCTTTTGTTTTTTATACCGGCCACTTTCCAATTACTATCTACCAGCTCAACCGGATTCATGTGAATATATCTAGAAAGATGAGTCAGGTAATTATCATCTGTCACTAGCTTGGCTTTGTAGGTACCTTGAAATAAACTACCACTTCGTTCTTTGCGCATATTAAAATATAACGAATACCCAGTGCCCAATTTTCGCATGAAATTTGGGATACCACTATCAACTCGTTGCTTAAGTAAAAGATGGAAATGATTGGGCATTAGACAGTAGCACACTATATCTACCAGACGGTCTTGAGGTTTAACCTCAGTTTTCTGGTTAGCATCAGCTAGCCAGATACTATTAGGAGAATTGAATAGCCGTAGACTTTCTTGAAATCTTTTAAAATCGTGGTCATTCTCAAAGATAATCCGCTTATCAATACCACGGTTATAAATATGATAATAGTTATCGTTGATAAAACTAATTTTTCGATTAGCCATATCAGAAGTATACCTACCTTGAGGTTAAACCTCAAGGTAGGGCGCTTTTTTTAGTCGATCAAGGCTGGTTGGAAGTTGCTATTTAGTTGCACAGTGAGTGGTTCTACTTTGGAGATAGTTTTGCCACTTAATGTTACTCGCAAAACCAACCCTTGCATGGTTTCGGGAGAAAAGTATTGATCAAAAATAAAATTTCCCAGGCTGTAGGCAATCCATTTGCCTTGGTATTGTTCCAAATCCTCTGCCACGTGCGGATGGTGACCGATAATTAAATCTGCTCCGGCATCAACGGCGCGATAGGCGACGGTTTCTTGAAATTGATTATGCTTAGGTTTGTACTCTTCGCCAAAATGAAACGACACCACCACTAAATCACTGCACGCTTTGGCAGATTTAATATCCAAGTCCATCTGGTCTAAATCTAAAACATTAATACCAAAATGGTCAGCCGTAGCATTCAAACTTTTTGCTAACAGCGGGGTATAAGCTAAGAAAGTTATCCGAGTACCGTTGATTTCTTTGGTTAGGCCGCCATGCGCCTCAGTGAAATTTTTACCGGCGCCGACATAATCAATTCCACCAGTTTTTAAATTATCCAGAGTGTCTAAAAAAGCCTGTGGACCATAGTCCCAAATATGGTTATTGGCCAAGGAAACCACATCAAAACCGGCCTTTTTTAAAGCTTTTGTCACTAACGGATTGAAGCGAAAAGAGTAGATACTGCCCACTTTTATGCCCCGGTCCGAGACTGGTCCCTCTAAATTAGCAAAAGTTAAATCCGCCGAATTTAACCACTCGCTGATGCGCGCAAAGGGAAAGAAATAATCACCAGCACCATATTTATTTAATTTAATCTCCACACTCCGACCCAGCATAATATCACCAGTAAAAATTAGGATAGTGTTCATCGGGGTCGGGGTAGAAAAAATTGAAAATCCCTCTCCACCCTTAAAAGAAAAGTCTTGATGAGTAAAGAGCAAAAACCCTCCAGCTGCAATAGCTAGACAAATCAGAACAATTAAAATAACTCGCTTCATTTAATTTTACTACCAGGAGAGACTGGTTTGTCTGGCATCAAAAGCACCGGACCAGCTTCGGAGTCAGCCGCTAGCAACATGCCCTGGCTTTCTAAGCCCATCAGTTGGCGTGGTTCCAGATTGGCAACGATAATAATCTGTTTGCCAATCAAACTTTCTGGTTCGTAGGCTTTGCCGATACCAGCGATAATCTGGCGCTCCTCCTCACCCAAACTAATCATTAATTTCAGTAATTTGTCTGAACCAGTCACCCGTTCAGCAGTTTTAACTTCTGCTACTTGTAGTTCAGTCTGGCTAAATTGTTCATAGTTAATCATGAACTAAATGATAACACTCGTCCCCTACTTTTTGTATACCCCCCGAAGCATATTCTCTTCGCGTAGGAGGGCAAAAGTGGGGGACGGGTTACTAACCCTGAGGTTAAACCTCAAGGTTTTGGGTTATTTTGCTTTAGACTATAGGTTGTTTTTGCGTCGGCGCAGGCCCCAGATTAACCAAGCCAGCAACCCAGCTAAAATGGCAAGTACCAAAACTGCTACTGGCCACTTGTTGGTACCCAGCGTTAACGCCGCACCCAAACGCGCCGTAGTACTATCGCTTAGCGTATCTGGAGTGGGGGTGGGGGTTAACACGCCTGCCTCCTCCGATACGGTTGGCGTCGGGCTAGCGGTTACCTGCCCACCAACCTTGGTTGGTGCTGGTGTAACTGCTTTAGTGACGGTCGGAGTTGGAGTAGCCGCCGGATTAATTGTTACCACGGTTTGGCCAAGTACCGATCCTAAAACATTTTTATTGGTATTGTCATAAACCAATGATTCAGCGGTTACTTGGATATTGGCACTACCACTTTTTTTAGCCAAAAAGTTCACTGTACCGAAGGTAGTAGTATTAGTAATACCACCCGGGAAGCCAGCCGTTTTAACTAACTTACCATTGGTATTATCTGTTAGATCATAGCCAGGTTGAGTGAGTGACAACCAGCCAGTGTTTTGCGTGAAAGCCTGCACACTTAGCATATCAGCGGGGAAACTCAGTACAGTCTTGATAGTTGAATCTTTCCCGCCTTGTGGATCAACCATAACTGCTACAGTAAAAGACTGCCCGGCCTTCACGGTAATACTAGTTGGCGACAGCGTAAGCGTAGCGGCCAGCGCTGGCCCAGCGGATAGACCAAAACCAACGACAGTAATAATTGCGAGAATAGTTTTTTTCATCATATTTAGATTTATTAACTCCAATTATTCATTAGGATGTTGAAGTCTAAAATATCAACCGTACCATCACTGTTAAAGTCTGCCGAATTACCACTACCAGTGGCTCCCCAATTAGTAACCAAGGTATTGAAGTCTAACACATCTACTTTACCGTCCCCATTGGAATTACCTTGATTCAATGTAGGCGTGCCTGTGGGAGTGGGAGTGGGTGTAGATACTGAGCCGCCCCCCCCGCCACCTCCACCACCGCCACCCGACGGTGTTGGGGTGGGAGTCGGAGTAGAAACAACAAAATTGATAGTAATGGGTGCGGTAGGAGCAGTATTATCTACACTCGGACTTAAACTCCCTTTAAATGACTGCACCCGATAACTGTAATTACCATTAGCTAAGCTTGAGTTGACATACTGGAGGTTGGTCAGATTATCAACCAACAGCTGAAAATCAGCACTGTCTTTTTTTTGATAAATCCGATAACCATCTACGCCGACCACCGCATTCCAACTGATGGTGATTTGTTGATCACCAGTCTTGGTGGCGACTACTCCACTAGGGAGGATTGGCACTACTCCCTGATTACTAAGTCCACCGGTGACCTCCGAAGCACTAACCGGCCAGGCCAACAGTAGTAGTAAGATCACCCAGAAATTAATTTTTTTATTATTAGTCATGGATGAAGTTAATTAACCTGAATACCATAGGTAGTGGTGTAAAAACCCGGTACAGTGGTTACTGGCAGTTTAGTATAGACATCAAACTGAACCTGCCGGCCATCACGCACACTACTAGTATCCAGGCCGGAAATATCAATTACGCTTGGAGATTGGTCGGTATAATCATTCCCAATTGCGTATGAATCCACATCACCAAAACCGTCCTCAATGTCAGAATCGGTCAAACCGACCACCGCACCTAACCCATTGGCGGTAACACTATTGAACAATACTCGCATATTGCCATTGGCGGCGATGGTGTCCGTCGTGTCGGCGTTATCCCAATCAGTAAACTTAACCGAAAGATCGGTTTCGTCAGTATTCACAGTGATGCGGTAAATGTAGTGCCAGCCGTTGATGTAAGTGTCGTCGGCGGTAGCAGTGCTGGACTCGGCCACGATCTCGTCCACCACCACTGGTTCAATGGCCACAGTGGTGAATTCATGGCTATCTCTACTACCAACATCCAGCGCGGTCACCAAAGCATTACCGGCCTCATCCTGCACGCTAGTTGAAACAGCAAAGTAGTATTGGGTATTGTTGGCCAAGGAGCTGTCTGGCGTAATGTTGACTCGGGTGCCACCTTCTACTAACGATACCGTGGCAGAAACATTGGAGTTGTCGCTGTATTTCTTTAGTTGGATGTTGGTGGAGTTAACTGTGCTGGCTTTGAGTGCCTCGGAAAAGGTAATGTATGGCACAGTAGTAACGGCAACATCGGTTGCATCATCCGCTGGAGAGTGGCTGATAATCGTAGGCGCGTCAGGATCACTGCTGGTAAACGATACAGAAGTTGAGCCGGTGGCTGAACCGCCCACTTTAATACCAGAAACATTAACTGTTCCCGTCACAGAATTTGTCACAGTGGTATCCCTGGTCCCACTTATCAAGGTTAGGAGTAGGGTTCCCAATGATGCACCATGGTCAGCCGCCATCGAAACTACACTGGTATCATTAACCCGAGTAATGTCCGCGGAATCTTTAGCGGTTACGGTGAGGGTAATCAACACATTGACAATTGCCGAACCAGCTGACGGATCAATATCAAAATGATCTATCGGGTCGCTGGAACCGAAAGTTGTACAGCTACTATTTGTACACCACGGGCTGTAGTCCACATAATCAGAAACAGAACTGCCTACTCCAGGAATATTTTCCGGCGAGTGGTTCGGCCCAGTCGAGCTTCCCCACCAGTTATATTGCGCACTAGCAGTTGTGGTTGTGAAGTTGTCCATTCCGTCGGTATTGCTAGAAAAGTCATTGAAGCTAGCCGTTGAACCACCAATTATCATATTGGTGATGGTGTTAGCCCCGCCATCCGAAACAGTGGCTGGGATATACACACCGGCATTAGTATGACCAGTAACAGTATTTTCATCCACGAAAAGATTGGTTACACCAGCAAGAAATAAGCCAACACCAGTACTACTTTCACTACCCGTCAGAACAACGCCATCGGTTACTGCGTTGTTGGTTATCTCTATATCATCAGAATTACCATCGCCAGACGCCCAACGCTGAATACGGATACCACGACTGAAACCGTCCACCGTGTTTCCGCTAATTACGCTTTGACCACCAGTAGAATTTACCGAAGCTAATGTAATACCCGCCTCATAGGTCGTGGCGCTGGCCGACCCAGTCAGGATGTTATTGGTTACCACCACATGACTAGCATAACGCACACTAATTGCCTCCGAACCACTACCATTAGCGTAGCCAGTATAATCAAAAGTATTGCTATCAATCGTCAAATCAGTCGTTCTAGCACCGCCACTGGCATTCTGCTGAATCGCTACGAAACCATAAGTACTGGGGAAACTACTGAACGAGTTGTTGGAAACATCAATATTGTCGCCAGCCACCCCCAACAAAATCATGGCATTGTCGGTTCCAGAAGTACTGCCAGTGAAGGTGTTGCCAGTAATAGTTAGGTCGGTCTTGTTGCCACCAGCCCGAATCAAATGCCAAGTGGTAATTGCCCCAGAGAAAGTGTTGTTGGTAAGACTGATTCCCGAGTGCGCGGTATCGCTATCAAGATTAATAAACGCGTCACCAGCGATATTGCCAGAGAAGGTGCAATTATTAACCGTCACTCCGTTTGCCGTGATGACTATACCCTTGGTCTGTGTGGTAGTCCCACCACCTACACCACAAGTAACAGTTAAGTCTTTATCAATGGTAAAATTGTCAGTGAAAGTGCCACTGCCAATGTTTAATACCGAAGAGCTTAAAAGCACGCCATCAGTGATTTTGGCACTAGCATTTACTTGTACCGTCGGCGCGGTCACGTCAGTAGAACCAGAAACGGTAGTACTGGCTAAAGTAAAGCTGGTCGCCGTTACTGCTCCACCTGAACCGATTAAATCTAAATCTTTACTAGCAATAGTCACTGCTTCCGGATAGGCACCAGTATCAATTGTGATATCGTCGCCAGTGGTCGCCCCATTGACTGCCGCTTGGATGGTCGTAAAATCTTTTCCAGAACCAACCGTTAGATTGGTATCGAGGTTAACAACAAAGGAGGAGTTGGTAGTGGTAAAATTTCCCGCGGCATCGGTAGCGGTTAAAGCTAGCACTCGGCGTCCGTCAGTCAGAGCGGTAATACTAGCGCCAGCACAAGCAATAGCCGCCGAACCAACATGGTCAACCGTAACCGTATAGGCGCAGGTAACGGCATTGGTATCACTAACCACAAATACTCCAGTCACATTGTTGACTGTGGTAACACTGTCTACCGCGGGAGTAGTGATAGCGACTAAAGGGTTGGTCTTGTCGAAAGTAACACTGGAGACATCGCCCACAGTACTGACAGCCACTCCGGGATTACCAACGGTGTCAGAAAAAGCAATTGAAAAAGTGACCAAGCCCTCGGTATCACCCGAGACCATTACATAGGTAGCTTGCCAATCATCAGCACCCGGATGTGAAGCGGTAGGAGTTACGGATGCATGACCGGCAATCGTGACGGTTGGTGTACTAATTGTTTCACTACTGGTGAACGACACAATTATTGTATCGCCGACCTTGGCAAAAGCCGTATTAGCGTTATTGGATTGAATATGGACGGCCGAGAGCGTTGGAGCCGTACCATCAGTAGCTGTTCGAGTGGTTGGGGTAACGGCTTGATTCCCGGCTAAATCCGTAAAAGTCCCGGTATTTGTGAAAGTCACATCCGGCGTCGCATCTGTCGGCATTGTAGCGACCGTAAGCTCAACAACATTATCCGAGTTATCATCCGCAGCAGATACTGCAAAACCGGTAACAGTGAATTCCGTACCAGAATCGTTTACTGTCGTACCGTTTATATTTTCGCTCCATGTCGTATCAATACGTGTAGTTGTTTTAGTTTGAGCCGAAAGAAAAACTGGTTTAGCGGCATCCGTAGCCACTACTGTTACAGTGGCTAAAGCATTACCAGGACTGGCCATATCATTACCGCCATCAGCTGTGTGAATTAAACTTTTAACCCCCGTCCCAACAACGGTAGTAAAGGTTACATCAAAAGTATTGTCATCCGCCGTACTGCCGTCATTTGTACTTTCAATAGTAACGCCCGCTTGGCCATCAATCGTAAAGTCATCCGCTTCAAAATCAGAATCATCTACCAGTTCGCTAAACACTATGGTTGCCTTATCTACCGTCCCATTAGTGTCCGAATCATAAGTTGTTACCGTTGTAATTGTCGGAGCGGTGTTATCAATTCGAAAAGCAGCCGAGATACCCTCAACGTCATTGGTTGTACTTTTTACTTTTATCTTATAGTCAGTATCGTCTGGAATACCCGCCGCTACTGTGTCCCAATTATAAGAACCGGCATCATAGGCTAATCCCGAAGTAGTTAATTTTGTGGAAGTAGAAAAATCGTTATCCGAATAGTAGATATCCACTAAATCACCAGGGGTACCGACAGCTGTCCACGTGATATTTACGCCGTCATTTAAATGTTGACCAACGGTTGGTCCGGTTACGGTAATGGACGATATTACTGCATTAGCAGAATTAATCGCAAAAAAACCGCCCAGGGCGAAGGTGGCAGCAATGGCGAAAACAGACAACGAACGAACTATTCGGGTGGAGCTACTCCCAAACCAACGATTATATCCTGCCTGCATGGTGGCGAGCACTAATTAGGGAACGGAAAGCCACTAGTGTACACTCGTAGCCCGCGCTCTCAATTAGCGGTTATAAATAAGTTAAAAAAGTTATATCAATCTAAACCTAGCGTAAATAAAAAACCCCTGCAACGTTGACAAGCAGAGAAAAGATTACGAAATTATTGAAGCTTAGCGCAGTCGCCACATCATGTTAAACGGAGACCACGAGCCACTGGCATAATAGTCGTAATAGTCACGGTTCATCATCCCTCGAATGGGCTGACCATCATAGCGATTAAAACTGGGAGTGAACAAAACAAAAATGATCGCTGCTAAAATCAGTAAAGTAAGAATGGTGCCAAAGATTTTTCCGGCGATAGTTTTAGCGCTAAGCATCGATAACCCCAATAATACAAAAAGTAACGGCCAGAAACTTTGCCAGTCAAAATAGACATCACCAATCGGCCAACCGGAACTCTTGGCGAGATAGAGTAGCCCAATAATTACTAGTATAATTCCGAAGAAAAGCTTGCCAAAGTTAAAACCATCGCGGTTATGATAGTGGTGATGGTGCACCTCGGCTGATTTAGGCTCAACTGGTGGAATTATTGGCACATTTTCGTTATTTTCCATGGGTTTGTTGATATTATGCGTTCACGCTGGTGCGCTCAGTATTTCGTCGCCTTCGCTCCTCAACTGCGCGCAATTACAAATAAGCCAGCCAGGATTATAAGCGCGGGCCAGATGAAGTGACTAGCAAAACCAAAGCCCGGTAGAAGATTGTTAGCCAGTACGATTAAACCAATCACTACCAGAATCAAGCCAAACATATTACGGCGCTCACCTAACCAGGAGGAGTGGCCTTTCATCCCCTCACCAATTTCTTTGGCAACAGATTTAATTTGTTCAGCATGATCAGACTGCTGGGCGCTACCAATCACTCCTTCTTTGGGAATAATTAACATGGCTACAATATAGCCAATTACCGCCGGGAAAAAGGCAGTGATTACCGCAATGCCCAGAAAGATTAGACGCATTACTACTGGATCCATGACAAAGTAATGGCCAAGACCGGCCGCTACCCCACCCAGCATTTTATCACTGGTTGAACGATAGAGTTTTTTTGTTTCCATAGCTAGAAACTAGCACCACCGATGAAAGCGCGCAAGGGGTTGAATAAGTCCGAGAAACCCAACGGGCGTTTAACCTCCACCACAAAACCAAACCACTCGGAAGCTTGCGTCTCCAGCGCCAACGCTTGAAAACCAGCAGTAGCATTCCTAGTCGCACTGACAGTAAAGGTAGCCTTCTTGGTATTGTCACCGGTTACTCTAAGGGTACTGCTATTAACCTGTAGACCACTAGCCAACGACTTAACTCCGGTAATTTCATCTACTTCGGTAGCTTTAATGGTAAACTTGGCGGTCTTTCCGGCATTAATAGAGAGCGGGCTGATCAAGGAGATTGTTGGTGCTCCATTAGCAAGATCGTCACGATAAACCGTAACTAACTTACTATACAGAGTGGAGGATTTATTACCCGAGTTGATTACCCGCAACTTTGAGGTAGCCGATATTAGCCCACCACCTTCCAGCTGTACGCCAAAGTCAGCCGAAGGTACGAAGTCAATGTTTTTCCCGTCCGCCGAATCAAACGGACCAAAGGTGCGTCCAAAGAACCAGACCATGTTACCGATTTGCGAGAAGCCAGTACCACGAATGGTAACCGAGTCACCCACCATCACTGAAACATCACTAATACTGTTAATTTTAGGAGTAACGGTGGCGACAGTAACTGACGTCGGTTGAAAGATATTGGTAGCTTGTGAAAGATTATATGCGTTGCTCGCTAGGTTGATAGCGGAGACCAGACGACGACCGGCTTTTTCATAACGCACGGTTAGACCACCAGGAATACTACTAAGACCAGTAACACTAATGGCGGTACGACTAGAGTTCAGCGTTGCCTTGCCACCGGATAACTGATTTAGATAGTCAAGGAACTGATTACTGAACGAGATCTGACCAGAAGCGTTGGTCTCGCCAATCTTTAAAGTACCCCGGCCGGTGCTAATTTGAAACTGGTTGGCAGCTCGGGAAAAATTGAACAGAGCACGCAAGCTAAGGGCCGATAAATCCTCGCCCCTCACGCTCTCTGCTTTACTGGTGGTGGGAGTATACTCACACTGCAGTGGCCATAGACCACTTTCGGCATTACAGGAACAGTTATGAGCACTGCCTTGGCTGTCTTGATAGTAGTACCAGCCATTGTTGGGGTTACCGCCCGGAGGCGAGTCATTAAACAAACCAGAGCGCTGACAGATGATATTACCAGCGGCGGGTGGGAAGTAGAGGTTAACAATAGTATTACCGTCAGTCAGCACGCCACTTTTATCTCCAACATTCACGGTGATGCCGTAGGCACCGGCACCCGGAAGTTTTGCCTCATTAATATCCCAAATATTTTTACTGCCATCAACGGTAAATACTATCTTAGTGGGACTGTAACTACTCCAATTGTAGAGACCATACTCAGTTAGATCTAGAGTAGTACTACGATCTAGATTTTTACCATAAACTGTAACGGTCTGGGTTTGCTTCCAGTAAAAAGTTTGTGGTACGTCCATTCCTTCAAATACTCGCCCAAGTTGGGCGTTATTATCTGACGAATCCTTATCATCCACTGAATCACCGATCAATACATTATTTTCATAAAGCACCACTCCGCTAATTGCTACACCGTTACCATCGGTTACTCTTCCGGAAATAGTGATTGCGCTAGCAGTAGAACTACTCGGGGGAACGACCCCAGGTTTAGTGATAAAAGGGTTATTAACTGGCGTGGAAGCCTCACCACCACCAGATGCCAGACATTTCCGATACTGATCCATGGTCGGAGCCGTCGGATCGGAACTATACGGTTCACGGCAATAACCACCATTTTTAGTCTTGGTGTAGCCCTTGTAATCACCCCGGAAGTTGGTTACCCCAGCCGCCCAGCAGAGATGTTGATGAATACAAGTTAAATACTCACTGTAGCCGGTATCACCCGGATTCTTTTTGACACCACAACTATTGGGCTGAGCGCCACTAGCACAAAGATTGACTGGGTTACTAGTTGGAGCAGTCAGTCCATTACCAGCTAGATTAGCAGAGATAGGGGCAACGCGAGTTCGACTAGCACCGGTAACCGCATCATTCCAGCACTGCATAGCCTGTGTAGAAGTCATCCCAGCTGGAGGCATTTGACCTGGGTACCACGTGGAAGGAAGCGCACTGCAATCATTACTCGATGCCAATCCTCTGCCTAGCTCTACCGGAACACGCTGTACTATTAGTACGAGCACGACCAAACCGAGAATAATAAAAATATTCTTCTTCATATACGAAAATATGGATGTTGTGTCCACAGAGTTATTATTTATCTTTTAATTATAACAATAGTCGGTTTTTGAGACAATAAAGTTATAAACAAAGCCAGCTGACTTTCGCTTGATTTGAGCATAAGATAACAAGGTATGAGAAAGGTTATCTATGGCCTACTAGTTTTGGGTTTAGTGCTGATTTTGTTGCCCTGGTGGCAAACCTCGTGGGGGTTACTATCAACTGGCCAAAGCCTGGATTGGACCTTGGCCTTAGCCCGCCTAGCTGGGCTAGTGGCAGTTTACTCGCTGTTACTGCAGGTAATTTTGATCGGCCGGATTGGCTGGATAGAAAAAGTCTTCGGTTTAGACCGACTGATCAAATGGCACCACCGTAATGGTTTTGCGGCATTTTGGCTAATTTTGGCTCACCCGGTTTTAGTAATTTTTAGCTATGCTCAATTGGGTCGGATCTCTTTTGGGCAGCAACTGCTGATTTTCACCCGCAATGATGACCTATTTCAAGCGGTTATCGCCGTAGCGTTATTCCTGGCAATTATTGGACTTTCGCTCTCAATGATTCGGCGCTACTGGCGCTACGAAGCTTGGTACTTGGTACATCTTGGCACCTATTTAGCGATTTTACTCGCCTTTGGACACCAGACCGAGTTGGGTGGAGACTTCGCTAATAGTACCTGGTTTACCATCTACTGGAACACACTTTATGCTTTTGCCTTTATCCACCTAGTTTGGTTTCGCTTTCTCCGACCAGCTTATCTTTACCAAAAACACGCCTTCCGAGTGGAACGAATCGAAACCGAGACGGCCGACAGTGTGTCGGTATATATTAGCGGTAAGCATTTAGAACAATTCAAGATTGCCCCTGGTCAGTTTATGATCCTGCGCTTTTTGGCTAAAGGGTTTTGGTGGCAGGCGCACCCGTTTTCTCTGTCAGCCGTACCGGACGGCAAAAGTTTACGCGTCACTATCAAAAATTTGGGCGATTTCACCAGCCAAATTAAAAAGCTTCAGCCTGGCACAAAGTTAGTGATCGATGGGCCACATGGAGTTTTCACTCCCAAGGCTAGCACCAATCCAAAAGTCTTATTGATCGCCGGTGGCGTGGGGATTACGCCAATCCGTTCCGTGACCGAAGCTCTACTGGCTAAAGGTAAGCAGGTGGTGATGCTTTACGCCAACAAAACCGAAAATGACATTATTTTTAAAGCTGAACTGGAGCAGTTACAAAAACCTTTTAATTTTCCGCTCTATCATGTGTTAAGCGACGAACCGAACTGGCAGGGTGAAAAGGGTTACCTCAACCAAGAAAAACTCTCTCGCCTCGTGCCAGACATTAAAGAACGGGACGTTTACCTCTGCGGTCCCAAACCAATGATGCAAGCGATTCGCGCTATTTTAGCTAAGCTCGGCGTCCCCAAAAATAACATCTTCTACGAGTCCTTTGTGCTCTAGCTACATCTCAAGCGGTTCATTATCGCTATACTCCTCAATTAACCCCACTAAAATTACCAGCGCTAAAATGGCTGAGGCGATATAAACTGCAAAATCCAAAAAACCTGGGAAAGCATATAAGCACTGGCGGTTAGCAGTAGTGCAGTTAAGCAGTAGACCAATTTCATCCGCAAATAGACCAATCCCAATGCCAATTAGTGCGCTGGCAATACGCAAACCCTTACGCTCACGACTGAGTACCCCCAAAATTCCACCCACTGAAGCAAAAAACATCCCAAAATAAAAATGGTGGATATGATAACCATTAATAAAGATTGAGTTACCAGTTAAAGTAGAATAACCACGAATAACAAAAAAAGACAACAGAAAAGCAATTAAAATTATGTGCAATAGTTTCCGCTTCTCTTCGTGGAAATTAAAAACCCACTTCAAAAATCTAACCATACTTGGTATTTTAACCTGTCTAACCGGTTTTTTCTAGGGATAAGTGGACCTAGTAGTTCACCCAGCGATGAATTGAGGCCTGCGCGCGAAGCGTGTCGAGCCAGGTCGTAATTGCCTGACTCGACTTGCCTGAACGGATAGTCTCCCTAACCTGCTCACTTAGTTGGGCGAGGGTACTACCTTTAGAAATCTGAAGTTTGTTGTCTTTAATATACTTAGTGATTTCCACGTCAGTTACCTGGGCTTGAGCGTCGAGCAGTTTTGCTATTCTTAGGTTAATCGTAACCTGTTCGGTTAATTCTGCCATACTCATACCCTGTTGTTCTAGTGCCTGGTCCAGAGTTCCCCCTTGGGCCACTACTCGATCCTCAATCTTTTTTATCTCGGCATTGATCTCATCAGCGGTAGCAGTGACTTTGTTTTTGTCTAACTCACTTATAATCAACTGGCGCGTAATTAATGAGTCTAGAGCATCTTTGCCTGATTCTTTTTCCAGCTTACTGATTACCGACCAGCGACTGATTGGACTGCCATTTACGGTAGCGGCCACCAACAAGCCTTTGGCAAAATAACCAACCACCAATACCGCTACCACCACTACCGCGATAATAATATTCCTGCGACTAAGTAGGCTACGAGCGGGCTTGCTAACAAACTCCGGCTCCGTCACCGACGCTACTTCGTTTTGTTCCGATTCATCAAAAAGGTTTTCCATAGTTTCAGGTTAGTTTATCCAGCCTCCACTATAGCATATCCTGAATGGTTGCCAACGGCCTAGCAGTAACTCTACAAACTTGGTGCGATCGCACCATAATTAAAGATTACTCATAGCGTAATGCCTCAATTGGACTCTTGCGTGCGGCCTGCCGGGCCGGATAGATACCAAACACCAAACCAATCAGTACCGACACCCCGGTAGCTAAGGCGATCGCTGATAACGGCAAGGCAAAAGTCCACTCAATCGTACTAAAATTTACGATCGCAAAATAAATTATGGTGGTAAACAACGCCCCAAAAGCAATCCCGATTATTCCCCCAAACAAAGTTAAGATCGCCGCCTCCACTAAAAACTGAGTGATCACATCACGATCGGTGGCCCCCACCGCTTTGCGCAAACCAATCTCTTTGGTGCGTTCTACCACCGATACCAACATAATATTCATAATCCCGATACCGCCCACCAAGAGTGAGATCGAGGCAATGGCCGCCAAAAATAGTTTTAACACTGAGGTAATACTGCCCAACAAATCAATCGCATCCGCTTGGGTTTGCACGGTGAAGTCATCTTTATCTGGATTGGTAATATGATGATTCTGACGCAACACCGAAACCACGCGTGACTGAGCAAAAGCAATGTCATAATTAGCATTGGCCTGGATCACTAGTGAGTTGTAGTAGTCAATGCCGACCAGTTGTTTTTGGGCCACTGAAACTGGCATCAGTACCAACTCATCCTGATCAATGCCAAACGGCCCCACGCCTTTACTATCCAGCACCCCCACCACGGTAAAGGTAATATTTTTTAAGCGTACAGTTTTACCAATCGGATCAAAACGGCTAAACAACTTATCGGCCAATTTGGAGCCGATTACGATAACATGGTTAAAAGAATCTACATCGCTCTGGGTAAAAGCGTGTCCTTTGGCAATGGTAAAATTACGAATCGGAAAAAAGTCCGGCATAGTACCTTCGAAAGTTACTGCCTGGTCATTATTGCCATAAATAATGCGCGCCTGACCCCGCACCTCTGGCGCTACCAGATCAATTGAGGCCTCATTCTTCAAAGCGACAAGGTCATTTTTATTTAAAGTCTTGATGATGATTCCCTGAGCCGCGGCGGGCGGTGCGAGACGCGAACCTTTGTTAGAACCAGGAATGACAAACACTAAATTAGAGCCGGCTCCCTGCACCTGACCAATAATCAAATCCTGGGCGGATTGGCCAATCGACATTAACAGAATCACCGAGCCAATGCCGATGATAATGCCAAGCATCGTCAAAGCGGTGCGGGTTTTAGAACGCAATAAGCTTTTGGCCGCAGTTTTAATGGTATCTTGTAAGCGCATGTTTTTATTTAATGAACCCCGCGTGGGTGGGATGCTTGTCAATTAACTGATCAGAATCCACCACCCCATCTTTGATGTGGATCATGCGGTTAGCAAAACCGGCGGTGTAAGTTTCATGGGTTACCAAAACAATCGTGTGCCCGGCGGTGTGCAACTCTTCAAAAATCTTCATGACCTGACCACCGGATTGCGAATCTAGATTACCAGTCGGCTCATCCGCAAAAATTACCCGTGGATTGTTTACCAAAGCCCGGGCAATGGCCACCCGCTGTTTCTGCCCACCGGATAGCTTACTGGCCTCAATCTTAGTTTTATCTACTAGACCGACCGCGGCGATGGCGTTTTCTACTAACTTTTTCCGATCAACCATTTTTACCTCCGAGTACAGTAACGGCATCTCGACATTGTCATAAACTGAGGCATGCCCCAACAAGTTAAACGATTGAAAGACAAAGCCCATCTCCTGATTGCGCACGTAGGCTAGTTCGGTGTCACTCATCTCCTCTATTTTTTTATCAAAAAAGGTGTAACTGCCGCTAGTGGGGCGGTCCATAAAACTCAAAATATGTAGCAAGGTAGACTTCCCCGAGCCAGACGGCCCCATGATCGCCACAAATTCATCTTTATGAATTTCAAAAGAGACGCCGTTTAACGCAACGGTCGATGAGCCATCGTCAGCGTAAATCTTTTTAACAGCTTTCAACGCAATCATTTTGTGGAATTACTTTTTGATGCCAATATTTTCCACCACCTCGCCCTCCACTACCCCAGAGATTACTTCGACATCACCATTTTTGGCGCGCATGCCGACAGTGACTGGTTCTTGAGTAGTTTTATCACCACTTATTTTTTTAACAAAAGTTCCTTCGTCATTTTCCAAAATCGCTACCTGTGGCAAAATTACCACCCCAGATTTTTGGGCCACCTGAATTTCTAGATTAGCCGTGAGGCCGTCTTTGAAGCGTGGGTCTAACTTATCGAAAATAATTACCACTTTGTAATTCACCACTCCATCCACAATCTGTTTGCCTGGATCGGTGCGGGCCACCTTACCAGTAAATTCTTCTCCAGCGAAAGCATCGATGGTAATATCTACCAAATCGCCCACACCTACTTTGCCGATATCCGTCTCGGGGATGTTGGTGTCGATCTCAAAACGCGCGTCGTTAAACACTGCCACTGCCGCCGCTCCAACAGTAGCGGTTTCGCCCCGTTTAAAATTAACCGCGGTAATCACGCCAGCTACTGGCGAAACTATTACATTCTGGGCAATTTGCGCCTCAATCACCGCTAAATTGGCTTTGGCCTGGTCTAATTGTGCTTGATAAATTGCCCGACTTTCGCTAGTGGGTGGGGCTTGTTTCAGGGCTAACTGATCTTGGGCCGTTTTTAAACTACCCTGTACAGCAACTAAATTAGATAGTGCCGTATTAACATTAGCCCGGGCGGTGGCGATATCAATCTTTAGAGTACTGGGCATTTCTACTGTTATTAAATAATCCTGCAGATAATAGGTGTTGGCATTATTGACCAAAGCACCAAGCGTATCTAAAAATAGTTTCACTTGGTTTAGATAACTGGTCTCGGTATTAAGATAGACGGAAAAATCACCAGTCAAATTAACCTCGCCTAACCACTTTTGCCAAGCCGGAAAGACCGCACTGCCAAATTGTAAACGCGTCGATTGTAAATAATATTCAGTGTTCCCCTCTACTACCGGGAAGAGTTTCAACTGCGGATTAATCGAGCGTGGATTAAAGAAAAACTGGTCAGCCTTATTGTGGATAGCATCTTCGGCTTTGGTATAGCCATCTTGCAACTTATCAATCACGCTCTGTTTGGCATTGGTTACTGCCGTCTCGGCTAGCTTAATATCTTCCACTGAAGCGCCGGCCACCAACTGATCTAACCTGGCCTGAGCCTCGTTCACGCGTGCCCGTTGTAGCTGACGCTGGCCATTCAGTTCCGCAATATTCAGTGACATTAAAACCTGGCCTGCCCGTACGCGTGCACCAGCTTCAACGGTTACCCAGGCCACCTGTCCGGAACGCTGAAAAGCTAAGTCAACGTTTTCTGCCGAAGTAACGCTACCCGTCACACTAATATTTTCAGCAATGTCACCCTTACGAGCGGTAATCGTTACCAATGGTGCTGGTGATTTAAATATATAAAAAAGACTAATTACTAGCACAACCAACACCACAGCCGAGAGACTGATTCCTAGCTTAGTTTTGAGAAATTTGATCATAACTTGAGGATTAAGCACCCGCAGAGGATATATCTTAATTACCTGTTTGTCAACTGCCTGACACTATCTCCGTCAACTCTGTCCTATCCACAATTGACAGTGGATAAGTCCGGGTGATATACTTTTACTATATGCACACTCTGCAAGAAAAATTGCTCAAGTTAGCCGAGAAAAATAATCTCAGTGAGATGAGTTTTCGTAACATCGGCAAGTTAGTGGCCGAGAGTTCCCCGCAGAAAATTAAGCACCACTTATTGCAGTTAGAAAAGCATGGCTTAATCCAAATGGATCGCCTGGCCAAAGTTATGGTCAAAACCAAACCGGGCTCACTTTATCAGAGTCCCTTGGTCGCCCTACCCATTCTTGGCTCCGCCAACTGTGGCCCGGCGACGATTTATGCTGAAGAGAATGTCGAGGGCTATCTACGCGTCTCCGGTCGCCTGCTCACCAAAAAGAAGGGCGTCTTCGCCATTAAGGCTTCCGGCTACTCCATGAATCGCGCCAACATTAATGGCGAGTCCATCGACGACGGCGATTATGTGATTGTTGATCCGACTTACAAGACTTTCAAAAATGGCGACTATGTTTTATCGATTATCGATGGCATGGCTAACATCAAACGCTACTTCAAAGACCAAGCGGGCAAGCGCATCATTTTACTCTCCGAATCGAGCGCTAGCTTCTCCCCCATTTTCGTTCACCTCGAAGATGTCGATAGTTATCTGGTCAACGGCAAGATTATTCAAGTGATCAAAAAGCCCAAAACCACTTGGTCGAAGTTTAAAAAATTCGTCTACCGCGACGATCAGCAGTAGGTCTCTCTAATCGGGTAAGGTTATATTTCCTTCGCCAATCAAATCTGATAAAGCTGGCCAGTTAATCGCCCAGTCGCTGGCCTGGTAGTTCGTTAATTCAATCGTTATGGCTGGATAACCGGTACTTTGCATGAACCACTTAGTAGCCGTGCCCGGGAAATTCCATTCGGTATAGTACTGATAGCCAGTCTTGTTAGCGTACCACTTTGCCCAACCAATCGAGGCCTTGCCCGCCTCTGGAGTAACCAGCGCCCCCCGGGCATGAAAGGCTAACATCAACTCCGGCTGATACTCCTCCACCACCTGCCGGATTAGCTGACTCTCTTTTTCTGAAAACGGCACCGGCCCAGCAAAATAGCCATAGGCATACTTACGCCAGTCATTACTAGCAAAGTTAAGATTCAGGTTAACCCGATTGGCATTAAGTTTGTCCCTACGCGTATAGTAGCCATCAGGATTAAGTAATGGAATAATAATAAGCCGTTTATTCTTAGCGACACTTTCTGGTGTTGCTTTAATTTCCGCTACCAAATTATTTAATAATGTAACCGTGCCTTTTTCGTTGGCATGAATTGCCGAGAATAATAAGATCGTCTGCTCGCCACTACCAACTACATAACCAGTGATTGGCCGACCCGCCGTTGAGTAGCCAAAAATTTTGGGATGAATGACATAATTTGGTTGACAGCAAGTAAGGAAAAGTGCCTCTTTTCCAAGCTAATTTGATT
>MGKD01000012.1 GCA_001794605.1 Candidatus Yanofskybacteria bacterium RIFCSPHIGHO2_12_FULL_45_19b | reverse complement strand
CAATTCTGTCAAAAGGCTAGTCGCAACAACTTTCAAAATCTTTATGCTTTGAAATGCGATGTTAAGAGATTTTTTGATTCGGTTGATCATGATGTTCTACTGGAAATAATCAAAAGAAAAGTCTCTGATGAGGAAACGCTTTGGCTAGTAGGGTTGATAATAGCAAGTTATCAAACCGTTTCTAATAAAGGTCTGCCAATTGGTAATGTTACTAGCCAACTATTCGCTAACATCTATTTGAACGAACTAGATCAGTTTATAAAACATAATCTAAAAGTAGAGTGTTATCTACGCTATTGTGATGACTTTATAATTTTAGTAGAGGATCCCGGTGTTTTATTAAGCCAGTTAGAAAAAATCAAAAACTTTCTTGGAGATAGGTTAGGACTAACGATCCATCCAAATAAGGTATCCATCAGAACCTATCGCCAGGGCATAGACTTCTTAGGCTATATCGTTCGACCGTACTGTGTTAATTTGCGTACCAAAACCAAGAATCGATTAATCAGTAGGATAAATGCAGAAAATTCAGCTTCTTATCTGGGTCTGCTCAGGCATTGTAATGGTCGGAAGATTGAGAAAAAAGTCTTGGCTAAGCTATCAACAGCCAAAGTGCAATTTAAAGCGGTATAATTAAGGGGTGACATCCCCTAAACCGAAAACCTTAGACAGGGTGATGTTTGATATTAGACCGGTCACTCAAACCGGCGCGGTTGATTTTGCCAAATTGGCATCGGTTACCCCGCTACTTAACTTACGCCCAGCGAAGGCAAAAACAATCTCTGCCCCGCTTTCTATAAAACATGAGCGGATTGACGAATCGAATGTAATGCTTGTAAAAGCTGAGACTGCAAAGGTTGAACCAGTCTCAACCGTTTCGGTGTCGGCAAATTTGGCGGTGGTTGATTTCCAACAAGAACTACAAGAGGAATTGGCCCGCGAGCAAGATTACGACTTGGTTTTAGCTTCGGTCGGTGGCAAGTTACATCTGCCCTTACGGGGAGTGACTCGCCGACGCACCGATATCCCGTTAACTTTAGAAAAAGTTAAGTTGGCTAAAGCAAATGATATCGCCAACCAACTTTATTTGCGACCCCAGTCAGTGGTATCCAGCCGTTCGGTGGCCACCCCAGTTTCTTTCAGTCGTCCGGTGCCAGTGCGTATGGCTACCGCCCGTTTTGCTTATGCCCCAGCGGCCCGCGAGGTAGAAAGTTTACTGGCACAAACTAATCGGGGTGCCCCCCCAGTTGAAGCTGTACCAGCCGTCGCACCAAATGCGGTCACTACTCCCAAGGTCTTCTCTAAAAGAAAGTTTTGGACCGGAGTGGTAGTGGCCTTGTTAGTGGTGGGTGGTTTGGGTTGGCAGTTACATCCAGAAAAAATCCAACAGCAAGTGATGGCCAATGGTAATCAAGGGGTAGGCAATTTGGAAGAAGCCAAAGCGGCTATTCAAAGATTTGATTTTGCTGGTGCCTCAAACAATTTTGCACTGGCTTATGATGACTTTTCCCAAGCGGCGGGAAATTTAAACTTGCTAGGCAACTCACTGACGGGTTTCTTGGCTGACCTGCCTGGCCTGGGTAAATTAAAATCCGCCAACAACTTATTAAAGATTGGCCAGAATATTTCCCAAGCCGGAGCGGAAATCTCGGCCGCCCTGGATAGTTTTTACAAAACCAACTTTACCGCCTTCCTGGGTTTTACTGGTAATCACCGTCCGCAACCAATTACTAATTTGGTAGCCACTTTCAATCAGGCACTGATCTCTGCGCAAGCCAAAATTCTTGATTCGGAAAAATTACTGGCGGATGTCGACGTCTCTGCCCTACCTAGTGACAAACAAGAAAAATTAATTCAACTTAAAAACCAGTTACCACTACTGAAGCAATTTGTCGGTGATGCGGTAGATTACTCCGGTTTTCTTTTACAGGCACTGGGGGAGTCTGGTCCAAAAAAATATCTACTACTTTTTCAAAATAATTCCGAGTTGCGTCCAACTGGTGGTTTTCCGGGTTCTTATGCTCTAATCGGTTTTGATCGAGGAATTTTACGTGAATTAAAAGTCGATGACATTTATAACATTGATGGGCAGTCCAGCAAAAATATTATTCCGCCGCGCGAGTTGCAACATATCACACCAACTTGGGGGATGCGCGATGTGGCTTGGTGGGCAGACTTTCCCACCTCGGCAAAAAAAGTGATGCAGTTTTATACTGAGATTAATAGTGGCGCATCAGTGGACGGAGTGATTACTTTAACACCGGATATTGTGGCACAAATGCTAACGGTTACTGGGCCGATTGAACTGCCCGAATATAAGCTGACTATCACGGCCGACAATTTTATTGATCAGATTCAAAGCGAGGTGGAGTATGGCGATAATCGCGTGCAACCCAAACAGGTGCTGATGGATCTAGCGCCCAAGTTGGTGGCTAAGTTGGGTCAACAGGACAAAGATAAATGGTTCCAGATTTTTCAGATGATTTTACACAGTATTGAGCAGAAAAAAGTTTTGGCTTACTTTAAAGACCCTAATCTGGAGGCGGTGGTAATAAAAAACAACTTAGGCGGTGAGGTCAAGACTACTGATTCAGACTATCTGCAAGTCGTACATACTAACGTGAAGGGATCCAAAACTGATGCGGTAATTGATAACACTTATAGCTTGGAAGTTGCGCTGGGCGAAGGTAATAGTTGGGACCACACCCTACAAATTACTCGTACTCATAACGGTGACCAGTATAAATACGGGTTTTATAATCGACCAAATTATGATTTTGTCCGTGTGCTAGTGCCAGCTGGCACGGTGCTGACTAGTATTGAGGGCAACAACAAGCTTGCTTATGCTCCGCTGATTGACTATAGTATCGGGGAGTTTAGTCGCGATAAAGAACTGGTTAAATATGAGAGTGAGAGTAAGTTGCTAGATAATGGGGTGCGAGTTTTCAGTGAAAACGGCAAAACGGTTTTCGGTTTCTGGTTGCAACTGGCACCGGGTAAAAGCCAAACCATAACCCTGCACTATCAAATCCCCACCCGCCTTACTAAAACCGATCAGTTTGTATTAATGTGGCAGAAGCAGTCGGGGATGCGTGATGTTAAAGTAAATTTTACGCTCACTCCGCCCAGTGGTCGCCAACTGCTCTATCAGTACCCAGACCTACAACCAGAGGGAGATAAAATTGCTGGTCAGGCGGTGCTGGAGCATGACGTAGTGTTCGGGGTGAAATGGCAATGAACTAATGAAAATATTTAATTTCCTAAAGATACGAACTATTCTGCGAGCCAGCATCCTGCTCGCCTTTTTTAATTTGCTCTCACGCTTAGTCGGTTTACTGCGCGACCGCATTTTAGTTTCGCATTTTGGTGCTACCAACATTCTGGATGTCTACTATCTGGCTTTTGATATTCCGGATTTTGTTTTTAATTTGCTAGTGGCAGGGGCTTTGGCAGCGGCTTTTATTCCGGTATTTATTGAGCACCAAGAAAAACAGCCTGGGCAGGAGTGGAAACTCGCCAGTAATTTTCTGAACTTTCTTTTTGTGGCGGTGGCCGCGCTAGGTTTGGTAATTTTTGTTTTTACTCCACAATTAATTGCCTTAATTGCCCCTGGCTTTCCACCAGCCAAGCAAACCTTAGCGATTTTGTTCACACGTATCATGTTGTTTAGCCCATTGATTTTTGCGGTCAGTGGGGTCATTGGTTCAGTCCTACAATCCTTCAATCGCTTTTTGGCTTTTTCGGTGGCACCAATCATTTATAACCTAGGAATTATTTTTGGGGCGATTGTTTTGGTGCCAAAGTTTGGTCCGGCTGGTTTGGCCTATGGTGTGATTGTCGGAGCCATAATGCACTTGCTATTACAATGGGCGGCCGCCCATCGCGTGGGCTTTCGTTGGCGTCTGGCATTGGATTGGGGTAGTCAGGGGATGCGTAAGATATTTAAACTGATGATTCCGCGCACGATTGGTTTAGTGGCTGGTCAGATCAACCTCATTTCATTGGATGCTTTTGCTAGTACGGCTGGGGTAGGCAGTGTGGCAATTTTGAATATCGCCAACAACTTTCAGTATCTACCGATTGCCTTAGTGGGAATCTCCGTTGCGGTAGCGGCCTTTCCGACTATGTCGCGTGATGCCTTACAGCAAGACAAACAGGTTTTTGTCAGGCGTCTAAACGGTATTTTAAAACGTTTACTGTGGTTAATTATTCCTGGTTCAATCATCTTTTATCTTTTGCGTTTTTGGATCCTACGTTTGTTGCTACACGCTGGCAACTTTTCGATTCAGGATGTTAATTTGATGGGGCAGGTGTTGGGCATGTTTATCCTGGGGGTGTGGGCACAGACCCTAATCCCCACTTTGTCGCGTGCTTTCTATGCTCTACAAAACACTATTACCCCAGTGAGTATCAGTGTGGTTTCAATTTTAGTTAACATTGCCCTATCGGTTTACTTTCTGCGCGTGCTCAATTGGGGCGTGCCTGGTTTGGCCTTTGCTTTTAGTCTGGCCGGGATTTTAAACGCAGTAACCCTTTGGTTGTTTTTACGTCGTGCATTGGCTAAACTAGCTTAACCAATAAATAACCCCGTAAAACTCGCCACGCTCGTTACGGGGCAGGCATCCGTAATTTATGAAAGATATTAGAAATTTTTGTATTATTGCCCACATTGACGCTGGTAAATCTACTCTTGCAGATAGACTTTTAGAATTGACTGGCACAATCGAAAGACGCAAGATGCAGGATCAGATATTGGATCAGATGGATTTGGAGCGCGAGCGGGGTATTACGATTAAACTTCAGCCCGTGCGGATGAAGTACAAACTGCCAAAGGACGAAAGTCTAAAGTCTAAAGCTTCTGGCATTAGTCACTCGACTTTAGACATTGGACAGGATTTTGTTCTAAACCTGATCGACACTCCCGGCCATGTTGATTTTACTTACGAAGTTTCTCGCTCCTTGGCGGCAGTCGAGGGGGCAATTTTGTTAGTCGATGCTACTAAGGGGGTGCAGGCGCAAACTTTGGCTAATCTACACTTGGCGCAAAAGCAGGGACTGGTAATTATTCCGGTGGTTAATAAAATTGACGCTCCCAACGCGCGCGTGCCGGAAACCGTACAGGCCGTGGCGCATCTTTTGAGTATTGCTCCGGAGGGGATTATTAAAATCTCGGCCAAGAGTGGCGAGAATGTTGAACAGGTGCTACAGGCGGTAGTAGAAAAGATTCCCCCGCCAGACTTTTCTGCTGAAAACTCCGGCGGGCAGGTCGCACCCTTCCGGGCTTTGATATTCGATTCTAATTTCGATGCCTACAAAGGGGTAGTGGCATTTGTGCGGGTTTTTGGTGGTGCGCTCAAGTCTGGTGAAAAAATTAAACTCGGTATGGCCGGAGCCAGTAGCGAAACCATTGAGGTGGGGTATTTTGCGCCCCGCTTGGTAAAAGAAAAACTGCTCTCCGCGGGTGAGATTGGCTATATCGCCACCGGTATTAAAACTCCCGGGTTGGTCAAAGTAGGCGACACCATCGTTAAGGCTTACGAAACTGCCCAACCTCTGCCGGGTTATCAGGAACCGGAACCAATGGTCTTTGCCAGCTTCTATCCGGAGGATTCCGACAACTTTGATGAACTGAAAGACGCTTTAGCCAAATTAAAACTGACTGATGCGGCGCTGTTTTTTGAACCGGAAAGCTCTCCCGCCTTAGGGCGTGGTTTTCGCCTCGGTTTTTTGGGCATGTTGCATATTGAGATTATCAGTGAGCGTTTGCGCCGTGAGTTTAATCTTAACCTGATTATCTCTTCGCCCACCGTGGAGTATGAGGTAACGCTGAACAATGGTGAGATTACTAAAATTCGCTCGGCCTCGCAGTTGCCCGATCCGAATATGTGGAAAGAGATTAAAGAGCCAATCTCACGGTTGGATATTATTGTGCCGAATGAGTATCTTGGTGCGGTAATGAATTTAGTCAGTGAGATTCGCAATCAATACATTCAAACGGATTATTTGAGTAAAGATTTGGTGCGTCTAACTTACGAAGTACCCTTTGCGGAAATCGTCACTGACTTTTACGATCGGCTGAAGAGTGTCAGCTCGGGCTATGCCTCGATGAGTTATGAACCCAGTGGTCATCGCTTGGGCGACTTAGTGCGTCTGGATATTTTGATTGCCGATGAACCCGTCGAGCCATTTTCGAAAATTGTCCCACGCGAGCAGGCCGTCAGTGTGGGCCGGGCAATCGTGACTAAACTAAAAACCGTCGTGCCAAAACAGTTGTTCGCTGTGGTCTTGCAGGCGGCGGTGGGTGGTAAGATTGTGGCGCGTGAGGATATTAGCGCTATGCGCAAAGATGTGACTGGTTATTTGTATGGGGGCGACATTACGCGCAAAAAGAAGTTATTGGAAAAACAAAAGCGGGGTAAAGAACGGATGAAGGCGACAGGGCGAGTGAACATACCGCAATCGGTGTTCTTAGAAATGCTAAAAAAGTAGTAACCACTAATCTAGGCAAGACCTAGTCAAGTGCAAAAGAGCGGAGGTAACTAGGTCTTGCCTAGATAAAGAGAAGGCAATATTATAGAGATATGTCTATTCGCAAAAAGGGATTTGTTTTTCAAGAATATTATCATGTGTATAATCGTGGAAACAGTAAACAAAAAATATTTCATGACTCAGAAGATCATCATCGTTTTATTAGTTTGTTGTATGCTTGCAACTCCGTCAACAATTTTAGGATCCACGCGTTAAACAAAGGAGAAAGTCCTTATGATTTTGAACGTGGTACACCACTTGTAGATATTGGTGCATATTGTCTTATGCCAAATCACTTTCACCTATTAGTTACCCAAACTGAAAAAGGTGACATCAGTAGGTTCGTACAAAAACTTACTACTGCTTATGTAATGTACTACAATAAAAAATACAAAAGGACTGGCGGTCTATTTGAGGGAAAATTTAAAGCCAACCACTTAGATGGCGATCCTTACTTAAAGTATTTATTTTCTTACATACACTTGAATCCTATAAAAATTATAGATAAAGATTGGAAAGAAAGTGGAGTACGGAATAAAAAAGAGGCTTTAAATTATTTGGCTCGATACCAATATTCAAGCTATGTTGATTATCTTGGCAAAAATAGAATACAAAATAAAATCTTGAATCAAGAGGTTTTTCCTAGCTATTTTCCAACACAAAATGGGTTTTTAAAAGAAATCTTTGAGTGGATAAACTATAATTATAAGAGGAACAGCTAAAACAACTAGGCAAGACCTAGTTGTTTTAGCTGTGTAGAGTCGGATCGGCTCAAATCCCACCGTTTGACTCGCAGGGAGAGAATTCAGGCAAGAAAAGACCCCACCCGGCAGGAGAGTGGTGGTCCTCTCTTGCGACGGTGGGGGCGGGGTTGGGTCAGATCTCGAACTCTTTTCCTAGACAGTCCGAGATTTCCTCCTCGATTGGCATGCCGAAACCAGTATCAATTGTGTCTGGGGCTGGGTTGTCGCTCGAAGTTGGTGGTAGGTAGTCTTTGTAAGACCTCCACGTCTTGAATCCATTCTCCTTGGCGATCTCAGTCAGCCACCAGAAGTTGTGTTTATACGCCTTGATACGTTCGGCCGCGGCGTAGTATCTACGGAGTAATTCTTGGGTGTGGATTGTTGTCTCAGTTTCTTGCTGCGTTCTGATCTGATGCATACAGATCTTATCAAACTCCTCGGCTTTGATCCGTAAAACCCGATCAACGTCCTGCTGGGTGATGAAGTAATCACGAAACCTTCGGATTTTTTCCAGTTGTGGGGCTTTCCGTTCTGATAGCCAGAAGACGGAGAATCCTCCAGCAAAGAAAGCCAGGAGGAATATCCCAGCCGAGATTGCACTCAGGACTGCTCCCTGTATACTGATTAGGTTTTCCAACATGACGACGACTCCTTTTTCGAAAATCGTTTCTGGCATGATACCCCGGCAGTTCTTCTGACGGTAAAAAGTGCTCTTCACTTTTTAAGAAACGGGATGTTCTATAACACAATAAAGATACTTCTATTGTCAATATAACCATGATGTCGCTTTTCCGGTATAATAACCACCATGTTTAATAAGAAGCTTTTGAAGATTGTGGGGATGACGCTGGCGATAATTGTAGTGGTGAGCATGATTGTCTTTATGTTGCTCCCGCTGTACTACTATTAATCAGGGCCATGTTCAAACGCCTCCTCCACTCACCTTTAATTAGTATTGCGATTCTGGTACTGATCGGCCTAATGGTGTTTGCTTTGGCCAAACTTTGGCCACGCAAGTTGGCCGTAGAAAACGGCGTGGATAATTTAAGTGGTGAGATCTCCACGCTAGAAAAAAAGAATTCCGAGTTAGCGCGCCTGCTCGACTATTTCAAAAGCTCAGCCTATCAGGAGCGCGAGGCGAAAATTAAATTAAATGTCCGGCGGCCAGATGAAAGCGTGGT
>MGKD01000011.1 GCA_001794605.1 Candidatus Yanofskybacteria bacterium RIFCSPHIGHO2_12_FULL_45_19b | reverse complement strand
CTAACAACCACGGCATACTCCATAACCTCTTTTCTTTGGCTAAATTTTTAAACCCGGCCAAGCTAATCTGCCCTTCGCCAATATTATCGTGCTGATCATGATTAGAGCCCTGCGCGGTACGAGAGTCATTAACATGCAAGGCCATAAGATTCTCCAACCCAATCTCCTTATCCAACTGACTGAATAGTTTATCAATCTCTTCTGGACTATATTCCGCTACTAAACCAGCTTCAAAAGTGTGCGCGATATCAATACAGAATTTCACCCGCTTATTATCCACACCACTCATTAGATATTTAATCTCACTAGCATCCGAACCCACTTTTTTAATACTGGCTGAATTTTCGATGATTAAGTGGGTTTTGCCTGGGGCCATTTTGAGCACCGCCTTAATCCCCTCCACCGAACGCTCCAGCGCTGGCTGTTTATTGGGATCCTTACCCGAGCCAACATGAAAGATCACTCCATCTCCACCCATTAGTTCCGCAATCTGTAGATTACCGGCCAAGCAGTTAATCGAGTTCTGCCAAATTGCCTCATCCGGACTAGCTAGATTAATCAAATATGGTGCATGCAAAAAAACTCCTCCGTTGATAGTAGACTTTTCCAAAGCCGTACGATATTTTTTGATCTCCTCTGGCTTGGGCAGGTTTACCTTCCACTGCCGGGGCGAGGAACCAAAAATCTGCATTGCCTCCGCCCCAATCGCCTCGGCATTGGCAATACACTTATCTAATCCTCCCGCCGCCGACACATGTGCTCCGATTTTGAACATAATGATATTATAGCAAATTATTTCTGGCACTTCTGGCAAAAGTGTGTCCCCCGCCTAGCGACCCGATTTTTTTGGATAATCCCCTTTTTACAACGCAAACATTTCTGGCCGGTGCGATCAAAAACTTTTAGATACTGCGTGAAATTCCCCTTGGCACCGTCACTGCGCACAAAATGCCCCGCCAAGAACTGTGACTGGGCCTCCTTCGCCTCGCCGAAGCCCGCTAGGGCATAGGCGGGCTTCGCCTGGCTTCGGCGGGCCGAAGTAAAGGTCGTGCCACCATGCTTGATTGCTAGGTTCAACACTCGTTTAATCGCTTTGTATATTTCTTTAATTTTAGACACAGACAAAGTGTTTACTCTACGATTTGGTAAGATGCCAGTGGCAAAACAAACCTCATCCGCATAAATATTACCGATACCAGCTAAGTGCTTCTGATCTAATAGCGCCGCTTTAATTGTGGTCTTGGCTCTTTTCTTTAAAGCTTTCTGCAGATATTTTTCAGTGAAATCTGGCGACAAAGCATCCACGCCATAACTTTTTGCCACCACACCGCCAAGATCCGCTTCCTCTACCAACTTCATAAAGCCAAAGCGTCGCATATCATTAAAATACAAAGCCTTATGATTAGAGAAGTGTAAGACTACTCTGGTAAAACGATTAGGCACTACCAAATCACTCTCAGAAATATTATGACCACCAAAAACGAGTTTTTTAGTATCTTTGTAAACCAACTGCCCAGTCATTTTTAAGTGAATCAATAGTTTGTGTCCCCCCTTTTTCAGATCGAAGATTAGCAACTTCCCCCACCGATCAATCCCGGCAATACTATTGCCGGTTAGCTGTTTAATGAAATCCCCCGTCTTACCGTGAATGGTTTTGGCTGCCAAAACCTCTACCCGACCAATACGTTGGTTTAAAATATCCCGCTCCAATTCGCGTCTGATGGTTTCAACCTCTGGCAGTTCGGGCATATAAAGTGGGTATAATGTAATAAATATTATGGGAATTTAGAAAATACACAAGTCAGTAATAAATAACAGTCTTTCTTGTGACGTTAAATTCCCAACGAGAATTTAACTCGTTGTCCGGCGGAAACTCGGCTCGCAGTGTTATGACTATTATACTGCTCACCGACCATGCAGTTTGCACGCCGGACAGCGCACCGAAAGACTGTTATTTATTACTGACAACACGCGCTTTATCGCTCAAACAAAAACCCCGTCGAAGCGGGGTTTTTGTTTGAGAGGTCTAGTAATCACTGCGGCCACCACCGAAGCCCCCGCCTCGATTAAAGCCACCACGACTACCACCACCTGCTGGTCGATCCGTCATCGGCTTGGCTTCGTTGACCACTAAAGTGCGGCCATCGACTTCCTTACCATTCAACGTTTCGATCGCGCTCATCGCAGCTTCATCGGCCGCCATTTCGACGAAACCGAAGCCACGAGAACGACCGGTCATTTTGTCCTTGATAACCATCGCGGAAACTACTTCACCCACCTGGGCGAAGGCCTCACGCAAACCATCATCGGTCATACTGAAGGACAAATTACCGACGTATAATTTCTTTGCCATTTTTACTATTCTATTAACAAGGTTTTTGCAGTGGCTGGACTTACATCTAGCCCCAGCAGTAACAGTGTTAACATTGCTCTTAAGTAGGACGACCTCCCGTCTAGTTCCTACTAAGATAGGCCTTAGCCCACTAGAGAAACGCCACGAGAAACCCACACTAGTTAATAGTATAGCACGGCCGAGAGACAAATACAAGACCCAACAGAATCAAACGGCAGGGCCGCAAGGCCTTCCCAAAACAAAACTCGCCTTATGGGCGAGTTTTGTTTTGCAGAGCTTAGGCAGTACGCGTCGCATACTCGCTCTTAGCTAGGAAGATACGGTACAAGAGGTAAAGGATGAAGGCGATTAGTAATAGCAAGATAATCGCGCCAATCACTCCACTACCAGTACCCAAGGTACCGATGTTGCCCAGGAAGGACCAAAAAGAATTATCTTTGGTATCCTGACTAACCTGGTTTTGATTTTGATTGTATTGGTCTTGATTATACTGATTTTGATCGTAAAGGTAAGTCTGACCAACCACCATGCAAACTATATTAGGAGTAGGGGTTGAAGTAATGTAGACAATTACTGGCGAATGAGACGGCGTGGCAACGGGGTTGCCTACCACCTTGATCTGGCGAGTACAAGTTTGCCCATACCATTCTTGCCACTCCTCTACCATGCGCCAATTGAAGTTATAAGTACCAGCCCGACTTGGCGCCACCGCACTAATGTTAAAGTTAGCACTTTGACCTGGCTGAACATAACTAGTGTTCATATCCACTCGACTTAAGCCCCAGGTCATATTATCCTGCGGTCCCTGTGAACCCAAACGATTTGGGGTATTGTCTTTAGTCCAAGCTTTGGTACCAGTATTGGTCATGGTTACGGTAGCGTTGAAGCCCTGACCCACTCGTACCGTGGTCGGGATGTTTATATCAGTACAGGTTGCACTGTTATAACCGACATACGGGGTGTAGTAAGGAGTATAATAAGGCGTGTAATATGGAGTATAGGTCGGCTGAATAACACTGATATTCTTACGGCAAGTCTGTCCAAAGAAACCAGAACCGTCCTGACTCATGCGCCAGTTGAAATTCTGATAACTACCATAACCAGAGTAAGGGGCAGTAGCAGTGAAAGAAAAGGTCGTGCTGTTGCCTGGATAAACATAGTCCACTGGTAAATCTACTCGCTGGACATTCCACTGATTGGTCTCCGGATCGTAGGCTCTCAAACTGAATGAGTTATAGCCACGCGTCCAGGCCTGGGTACCAGTATTGCGTACCGTTACCTGAGCAGTAAAAGTCTGGCCAGCATTAACGGTATACGGAGCGACTACCTCCTGACACGACGCATCGTTGTAGTTATAAGGATACGGAGTGTAAGTAGGATATGGGGTATACGTAGGATAAGGTGTATAGGTCGGGTAAGGGGTATAGGTGGGATAGGGCGTTGGGGTAGCGATACTACCAATAGCGGTGACCGCTACTTCAGCTAACTTAGCACCACGACTACCACCACTATAGTCATACAGACGGAAAACATAGGTAATCCCTGGCTTAATCCACGGCGCGGCATCATTACTAAAGGAGGTAGCGTCACCAAATAATTTTTCAGAACTATCGTCGGTTACATAAACCTTAGCCCGACTAGAATTACTAGTACTCCAAGAGATATAACTAGTGCAGAGCGCGCCATAGCCCAGATTACAAGGGTTCGGACTGGCAGAAATACTACCAGAAGCATTCACTACTGGAGTAGGAGTTGGAGTGCTAGCATCTTCAATTACAAAACTTGGGGTACAGGACGTGATAGTCTGCGTAGAAGTGTTTTGTAATAACGTCTGGTAGAAACCGCTAGAATACTCGTTCGATTTGATCAATGTATTGTCATACAAAGAGAAGTTTCCGTTAGTGTCAGCATTCAAGAAGTTATTATAAGTAATACCACCACGAGTTAGATTAACGTTAGCTAACCGGAAACTCTGACTGGGCTGCAAACCAGTGACATTGATAGACCAATTAGAGCCTTCGCCAATGCGGCGGATACCGGTACCAGTTGGGACGAGAATATTGAAGAATCTCTGGCTACCGTTCGCGACTGAGCCGCGAGTCCAGTCTAAGCGACAAACAACTGGGCCAAGATATGGTGCTGGAGTAGAACTAGGCACCGGAGTTACCGCTGGCTGATTAGGATCTTCAATTACAAAACTCGGCGTACAGTTAGCTACTGTAGTAGTAGCAGTGTTTTGCAGTTCAGTCTTATAACGGCCAACGGCATACTCATAGCCCTGAATCGGGGTGTTGTCATATAACCAAAAAGCACCGTTAGAGTCAGCGGTTAAAAAGCCATTGTAAGTAGTACCGCCTCGAGTAAGGTTGGTATTAGCTAAACGAAACTGTTGACCAGGCTGAAGATTATGCACCTCAATGTGCCAATCTGAACCAGCACCAATCCGGCGGATACCAGTACCGTCAGCCTCGGTGCGACCGCCCCAGGTTAGGTTACAGGTAACGCCACTGGCGCTAGCTTGCTGGCTAACGTTAAAGTTCGGCATTAAAACCAACACTGAACCAGCCACTAGCTGACCAACGAAAAGCAACGTTAATAACGCTTTGATCTTACTATAACGATTAAACATATTCATATATAAATTAAGGTTTTATTGGTTGTTGGACTTTTGTCCGTTAATATAAACTAAATGTGGGCTTTTGCAAGACCACTTGATTACTTCTGCATTATAACAGAAGTGGCCCCAATCTGTCAATAGCGAGCCGGAAATATAAAAAAGGCCCAACTTTTGGCCCATAAAATCTAGCAAATAATAAGAAAACCAAAAGCCCCGCCCTTTGGGCTTTCTTTCGTAGCCTTGCCGTTAATTTTTATATATTTTCTTAAAAAAAGTACTAGGGTTGGCAAGGGATACTAGGAAAGACCAAGGGGCGGGGCAGGAGGCGTCTGATTGGCTGATCTATTCAGGCGGTCCTCTTAATGTATTGGTCACACCAATAAGACGAGAGGATTATGGTTTAGGTTGCACTAGGAGTATAATTAATCTGTAGTCAATATAATTTGCAACCTTTAGTTACTACACCACGTCTTATTAATAGTACCGCATAGACGATTAAAATCTAATACATGCGCACAGAACTACTTAATAAATTCGAAGAACTGGTAAACAAGCACCAGAAAGAGATAATTAACTTTCACTATCGCCTAACTGGTAATCGTTTTGAGGCGGATGACTTAGCCCAAGAGACTTTCATCAAAGCCTATCGCCATATGGATTCAATTAAGGAGCCGGGGAAAGCCAGGAGCTGGTTATATAGTATCGCGCGCAATACTGCTATGGATTTTTTCCGCAAAAACAAGGAACGCACCATCAGTTTGGATAATTCTGTATTGGAGTACCATGCTCGCACCACGGCAGTAGATTACAATCGCCAAGTGGCAGCGGCAGAAATAAGTGACGAGTTGGAACGCTGTATGCAACAACTCGATGCCGAGGATCGTCTAATCGTTAAACTACTGTACTATGAAGGTTTTTCCTATCAGGAGATCTCCAAGTTGCTAAAAATCAACCCCAACACCCTCAAGAGCCGACTCCACCGAGCACGCAAGATTTTACTAGCCGCTGTTCGAGGCAACGAAGGTTTGCGCGATATCGTAGCCAGTCACCAAATAACATGAAACACTCTTACCAAGAACAGGCAGACATAAAATTAGACCAGTATATTAGCCGACACGTGCAATACTCGCGGCCAGTTAGTATGTCTATTCGCCCACCGCACGACTTCACCGAACGCGTTATAACTCAGGCCAGACAACTGGAACAGCGCCGTAGTTGGCTGATTCGAATTGGTGTTGGGTTCTGGGCGGTTGGGCCAATTACTCTGCGTGAGCTCTGGATGCTAATGCGCGCTGACTACTTCTCGCTTAGTAGTTTCCCGATGGGGGATTGGCTAGTGCGCTCCTATGGCGCGGTACTCTCCCCTTTGGCAATGTACCTATTAATTGCTTCCGGCGTTGGCACAGCCGCTTCCTATTATCTGGTTCGCAATAAGCGAATGCACACCGCCTAGCGTTTCCACTCTTCCAGCTTACCCGCCGTAATTTCAATTTTATCCGCTCGGCGTAGGCTGGTTTTTTGTTTTTGACTAAGAATTTGATAATGCTTCACATTATCAAGCTCATCTGACAACCACCACAAATCTTCCTCGCTAGTCGCCCAATGTTTTTTATTAAAACGACTAAGATTAAAGGGGCCAGCGTAGCTACGCAAAGTCTTGCTACCATCGTCCAAAAAATACTCGTGGAAATAGGAGAGGGCTAGTTCTCTTATCGTTTTATAAATTGGCTCACGATAACGCAGAACAGCATGGTTGGTCTTACTAATTGCTCCCCAAAAACCGGCTATCTGGAAGGGTGCCACCACATGATAGTAATCTTTTTCTACAGTAACCAGATCGAGCAATAATGGTTTGTGGCCAGCAACTGCCAAAGCTGCCGCCGCCAGTAGTGCTCCCTCCATGCAATGGGCACACCGTTCTTGCAACACTCGGCGCGGTGACATCAAAGTCTCACCCTTGCTTTCAAAGTTAATCGGCAGGGTCTCTAAGAAGTCCTGGATCTTAGCTGGGCGGTTAAGTTTACGTAAAAAACGTAACTCATCTGGATTAAATCCTAGCTCGACCGCTTCTGGCCTCATAATATTTCAAAAATTTTGTGTCTGGCAGTCAAACCAGCCGAGATTCTAATCCGCGTACTAGGAATATTTAGGTAATCGGCTAGAGCCTGCACTGCCGCGCGATTGGCGCGATCCTTTTCTGGTTGAGCAGTAACTGAAATAACAAAGTTGATTTCATCAACTTTTTGCACCTTATTTTCTCTGGCCCCCGGGCGTACTTTTATAAAAAGTTTCATTCGGCAACAGTTTGGCGTCTAAGCCACACCAGACTTAGAATAAAAAGCGTTGTAGCGGTCAAGGCAGATAATAAGCAGTACTGACAGAGCGACTCAATCACCATCAACTGGAGATAGATCATCACTAAGGAAAAAACCCAGGCCCCAACTGAACCAAGTATTCCTAATAATAAAGCCCAGCGCACTCCGTGCTCCCAATGCAGAACCATGAGCAACAACATCAATAAATAAAATGCCACCCCCACTAGCGCTAACGGCACACCCCAGATTATCGCGTAGGGGCTAGCCAAAACCTTCTCGCAACCACTAAAAAGATTGCAATTGACATTGCCGCCAGTGTAATGCTGTATTGTTAAGTAGGTGGCATCAAGAAAGCCCACTAGACTTACCAGGCTCCAGGCTAGCACGAACCAACTAGGCGTTGGTTGCCAGGGCTTGCTCAATAAGTTTTTTAAATTCTTCATAGCTCTGTGGACCAGTAATTTTTTCACCGTTAAGGAAGAAGCTGGGGGTGGAGTTAATACCCGACTTGATCCCCGCCTGATAATCATTCTCGATCTTGTTTTTCACTGCATCAGAATCCATATCCCGCTCGAATCGCTCTACATCTAAACCCAAATTGGTGGCATATTTAACAAAAGTATCCTGAGCATTTGGTAAGTCTGACCAAACGGCTTGGTTATCGAACAATATGTCGTGCATCTGCCAGAACTTACCCTGCAAACCAGCCGCTTCTCCCGCTTGAGCCGAAATTTGTGCGTTCTGATGAATACCACGCAACGGGAAGTAACGATAAACAAACATAACTTTACCCCCCAGTTCTTCGTTCAATTTTTTCAAAATTGGATAATAAGCACCGCAGGCGGGACACTGGAAATCACTGTACTCAATTAGCGTCACCTTGGCATTGGTAGCACCATTGGTTCTGTCGCTAGCAGAAACCGCTGGAATTGGCTCGCCAGTTACAACTGTCGGCTGTTGTTTGGCTAGTTTAGTCATCCCCCACACTCCACCCACAATTACTAGGGCTACACCAAACCAAACCAACCAACGTCTAGCGCCCTGGCTCCTAGCTCGTTCTTCTGCCCGGGCTTGTTTTTCCTGGCGTTGTAATTCGCGTTGCTCTTTAATGGTTAAGTCTTCTGAAGAATTTTCATTATTCATATTTCATGACTTTAGCACAAAAAGCGCCCCACTGACAAATCAGCCCCGCCTGAGACGGGGCTGATTTTATTGCAACTAAAATCCAAAACTAAACAGTTGCTTCGGCGTGTTTCATACAGCAGTCCTTGAGCACGCTACCATTGTGCTCTGGCATTGGACAAACTTCGTTTTCAACTGCTTTGGCTGCCTCCTGCTGACAGCATAGGTAGGCCTTCTTGCCAGAACCACAAGCGCAGTCCTTCACAAGTTCACCGACCTTTTGCATTAATTCTTCTTTTTCCATAGAATTTATAACTTCAAATTTAATTATACTCTCGACCCTAATAACACTATAACATATTAATCTCAATCTCCAACTTATGCTTTTCTGCCTCGGCCGTAATCTTTTCCATCATCCCCACCGCCTCAATCGCATATTTGCCCAGCGCTGATTCCTCGGACAGCATTACCGCGTCCGCTCCCAAAATTACCGCGAAAGCCACATCGGTTACCTCCGCCCGAGTGGGGGTGGGGTTGTCTACCATTGATAACATCATCTGAGTAGCTACAATCACTGGCTTGCGCGCCTGCTTACAGGCACTGACAATATCGCGCTGGACAAAAGGGATTTGTTCTAACGGAAACTCATTCCCCAAATCACCCCGCGCCACCATAATGGCATCGCTAACTTTAATAATCTCGGTCAAATTATCTACTGCCACCTGCCGTTCAATTTTGGCGATGATTTTGGTGTGACCATTCTGTTCTTTAATCTTTGCTCGCAACTGTTCCACATCAGCCGCCGAACCAACGTAAGACATGGCAACATAGTCTACCGCTTGCTCTAGGCCAAAAGTTAGGTCTTGTAGATCCTTTTCAGTGATAATTCCCTCCGCTCCGAGTTGCAAATGATGACCAGCAGAAGTTTGCACGCGTGGACCAGATAGATCTTGGATAATCGGAATGCGTCGGCCAGCATCCAGTGCTGCCGCTCGGATATTGGCAATAAAGCTAGCGTGTTCTGGGTGTGTCCCCCAAGAAAAATTTAAGCGCGCTAAATCCATCTGATGACGAATCAACTCTTTTATTACTTCCAGTGTTCCACTACTGGGACCAATGGTCGCCACGATTTGCGTGCGTGAATGGTGCATAAATATTATTTTTGCTTAATTAGGGTGGAAATTTCTACTAAACGATTATACTTAGCCACGCGTTCACCGCTAGCTGGCGCACCGGCTTTTAGCCCATAGCAACCTAGTCCTACCGCCAAATCAGCGATAAAACTATCATTAGTTTCACCGCTACGATGGCTAGCAATACATTTAATGTTGTTGTCCTGGGCTAATTTTATCGTTTGCAGAGTTTCGGTCAAGCTACCGACTTGGTTGGGCTTGATAATCACCCCACTAATACTTTTTAGTTCAATCGCCTGCTTCAATCTTTCTGAATTAGTAACCGTTAAATCATCACCAATCACCAAAAGCTCTGACTGTTCAGCTTGTAATTTCGCAAAATCAGCAAAATCTTCTTCGGCAAAGGGATCCTCGATTGATAACATGGGATAGCCTCGACAAATTTTCTGGTAAAGCTCGAGTAGTTGTTGGGCTGAGTAATCCTGTCCGTTGATTTTATACTTACCAGCTTCATAAAAAGACGAGGCCGCTACATCTAAACCTAGTTTAACTCTGCCCTCTACTCCGGTCTTTCTTACCGCCTGCCAAATTGCCGCTAGTGGTGCCTCCGGATCACTAATCGCTGGCACAAATCCACCCTCATCACCCTGATTAGCACTTAAATCTCCATACTGTTCACGTAAGATAGGCGCCAAAGCTTGCATTACCGCCGTACCAATCGCTAACGCCTCGGTTGGGTTATCGGTTTGGGGAATCAGGTGGTACTCCTGCCAATCTAACTTAGAGCTGGAGTGCTTGCCACCGTTGATTAGATTCATAAAGAGTAGTGGCGTCTCTGAAAGTGGCTTGCTCTGACCAGCCAACCGCCGCAAATACTCAAACGGCTGTATTTCCTCCGCCCTTGCCGCCGCTACCGCGCAGGCAACGCTCACACCAATAATGGCGTTGCCACCCAACTGGTTTCTATTCGCGGTGCCATCTAGTTCTAGCATAACCTGGTCAAGCTTGGCCTGATCCTGCACGGCCAGACCGGCGAGGGCGGGAGCAATTATTGTTTCTACGTTTTGAATCGCCTGATTAACGCCGGCACCACCCCATTCACCGCCACCATCGCGCAACTCATGCGCTTCATGACTGCCAGTACTAGCCCCGGAAGGGACGGAAAACTCGCCAAAATTATTTTCGGTCTCTACCTTAACGGTCAGGGTTGGTCGCCCCCGTGAATCGAGAATTTGTCGAGCAGTAATGTTTTTAATCGTAGCCATGAGAATTATTCTCTTAGTAATAACATTAAATCCGAGACATTCGCGCCAGTAGGACCAGTGTAGATTAGCCCACCAGTTTTTTCAAAAAAAGTCAGTGTATCGCTATGAGTTAAATAGTGTTTTGTATCAAGCGCCAACTCCTCTGCCTTAAGCATGGTAGTTTTATCAACAATTACTCCGGCCGGTGGGCTGTTATCCACTCCGTCGGAGGCCAGTGAGACAAAAGTATCTTTATCCCCCAGCTTACCCAAAGCGCTCATGCCTAAATACTGGTTACGACCACCCGTGCCATGTACATCTTTGATCACCAAACTAACTTCTCCACCAGCAATAATCGCGATTTTTTCTGACTTTGGTTTTAAGGCAAAGATTTTGTTCAAAGCCTCTTCTGGAAAATCATAAATTTCTGCCGACAAAATTTCTGGCTTCCAACCGAGCGCCTGCGCTTTTTCTGCCATTGCTTGCAGGGCCACCTCATTTGCTACCAGTGGGATATTAAAAACCTTGTTGAAATATTTTTCCTCTTTCGGGGTCTCGTGTAAAAGAAAATCCGCCTCAATTTTATGTCGTTGCAAAATGGTTAGAGCGTCACTTTCGGTAGATTGATCCAGAAAAGTTGGCCCAGAGGCGACATCGGCAAAGTGACTACCCGGCACATCACAAAAAATTAAACCAATCACCGTGGCCGGATATAGTAACTTCGCCAACCCTCCCCCCTTCAAATCCGACAGGTGCCTACGCACGGTGTTTAACTCCTGAATCGTGCCACCCGCCTGCAAAAACTCATCATAAAGCTTAATCCCCTGGTTACACTCTTCCGGCGGCCAACACAACATAGCTGAGCCACCACCAGAAACCACCACCAAAAATAAATCGTCGGCCTGCGTCCCATCCGCCAAACCAACAATCTCTCTAGCCGCCGCCACATTTTCATCGGAAGGACGCGGATGAGTACCACGGAAAGCCCGCACAAAGCGATGTTCTTGGGTAGTAACATCAATTACCACCCCATCAAGAATTCGATTACCGAGAATTTCTTCCAAGGTTGCGGTTGCCTCGCTGGCCGCCTTACCAAAAGCAATCACGCGCAGACGTTTAAATTGACTGAGGTTAAAAACTTTATCAGCCACCTTTAATTGGTCACCACTCAACTGCACCTTTTGTCTCACTACGCGAGGTGTGTTGATGGCTTCTAATCCAGCCTGCACAATTGCTAAGGCATCACTACGCCCAGACGAAGTAGCCAACTGCGCGAGGTTATTTATTAGTGCCATGGACATAAGTACTGCTATTTGCCAACTAAGTTACTAGACCGCCCGGCTTGCCAGGCAAGAATATTTTCCGCTGTAGTCTTAATAATCTGCAGTTTTGCCTCTTTCGAGAAAAAAGCAATGTGTGGAGTGATGACCACTTGTGGCAACTCCATTAAAACATGGTCTTCCAAAATAGTTTTAACATTCTTCATGGATTGATCTTTGGTAATCAACTCCATTTCTTCCTTTAGCTCGTGTTCACCTTCTAATACATCCATTCCCGCTCCGGCCAAATGTTTTTTCTGTAAGGCCCCCACTAAAGCATCCGTTTCTATCAGTTCGCCGCGAGCGGTATTGATCAGATAACTGCCTGGACGCATTTGGTAAATATTCCCGCGGTTAATAATGTGGTGAGTTTCAGGGTTGTAGGGTAAGTGCAGGGTAACGATGTCAGAATTAGCTAACAACTCTGGCAATGGGGCATAAGAAAACCCCAGCTCGCTGGCTAATTTTTCATCGGGCTTGCCGTCATAACCAATCACCTTCATCCCAAAACCAACGGCGATGCGGGCGACATTACGGCCGATATTGCCGGTACCGACTATTCCCAAAGTTTTGCCAAATAGATCAAACCCCTCTAAACCATCGAAGGTAAAGGTACCCACCGAGCGAATCTGGGAGTGAGCGGTAAAAATACGCCGAGACAACGTCAGCATTAAGGCAAAAGTAAATTCCGCTACCGAGCGGGAGCCGTAACCCGGCACATTAGTGATATTAATGCCCCGTTCACCAGCCACTTTAGTATCAATATGATCAAAGCCGGTTGAACGAGTAGCAATCAACTTAAGTTCTGGTAAGGCTTCAATTACTGCCCGATCAATTTGCGAGTTAACAAAAACCGAAATTACTTCGCAACCTTCGGCCAAGGCTACCGTTTCGGGTTTTAATTTTTCCTCAAACCAAGCCAGCTCTAAGTCTGGCAAGAAAGTCGGCAACAGCTCCCGATCTTCAGCGGTAGCTTCAAATATGGCGATCTTCATAATGATCTAATATTAACTCTGGCTCTCTACTTTATTGTCCTTCTTACTAAACACATAGATATAGAGAATCTCTAAAATACCCAGGGTATTAATAATCAGTAAGGCCACAAACCAGCCCTTGCTACCCAACCGAGCAGACCTCCACAAGGCAATCCCCTTCCAAATTACTGACCACACCAGCAACACTGCAAAAATCAGCGTAAAGGTAGCCCCCCAGACAAACCCATTTACACCAACCACGCTACGCAGAGTTTCCGCTTCCATATTGTTTTAGTCTCTGAAATTCGCCAGGTTTGACCCCTTGACGATACTCCTAAAGACGAGTTAACTTATCTTTCAATTTTAACAAAAAACCGCTAGAAATGTAAACCGCTAAGGTTGCGTTTTACAAGCGAAGACTCCCACCTGATTATACGACTCATTTACGAAGTTAGGAAACGCTTTAATCAGCTGGCAGTCACGGTCAAAAACGGTTTTACTAAAATAACCCTCGTAACCAGTTGGGGCTATTTCCAGTTCAGGATGGTCAGTTATTCGACTCAACATATAAACACCGGTCTGTGCCACCGCTTGGCTAACCCTTTCCAGATCTTGGGCCCCTGAAGCAAACACCTGAGTATTGGTATCAATATAACCCGATAACAGATAGCGCCCAGACAAAAGTGCGATTAATGGAGCCACCTCATGCGAACCGTATAATGGTCTGGCGGGTAAGGTGACAACATATTCTGCTACCGCAGTTGCACTAAAGAAACGCCCTTGCGGTAAGAGGTTTTTCTGATAATCAATCAGAGCGGACAAGTTTAACGCTAGAGTCAACACACTTATTGTTATGGCCAGATTTTTATAAGTACCACCCCGAGACCAGGCCATGCCAACCAGTATTAGTGCCCCCATCACCAAATAGACAAAAATATTGTTTAGGTAGAGATAATAAAGATCACGAAAAACCATAAAAAATATCAAAGTTGCCCCAAAAGACCAGATAATTATGGACTTTCTTTTTATCAACAAACCACTTGCTCCGATTATCAGTAACCACCACTCTTTCAACCAAAAGAACGACCAAGCTGGCAACCTACCATTACCAGCTGGACGATTTAATTGATGAACGACAATATCCTTAAATATAGTCTTCGCTCCCAGAAACAAAAATGGACCCATGATTAGTAACCCGGTAGAAGCCATGCCAATTAGCCAGCGTCGTAAGTTATGCCACTGCTTTTCTCTAATTAAATAAATGGCCAGCCCCAAGAGCGCACAGACGGCATAAAGTTTAACCAACAGTGCCAGCGCTATTACTATTCCAGACAAAAGGGGCTGTTCTTTTTCTAAGAGAAAAGTAGCCAAGAGTACGCCGAAAACTACCAACTGTACACCAGTTAGATAATCAGAAGTAGAAAGAATGGTAAAAGAAAACAAGTAGCTTGCCGGAGCCAACCAGGCCAATGGATTATTCCAGCGCTTTAAAAGCCAGTAAATTAACCAGGCGCTACCAGCCTCCAGAATGGCTGGCAATAAACCAAACCAGAGCCAGTGGGTGCCGATTAACAGCCGCCACACCGCCAAAAACAGAATAAACAAGGGTGGGTCAGCGAGAAAATAATCCCGGTAGGGTAGTTGCCCAGATAGCAGTCTATCGGCCATGTAAAGGTAAGCATTACCATCACCAAAACGGAAAGACAACTGGACAATCTTAAGAGTTAAAAAGAGCACGACCGGGAGCAGTGCTCCAAAAACTTCCAGCCTGGAATGTTTCATAAATAAAGAGTAGCACAAAAACTATTGTCAGGGCGACAACTAAAAGCCCCCCAGAAAAACTACTGATTCATGCGAACTTGGCCATTAGCACAACGGAGAGAATGGCGAGTATAATACCCAGAACTTCATAAATATTAATACTCTCCTTGAAAGAAAAAACGCTAATCAGAGCTAGAAACACTATGGTCGGAACAGCATAATAAACTCCCATGGTGGACAGTTTAATATGTTTCATCACAAAAAACCAACCAAAAGCCGTACTAGCATAAATAATCAGACCAATTACAAACCACCGAGTGATAATATACTTCCTTCCCTCTCCTGCCAAGTTAATAAAATAATCGCCAATTACGCTGATCAAAGCCAGCCCCACCGTAACAATTAAAGCTAAGAGTTTTTTATCCATAATGATAGTCTAGCACAAAAACTTCTGATCCATTTTGCTAAAACAAACCCCTGGCAACTAGGCCGATGATTAGAATACCAACAAAGTTAAGACCTAGTGAAATTGGCACGAACCAGCCAGTCGGCGTGTGCCCAATGCCCATGATGGCAATACCTAGTTCATCTGGCAAAGGCGAGGCGATAACCACCCCGCCGGTTAACGCCGCCAGCCAACGGAAACGACTATGACGTGCTACGCGCCAGAATCTCCCCCAACTCGTATTTTTAGTTAGCCAAGCGACATCCTTCGCTACATGATTTTTAAATAAGAAAAATAGAAGCAGGTCGCCGGCTAGGGCACCAACTGCCCCAATCATTGCCACACTTACTAGGTCAAGGCGTAGTGCCAAACTACCCAAAACGACAATTGCGGGAGCAGTAGTTAACAGTGAGGTAAATAACATCCCTGCCACCAGACTAGCCCACCAAGCGTAACTAGGTGGGATTTCTGCCAACTGCTCTAGCACACTACTATGTGCCAACCACCAAGCTAACCAAATGCTTACGGCTAAGACTACTAGATCACGCACCAGATGTTTAAGGGTGGATATTTTCACAGAGTTAACTATTAATTTTAAACAAAAACTACTACTCTGTCTATAAAAAGAATATGAAGAGCAAATTAGCCCGTTGTCCTTGGCCCACGGCTGGCGACCCACTGTATTTAAAATACCACGACACTGAGTGGGGCGTACCAGCCTACAACGATAAGAAGATCTTTGAATTTTTGGTTTTGGAGGTATTTCAAGCTGGACTCTCTTGGCGCACGGTATTATACAAACGCAAAAATTTCCGCCGCGCTTTTGCTGGTTTTGATTTTAACAAGGTAGCTAAGTTTACTCGGCAAGATATTACCCGCCTAATGAAAGACACCGGCATTATTCGCAATCGTGCCAAGATTGAAGCGACCATCAATAACGCTCAAAAAATAATCGCCGTACGCAAAGAGTTTGGCACTTTTGCAAAATATATGTGGCAGTGGGTAGATGGTAAGCCGTTGATACATAAGTTTAAAACCCTCAAAGACTACCCGCCATTCATCACCGAGGCAACGGCCTGGTCAAAAGATTTAAAAAAGCGTGGTTTTAAATTTCTCGGTCCGACCGTGATTTACGCTCACATGCAAGCGGTGGGTATGGTCAACGACCACACCGTGGATTGTTTTAGATATAAAGCAGTAAAAACACAAGCGCAATAACAATGCGATAAATACCAAAAGCGGTCAGTTTGTGGTTTTTGATGTAGCGAATCAGCCACGAGACTGCGACTAGGGCAGAGAGGAAGGCCGCCAGAAAACCAACCAGGAGTAGAATACCATTTCCGCTTGACCCGGCTAGCGAATGAAAATTTTTCAATAAATCATAGCCGGTAGCCGCTAGCATAGTTGGCACGGCCAACAAAAAAGAAAACTCCACAATGGTTTCACGTTTAATACGTTGTAGCATACCACCCAAAATCGTTGCCGCCGAACGCGAGACCCCTGGGATCATTGAGACAGCCTGTGCCAGTCCAATCAGAAAAGCCTGCGGATAAGTAATAGCGGATAAGTCTGTTATATCATCGGCCGACTCTTTGTGCCAATGCTCAAATAAAATTAAAATTATGCCACCCAAAAATAGTGCGCCTATTGCCACCAACGGATCACCTAATAAGTTTTTAATACGCGAGTAAAGCAAAAACCCCAATACCCCAGTCGGAATAAAAGCCAAAATAATTCGTCCGTTTACTGCCCAGCGGCGCAAAAAAGTTCGCCAATAAATTACCACCACGGCCAGGATCGCGCCCAGTTGAATAACTACCCCAAAGGTTTTAACGAAGTCGGTGCTAGTAATACCTAGTACTCGACCCAGCAAAATTAAGTGTGCCGTCGAAGAAATCGGCAAAAATTCGGTAATCCCCTCTACTATCCCTAGAATTAGGGCTTGAATAAGATTCATATTAAAAATCATAGCAAAGTCCGCTTATTTTAGCTACAATACAATAAATCAATGAATCTACGTGAAGAAATAGAAGTTTTTTTCACTGGCGAGGTAGACGATTCGCCGGCCACGCTCGAAAACTACAGTCGCGACGCCAGTCTTTTTTATGTAAAGCCAGCACTAGTGGTTTTTCCTAAAAACACCGAAGCTATTAGGAGACTAGTTGTCTTTGTAAATCAAGCACGCGCCAACGGTCGTAATCTCTCGCTAACTGCCCGCGCGGCGGGAACAGATATGAGTGGTGGCCCCTTGACTGAATCAATCGTGGTGGAGATGACTCGCCATTTTAATCGCATCAAAAAGATTGGAAATAATTACGCAGTGGTGGAGCCGGGGGTGTATTATCGAGATTTTGAAGTAGTTACTCTGCGTCATAATTTGCTAATGCCTAGTTACCCAGCTTCGCGTGAACTTTGCACTGTTGGTGGCATGGTAGCTAACAATTCAGGCGGAGAGAAGACTTTACGCTACGGCAAAACCGAAAAATATGTCACTGCCTTAAAAATGATATTGCAAGATGGCAATGAATACTCCTTTAAAAAACTAACGGTTGATGAGCTGAAAGCAAAGCTGGCTTTGGAAACTTTTGAAGGAAAGCTTTATAAAGACCTGTTTTCACTAATTCAACAGAATGCCACGGCGCTAGTAGCCGCTAGACCCGATGTTACCAAAAACTCCTCCGGCTACTCGCTTTGGGATGTATTCGACCCCAGTACCGGCACCTTTGATATCACCAGGTTAATTGTTGGCTCTCAAGGGACCTTCGGAATCATCACCGAGATTACCTTTTCGCTAGTACCTCCCGAACTAGCCTCGCGGATTTTGGTAATCTTCTTAAACGAACTAACTGACCTCTCTGGTCTAACTAGCGAGGTGCTGAAATATCAGCCTGAAAGCTTTGAGTCTTACGACAGTAATACTTTTCGATTAGCCATAAAGTTCTTCCCGGAAATTATCAAACGCATCAGAGGAAATATCTTTCGTATTGCCTTGAGTTTTATGCCTGAATTTTGGATGCTACTAACCGGTGGCATACCCAAACTAGTGCTACTAATGGAGTTTGCCGGTCAAGATACGGTTGAAGCCGAAAACAAGGCGCAAGCCGCTTATGCTGGTCTCCGCAAGGTTTTTAACCTTAACATGCATATAACCAAAAATGACATCGAGACGGCGAAATTACGGGTAATCCGACGAGAAAGCTTTAATCTTTTACGCCAGCACATCCGTGGTTTGCGTACTGCTCCCTTTATTGATGACTTCGCCGTTAATCCTAAGTACTTGCCGGAATTTTTAGAAAGACTTTATAAACTACTGGGAAAGTATCCGCTTATTTATACGCTGGCCGGACATGTTGGTGACGGCAATCTTCACATCATCCCCTTGCTGGACTTAATTAAACCAGAGAGCAAGGCCATCATTATCAAGCTCTCTCAGGAAGTTTACGCTCTGGTGCTATCGTATAATGGCACCATCACCGCCGAACATAACGATGGCATAATCAGAACGCCTTTTTTAGAACAGGCCTTTGGCAAAGCAGTTTATGATCTTTTTGTGGTAACTAAAAAAATCTTTGACCCACTTAATATTTTTAACCCCGGCAAAAAAGTCGGGGGAAGTATGCGTTATCTGGAAAGTCACATTCAGACTAGCTAAGTCTGGTTGTTTGTTACTTTCGTCTACCAAATAACCTACCAATTTGCCAGGGAGTACCGATAGCCGGTAGTAGATAGCGATCTAACCCAAGCCAACCAGCCGTTCGCCAGGCTAAAATAAGAAGCAGTTGGAGCACTAGCATGATCGGATTAATACTCACGGTTCCGGCAAACAAGTAGTTTAAATTCATAAACGCTCCCAGTAATGCCACTGGACCAGTAAATAATCCTAGCAATAAAAGCCCTCCCACCAAAATCTCCCCACCAACTATCAGATAAGAAAATGTGGTGGCATTTGGTATAGCAAAGTTCTGGATGAAGTACGCATACCAACTCGATACATCTGGATGCGCGCCAACGGTTTTCTGTAAAGCCCCCAGCAAAAAACCCTTAACCGCTACCCCTGCCGACGCTCCCGTCCAAACCGGATTACCCAACTTTTCCCAGCCGGCGACTAACCACTCATAGCCGACATAAAAACGGATAGCTAGCCAAACCAGCGCAAAACGAGTGTCTGAAAATAGAAATCGTGAAAATTTAGGTCCCGGAATTTCTATTATTTTCATATTTTAAGTACGCTTTTTACCTTTTTTAGTCTTTCTAGCCGCCAACATGGCGTGCTTAGTCGCTAAACGTTTTTTAGTTTTGTGAGAGCGCGTCTTTTTCGGCATCCCCACCCAACGATTTCTTTTTGCCATATTTGTTTAAGCATCCACCTCTGGCGGATAGCCATATCACATTAATATTAATTACCTAAAGTCTAACAGAAAATTTAACGATTACCAATTTATATAATAATAAAACCCTTTCAACGGTGTGGGCAACCGCCCGCACCATACTTTTTTGGGTCATACGGTTGTATTATCAAATCCGCTAATTCAGCATCCAAATAGCGAAGTTTAAATAACCGGCGAAGGTTACCCATAAGAGATACGGCACCAACAGCCAGGCCGCTGGCCGAGAAATTTTAGTAAATATTTTGAGAGTCAGAACAATCGCCGCCCATAAGAGTACAATAATTGTCAGGGCACCGCTGATGGATTGCGCACCAAAAAATATCGGCGACCAAATAGTGTTTAATACCAACTGAATGGCAAAGAGCCAAAGTGCTTTTGATTTTTCACCAGACTGACTGGTCCACACCAGCCACAGCGAAACGCCCATCAGTAAGTATAGGATTGTCCAAGTCGGACCAAACACCCAGGCGGGCGGATTAAGTAGCGGCTTAGCCAGTCCGGCATACCAACCTGGGATTGTCGGTGTAGTGAATAAAGAACCGAACGCTCCCGCCAGTCCCACCACCACAATCGAGCTGATTAGTTTAAGAGTGCTATTGAGTTTCATCCTTAAATTATAACACTAGATGGAGTATATTATTCTGGCTTTATTCATACGAAGAATCTATTCAATCAGCAATCCTTGATCACGCAGATCGTCTAAGCCACCCGCGTTTGTGACGTTTGAAAATCCGGCTGAATCTAAAATCGATTTGGCTATCTCGGCACGAGCACCAGAACCGCAATAGATTTTTATTTCGGTGTCCTTGGGAAGGTCGGGAAACTCCCCTGCCTCAAAACGAGCCAGCTCAAAATGCAAAGCCTCCTTCACATGTCCTTCGGCCCATTCCTCATTTGTTCTGACATCGAGATACATGGTTCAAGATATACCGTTTGCTCTTAAGAAAAAACTAAGACTTACTATTGAGATACTTACTAGCAACACTTAAGGCAAACGAAGTCAAAATAATAATGACGCTCGCGAACAAAAACCTCAACATGATGGGACTCGGTCCCTGGTTCTGGTCAATAGTCAAAACCATAATCATCCCAATAATGGCGAAGGCAATAGACGCCCAGACAAAAACTTTTGTAGCTATTTTCTGCATAGTTATAGTATAGCAATAAAAACACTGTCTGCAAACCATGTTTATTCTTGGCTCCCTCTATACGATGAAATCCGAATCTATTTCAAGGATAATCTAAGTCCAGAGTTCTGAAAAGCGGAAGCCTACCGCCGTCCAGCTTGGTTGCTTACTGGTTTACCGTATAGTTGACGATATCGCTCTTGATCCCATCAACTTCAACCCAACGAGTCCAATTACCAGCAGATATACCTACAACTTGGGTATCCACATTCCAAGTGCCAGTCGCATTAAAGGAGAAAAATGAACCCTCTGGATCACAGCCCGTAGATACTAAACTACCATTGCGAGAAAGTGTATAGCACGATTTTAGATTCTTATTCGCTGGACCACTGGCGGCTAAGCGCAGTCCGTCGCCCGACGAAAATATTGGATTACGAGAGGGATCGGTCAGATTATAAATATATAACTGAGGAGCATTAACTACCGAGTGCCGTAAAAATTAGTAGAATAATTACCCGTATCACAACCACTGCTTCCGTTGAATGTGTAGCATGATTTTAGGGTCTTATTGGAAGTATTAGTTACCGTAAGAATGTGATAATAATCTCCCGCCAGGAATGTCGGATTCCTTAACCAATCCGTGGTATTGGAAATGGTTATAGATAAAGTTGGGGTTGGCGTAGGAGACGGCGCCGCTACAACCGTAAGCGTCACAGGGATATTGAAAGGAGAACCAGCAAAGCCACCAATAATGGTTATCGTGGTAGTATAAGTGCCCGGGTTAAGACCAGTTGGATTAATAGCGGCGCCAAGACCAACTGGCTGATTTGGATAAGCGGTAAGTTGGCTTGTGGCATAACCTGTGTTTAACCATGCTGGTTGATTGTTAACACTTATTGAGTAATTTATGGGGGTACTAGAGGTATTGGTAAATGTTAATCGTTGGTTGGCAGGAAGATTTCCTCCTTGAGTATAACTAAAACCAAAGGCACTTTGAGAAAAAGACAATGAGCCAATAGGGGTTGGGACAGGCGTCAGATATGGGGTCGGGGTTGCAGTGAAAACTGGAGTTGGCGTAGGAGTGCCCCTTCGTCTCGAATAGTTTGGTACTTCTCTTACTGAACGAAACTCGGAGCCTCTGGGATACCAAGAAAACTCTTTATTGTTTATGCAAAACACTTTCTTGAAAAAATCCGGATCATCAGTTACCGCTTGAGCGCCAGGAGTATTCACCCAGTTTAAGGTTGCGACATCTTCTCCGGTTGTCTGGATGCCGTACACTTTTTGATCGTTATTCTCACAATCTCTAAAAAGTCCAGAGGTTACAAAAGCATCTCTTATCTCTGGAGTTACAATTTTAACACTAGCGAAGCCACCCAAATGAGAATAGAATTTGAAAATCTCGGGATTTAGAAAAAGTCTTTTATAACCATAGTCATTAATGATATATACATCTGGGTCATCAGAAAAAACCGCACTTATTAAATCACCTTCTTTGAGATTATAGTCTTGGGGTTTGACAGCGTGAGCTGTCGAGGTACTCAACATTAAAAGTGCAAAAATGATCAGTGCAAATGGACTAGATACAGACAGAGGTAGATGTTTATTCATATCTCACATCATACCCCCCGACCGTTAATGCAATGCGTTTTATCCACTCAATTTACAAAAGTATCACTCACCCCGCCACCCTTGCTCGCAGAGTAGAACCCAGCAGAAAACCCTTCTGCTTCTTTTTCTGACTGCCCGCGCGCCGGATTCTTAGGATTTTAGGTTTCGGGTTTTCGCTTTTCAGAACTCCACATTTGGATTATCCTTGAAATAGGTTCGGATTTTTTCAAACAGAGGGAGCAGAGAAGTACGAGTCGAAATTTGGATGCCTACAGGTCAGTGATACCAAGGTAAAATGAAACACAATGAGGGGTATGTTTCATTTAGGCTAGTTCTTATTGTTATGCTCTAAGATTCTCTCGGCTGGGGAAAGGCCACCGAGAACTTTGTGTGGGAAGTAATTCCATACATCGGTTACTAGTTCGAGCACATTGCTCAATTCTGAAGCATCTCCACCGCGGTCAAACATGGCCACGATTTTCATCATATCATCGTTGTCTTCTTCGTTATAAATGACCTCCAATACGTGCTCGAGCTTAAAATCACTCTTGGTTTCTTTGAGCATATCCGTGAGTTCCTGCTCGATTTCCTTTCGTCGTTCTAAAATCTGCTCTTTCGTCTCAACTTGTCCATGATTATCATTTACCTCACTACAATAGTCATCAAAAAGACCCAAAATCAGTTGAGCGGATTTATAAGTTCCACTTGGAAGACGCTCAACATATTTGAATTTTCTATACGAATCTTTCCACGAACTTGCCATTAGATTATTTAGATCTGTGCGCAATCCAAAAATAATTTTGTCGGCTTGTTTCGGCGAAAGCTCTCTGTGGCTAATTTTTTCACCCGGGAATCGTATGTGATAGGTCAATGCTCCGAGTTCGTGTTTGATCATACGGACTGTAGCGTGGCGGATATTGCCGTTTGTATGTTGCAGTAATTGAAACAGCCAAGGAAAAAGAAAATCCGGCTGATTTTCCCGATTGTGCAAAAAATACATAACCGATACGGCCATTACAAAATTTTCTTGCCGCCAATCTTCAGTGATTTTTGCATATTCCGCTGGCGCGTTTTCGATAATTGACGTGATACGCTCATACTTTTCACTTTTACCGGAGCCGTACACGAATTTTCGTACTCCCCGTGCCGCTTTACGGCTGGCATCTTTGTCCGCAGTCAATATGGTATTAAATAGTTCAGTAAATGTTTTCATATTGGTTAATAATCTCAACCTTATATTCTCCCTCAGAGGCGGGCAGGCAAGAAAGAAAAGTGTTACCAATCCTTGCAATTAGTACTGGCTCCGCACTGTGAACAATGTTAGAACCATTTTTGAGAGACAAAATGAGTATATTTACATCCCTGATTTGAGGAATTACGCTAACGCATAAACTTACCCCACCTCGCCACTCACTATTGTTTGGTAACAAAAAACTCCCGTGTTGGGAGTTCTTTGCGGGAGTAGCAAGCGAGAGGAAAATCCTTTTTCGCCTTTCAGCCCTCAATGTTGCTCCCGTTATGCTCGGCTGAACTCTTGGTGCACCCGTAAGCCACTGTTGTTTTTAACCGCACCCTTCGCCCTTTCGGACAAATCCACCGCACAAGGCGGATGGCGGACTTATTGCACAACCTTGTTATCAGCGAAAAGCTAATAAACACCAACTCTCACTACTCCGATTTTATCTTATACTTTCTTAACCAGATTTTCAACAAAATCTTTGGCTTCTTGGAGTTTTTGTTTAGATAATCGGGCTTTCGCCAACGAAGATTGGACTTTACCTTCAATTTCAACTCCAATTTTTGATTTTGAGATTTTAATAACGGCTTCTGGTATTCCGATACTCGCCACATCCTTTGGGTAAAGGTGAGATGTCTGACCTTTTATTTGTCTTTGTATGAGTTCGTAGCCAACGCTTGAACGCAGAAACAACAAAAGAACAAATGGATTGAGAGTTTTGTCTACCCTGATTGTCATAATCTCTGCCACTGTTAAAACTCCATCTGCAAATTCTTTTGGCAATTCATCAACAATATCAAGATACTTTCCGATGTAGTGAGCTTGGTGAGCCGCAGAGCCGAGCACAATATCGTCCTCATTAAGTTTATTTCGTTTATTTTTCTGGAAAAATTCCTCTTTAACAAATCCTCTTTCCTCGTTCTCTAAATCAATACCTCGTCCCGTAATAGCTCTGAATTTCATTATTCGCCTCTTGCCACTCGGCAAATAATCATCAAATGCTGGAGTTTTGCCAATTTTTATCTCTGCCAATTCGCCGAGTGATTTTGTTTTGCCGAGCTTATTTCTCATTCCTTCTCCAGAGTAATAGTCGGGGTCAATTCTGCTGGCTATATCAACTTGGTCTGACCATAACCAAAACGCCCTTTTCGCTTCGGTTGTTAAAGTATCCCATCCTGAAATATATGTTTTGATATTTTCCAAAAAAACATTTGTCGCTTCTTGGTATTCTTTCTCTGCTTCTTTTTTGAGCTGAAATGCCTCTTTGACGATTTGCTCTACTTTCTGCTGGTCTTTAAGTGGTGGCACGAACACCTTGAGGTTATAGAGTGTTGGATAATCCAAAGCTATACGGGTTGTGCCATAAGCTACTCGCTCGTGTTGTAATTTAGCATAGTCAGTTAGTAAATAAGTAGAAAGATAGTGGGGCAATAGTTTGTCTCTGTTCTTAATTCTCATCCTAACCATATGCTGGTTTATATTACCCGCTTTCATTTCATCTGGCACTACCGCAACACTACCAATTCTGCCTGTGATAGTGAAAAGAACATCGCCAGATTTTAATTGAGACCTCTTGAGCAATCCTTCGTGTGTATCTTCGGAGATAAAGGCAACTTCATCCAAAACAAGCTCATTTTCACCGATATTCTGTATTCTTAAAAATGGTATGCCGTGCTCAATATAGTTAGACCCAAGTGGTGTAGCACCGCCCTTTAACTCAACCAAATCGGTTAGCTTCGGGAATTTGGAAACTTCCGTTTCATTCTCCAAAAACATTGGCAACCAGTATTGTGTATCGCCTCGTTTTTGAAAATCAACATCTTTATTCCAAAGCCAAAAGACATTCTGATTTTTTGTTTGTGCTTCTACCATAGATAACTCTTAAATTCTTTTTTGAACTTAACCCATTCTCTTAACACATCGGGCACATCAGTATCTAAAGCACCTTTTAGCTCAATAAGAACTGGGTCTTGTTTCGTAT
>MGKD01000010.1 GCA_001794605.1 Candidatus Yanofskybacteria bacterium RIFCSPHIGHO2_12_FULL_45_19b | reverse complement strand
TTCGCTCGGCGACTAATTCGTATTCAATTTTGGGGGTAAAAACGAATTCACGGTTTCGCAAAATATGGTTCGAGCCGATGTTTTTCAGAAATGTTGGCAATTCGGAAAGATTATCTGTCTGAACTAGATTCGCGGCTTGATTCAAGGATAAAACGAACTCACGAGCCGGTTCGAGCCAAGACAACCCTTTTGTCTCAAAGTCGGTGATTTTTTCGTTTAGTGTGACTTTTTGGGAAATGAGGGTGTCTTTTTTGGTGGCGTATTCTGTTTGTGTAAGTGCATCCTCCAAGTACACATCAAGCAACTTCTGTAACTTTGTCTCAATTTGTGATAAATGATTTTTCAGATTTACCACTTCGCCTCGCGCTTGTTCTTTCGCTTGTGCTTCTTCTCCGTCTAACGCCGCCAAAACTTTTTCGGTGTCTTGGCTCGACAAAGAAACTTTTTGCAGGAAGTTTTTGATTTGCTCGACAAGTTGATTTTCACCAAGATACTTTTCTTGGCACAGACCTCGTTTTTTCGTGCAACGATAGTAAGTGTAAGTTCCGCCGTTGCCTTTGGCGTATTGCGCGGTAATCGAGCAACCACACGAGGCGCATTTCATTAAGCCAAGAAAAGCAAAGTTATGTTTTCTATCGGGACGTACTTTCCCACGCTTCGCCATAATTTCCTGACATTTATCAAAAAGTTTCTTTGAGATTAACGGCTCGTGAGTTCCCTCAAAAATTTCCCCTTTGTATCTCATCAAGCCAACGTAAAAGGGGTTTTGTAAGATATACTGAACATTGCTTAATGATATTTTATTTCCGGCGTTCGTGAGTAGTTTCTTTTTCTCACACCAATTTGCGAGAGAATTTAGTGGATATTCTCCGGTGGCATACATCTCAAAAAGCTTTTTCACTTTAGTGGATTTGTCACTATCCACATCAATACCTCGTGTCTTGGGATTATTCGCATATCCCACCGGAGCCCAAGACGGCCACACGCCGTTTCGTATTTTTTGCCGTAGTCCACGCTTCACATTCTCTCGCAAATTATCTACAAAATATTTACTTTGTCCGAAAGCAATGTTCAGCATAAATAATCCTTGTGGTGTCGGTTCAAACCAGAATGTCGGAAATTTTAGAGAACGAATCAAGCCGCGATCCACAAAATGGATGATCTTTCCACCATCCACACTGTTTCTCGCTAATCTGTCAGGGTGCCATGAGATTATGCCATCTGCTTTTCCTCTCTCAATCAATGACAACATTTCAGCGAATTTCATTCGCCCGGGTTCTTTTGCGGTTTTGGCTTCCTGAAAGGAAGCGACAATTTCAAGTTTTTCTTTGGCGGCATACTCTTGCAACTCTACGAGTTGCGCTTCAATACTTAAAACCTGTCGGTCATCTTCTTCTGTTGATTTACGGACGTAAAGTATGTATTTCATATTGTTTTTGGATTAATGATTAAAAAATTTTCTTCCCCCAAAATACGAAACCGTGAATTCGTTTTTACCCCCAAAATTGAATACGAATTAGTCGCCGAGCGAAGCGAGGCGAACCTTTCAAACTTGCAATTTCCAACGTGGTGCAGTATTCTAAAGATAGTCCGAACCGCTTTCGTTGCCACAGGCGGCGAGGAAGTCCCCCCGCGAAAATTCAGAAAGGCGGCGGAGCCGCACCGCTCAAAACCGCAAAAGAACCCGGAGAAAAACATCGGCTCGAACCATATTTTAATTTTGGGGGAAGAAATTTTTTAATCATTTGATTTAGGAGTAAGAAATGGCCTGTAGTAGGGTTTTTGTTGTTTTGTGCGAGCTGGATTGACAAAGGCCTATAGACTATGTTAAATTTATTACGGAATAAATCAAAAGCTCTTTTACAGATCGAGTTTAAGAAATTCGCCATAGCTTTAAGTTCACCAAGGCAATCCCTTGGCAGATTTGGAGCTATGGCGACATTCCCGTTGCCTAGCTTTCAAGGAGAAAGATGATGCCGACACCAAAAGTGTTGCTCACGTCTGTTACCTCTGATAGCCGAAAGGGACGGAGATTCGTGGGGATCTGCCGTGCTAAATACGACAAGGCCGGGCTCAACGAGGGTGAAGCACAGACCCTCAACGAGCACCCAGGCTTCGCCACATATCTCGCGGCTGGTATCCGGCAGTTTTCGGTGAAGGATCCAGTTTTCCCCGTTTACCTCGAAATCGAGGTTGGCGGTAAATCCCATCACAAGCTCCTCGCGGAGCTCGAACTTCAGGGTTCATTCACCTCGGGCAATGCTTCCGATATCATGGCACGACCTGGGTGGGAGCAAGGGAGTAAAGAGATAGTCAAGTTCGCTCGCGTCAAGGTGAGCGAACTCGGATTTACCAAGAGTCCCACGATTGAACAAATCTGGGAACGAATCAAGGAACTTGGCCACTCTCTCTGCGAACCTGGCGACGGACCCGCGATCCAGCTGTCCCTCAAGGGTCAACTCTGTGGGGTAGGATTCTGGGTTGCAATGAAGCAGATCACCAATTCTACCTGTCTTCTCGGTCGTATTTTTCACGTCGGGCGACTCAACGACGGTAAGCCGTATCTCGACGCCGATTGGGCGGATCTGGACAACCGCTTGCATCCCGTCGCCGAGATCGTCTTCCGTCTCCACAAGTAGGACTGAATTTCTTAAGTCCTTCGTATCACCGCCGTGTGCAGCGAATGCACACGGCGTTTCCTTTTTCATAAATTAAAGAACAAAGAATTTGTCGCCGAAGCTGAAATTTGCTAAAATTTCAGTAGTTCGCTCCCTGAATTCTTGGATTGAATGCCGCCAAAGAAAAACTTGAAATTGTCAGCGGTGCGGCTCCGCCGCCTTTCTGAATTTTCGCGGGGGGACTTCCTCGCCGCCTGTGGCAACGAAAGCGGTTCGGACTATCTTTAGAATACTGCACAGTTCCTGGTGTGGTTTGTTTTTAGGTCGTCATGAGACTTCTGCTTAAGAAAAATCTTAGTGTTGTTGTGGTTGGGGTTGGGGTTGACGGAAAGGTCCTCGAAACAAAAACCGTCGAAGCTGGAAACGTCCTTCTGGTAACCATCTCAGTTGCTTCCACTGGGGTAGAAGGTTTTTTCTTTTTCAAGCATCAACGAGTAATTCCTCGACTTTATGAGGATTTGTTTGATGTTCTCACCTCTCCTAAATTCTGTTGGAGAAATGAGGCTGGAGAAATTGTCTGTATGAAGTTCCGGCGTTTTTATCCAGCACCGCAAATCCAAGAAGCAAACTTGATGTTAAGGTTTTGTCCTGTTTGTGGACACTCGTTGGAGGGGTTTAAGGACGCAGACCTGCCAGTGTTTGTGCCAGCACCTGTTCAGCCAACCGTCACCAAATCGCCACCGCCCTAGGGTGGCTTCACTATTTCTTGCGGTGAAAGCGCTCGTGCACCTCTTTCAGTTGAGCGTTAGTAACGTGGGTGTAGATTTGGGTAGTAGTCACCGAAGCGTGTCCCAGGATCGCCTGGACTGAGCGAATATCCGCCCCGTTGCGTAATAGGTCGGTGGCCATGGAGTGGCGTAGACTATGCGGTGAAACCTTCTTTCCCACAATCCCCGCTTTGATGGCGTGCTTGCGAATGATCCGCTGAATACTGCGTGGCGTCAGCCGTAAATTGGGGAACTTATTAAATGTTTCTCCTTTAGGAATACGAATAAAAAGCGCTGGGTCGATATCCGTCCGCTTACTTAGATAGTGTTTAATAACTTCACGGGCCGTCTCCGATAAAAATACCAGCCGGATTTTTGCCCCCTTACCTTTAACCGAGAGCTCTCCCCGCTTCAGGTCAATCTTATCCCGATCCAGCGAACATAGCTCAGAAACGCGCAGGCCGGTACTAAAAAGGGTTTCTAAAATAGCGCGGTCCCGCAAATCATCCAAATTTACTCCACCCGGGGAACGTAAGATTTTTTCCAACTCCCCGCTCTCTAAAAAATCAATATGGCGATCCTCTTGTTTGCCCAGCTCAATGCGTTCAGGCGAGATAGCCGTAATTTCACGTTTAGCCAAGTATTTTAAAAAAGCCCGCAAGGCAATAATGTGATAATTCTGGGTGATCTTTTTCAGGGGCTTGTCCTGAGCGTTAGTCGAAGGATTGGCCGACAAGCGATTAAGAAAGAGCCGGAAACTGCGCACTAGCTCCTCGGTAAGATCGGCCGGGGTTTTGATCTTGGCAAAGTTTAAAAAGCGCGTTAGGTAATGATCATAATTGACTACGGTGCGCGGTGAGCGGTTTTTCTCGATTTCCAGATACTCCAAAAACTGGGTTTTTAGGGTCTTGAGGTCTGTCATAATGTACGACGCTATTATGATATCCCAAATTGGTAATAGTTCCTAGGGTAAGGGCGCAATTTCGGCAAGGACGGGCTCAACATAAAGGCAACTTCGGCACTGGGATGCCCAAGGTTGCGTTAAAGATAAAACCATGGTAAACTCCAGACAATGCTTAAAGCTAAAGATAAAACTAAAATAATCAGTAAGTTTTCCGTACACGAAAAAGATACTGGCTCAGCTGACGTGCAAGTAGCCCTATTTACCGCGGAAATTAAGCGTCTCACCCAGCACTTACAGAAACATAAGAAGGACAACAGCTCTCGTATCGGCTTGCTTAAGATGGTCGGTAAACGTCGCCGTTTATTAGAGTTTTTGAAAAATGACTCTCCAAAACGCTACGGTGCAGTAATCAAAGAGCTGGATTTAAAACGTTAGCGCATGCCCAGTCAGACAACTTCGAACTGGTTTTAGCTGTGTCCGAAGTTTAAATATTGGGTAACATTTATAACAGTAACTTAGTCTAATCTGTGGCTGGTCTGTGAAACCACTAAGACATTATTCGAAGTTGCTCTACTGGGCATGGTATCAAAAAAGGAATCGCCGGTCTCATTAGTTAAACACCAGCGGGTGGGTGTCTTTGTGGACGCCCAGAACATGTACCATTCGGCCAAGAATCTCTACCGGGCCAAGGTAAATTTCAAAAAAATTCTCGAAACTGCTGTCGGCGAACGCATGTTGGTGCGCGCCTTTGCCTATGTCATTAAGACGGAAAGCGGCGAAGAGAGCGCCTTTATCGAGGCTCTGGAAAAGAGTGGTTATGAGATCCGCGTTAAAGATCTACAAATTTTCCCCGGTGGCATGAAAAAAGCTGACTGGGATGTTGGTATGGCGATTGATGCGGTAATTTTGGCGGATAAGGTTGATGTGGCGGTGTTGGTTACTGGCGATGGTGATTTTATTCCTCTGGTAGAGTATCTCCGGGTAAACAAGGGTTTGCGCGTGGAGGTGGTCTCTTTTGAGCGTAGCACCTCCGGTAAGTTGATCGAAACCGTTGATTCTTTTGCTGATCTTGGTGGCGACCCTAAGAAATATCTAATGTATTAGATATTTCCGGGCGAGCTCTAAAAATATCTGACTTACTAATTTATTTATGGACAATAATCATTTACGCATTTGGCTCCTTTTACTGGTGGTAGTTGGGCTAGTGATTTGGGGATTTAATAGTGGCACCGCTCCCGTTCCAACTGATACCCCAACTCCCTCGGCTACTTTTTTGCCCAACGCCACTGTTTCTCCCACACCAAGCCTGGATCTTTTTGTTTCTGCCCCCAAAGCTAACCAAACAGTTAAATTTCCTTTAATTATCACTGGCGAGGTGCGCGGTTTGGGCTGGAATGGTTTTGAGGGTCAGGTGGGAACGGTGGCGCTTTATAACGCCTATGGCGAGAAAGTTATTGGCCCCGCTCCACTGACAACTATCACTGATTGGATGCAATTACCGACTAGTTTTTCTGTGACGATTGGTGACAAAGATACTATTAAACAAGTTAAGACTGAGACGGGCTATTTGTTATTCAGAAATGAAAATCCTAGCGGTGATCCCGAGCGTGATTATGAGTACCGTGTGCCAGTGAAGTTTGACCTCTCTAGTCTCGCCAAACAAAAAGTCTCTCTTTTCTATTATAATACTAATAAAGATCCTAGCACCCAGTGTATTGAGTCGGCTATTTTGCCAGTAGAACGGGAGATTCCGGTGACAGCCAGTCCGGTGCGTGACACTGTTAATCTTTTAATTCAGGGCAGGCTTAGCGGTGCTGAAAAGAGTGCTGGTTTTGCCACCGAGTTTCCGCTAGAAGGTTTTAGTCTAAAAAGCGCCAACTTAAAGAGTGGCGGTATGCTCACCCTAGAATTTGCCGATCCCCTAAACAAAACTGGTGGCGGTGCCTGCCAAGTTAGCCTTTTGCGTTGGCAAATCGAAAAAACCGCTCTCCAGTTTCCCAACGTAAAAACCGTCAAAATTATTCCCGATTATCTCTTCCAACCCTAGTTGATAAAATACTCAAAATATGGAAAACAACCCATCAGAGTCAGGTCAGTCGCCGATCGTTTCTACTCTTGACTTACTCCCGACCAGTAACCGATGGTTTTGGTCATTAATTATCGGTGGGGTAGTTTTGGTTTTGCTTATTGCGGGTGGTCTTTGGTGGTGGATGAGAGATACCAATCCAGTATTAACACCGACTGCCACTCCTTCGGCCATTATCTCGCCAGATTTAGCTACCTGGAAAACTTATCGCAACTATGGATTTGAGATCAAATATCCAGAAAGTTGGCAGGTTCAGTTTACTATTAACACTCAAGACCTCATTATACACGAGCCTGGTACTTCAAATTCAGTTTCCGTTTTGATAAAAACGACAAATTCCAAATCAGTTGAGGAGTGGTTTGAGAAAGAGTTCTCTGGACGTTCCGTGGCTTTGAAACCTAAGTATACGGAAATTATCGCACCAGTAGCTGGGATAAAGTATTCTAACCCGGCGTCTATCGGTGGTTGTGGAGAGGATTTTACCTTTCTTATTGATGAAACTATCTACATGATTCAAAGAGGGGCCGGAACTTGTGATATTGATACTTTATTTGACCAAATCTTTTCCACCTTCAAATTTACCAACCAGACCACGATTGAGTACAAAAATACCGAGTACGGTTTCAGTCTAGCTCTACCAGCTACCTGGAAAGGCTACGCAGTAACAAAGAGTAACTGGCGGGGCGAGAGTATTGATCCGGCCAATCCGGGGGCTACCTACCAGGGGCCACAACTGACTATCAAAAATCCTAAAGGTGAGCAGTGGCAACCGGTTCCGATTTTGGTTTTTACTCCAGAACAGTGGCAGTTGGTGGTGGAAGAGAAGCTTAGCGTCAGTGCGGCCCCAATTGGTCCTAGCAAGCTTGGCCAGAACACAAAATACGTCTTCGCTCTCCCACCCCGCTGGGTAGGCTTCACCGACTTCTTAGGGCAAGAGGAGGCGCTTGTCATCACCAAGACTTTTAAGATATATTAGACAAAGTTTTTAATGCAAATAACCAATCCCGCCTTAGGCGGGATTGGTTATTTGCATCCCCTATCTAGCTTATCGTAGCTGACCACAAGCGTAAGGAATGAGTGACTGTTCTAGTGGGCCATAGATAGCAATTGCCAACTGGCTCTGGCCATGTACCACATCAAGGAAGTCGGCATTTAGAGTCGTGGTTGAACTACCGTTCATAAGAGGCGCTAGCGCGAAGACAATATCTTTCAGATTTGCGCAGGTACCACTCATTACGTAAGCCTGTTGGTAAACTCCTACTGGTGTTCCCACAACGTTAAAGGCTACTTCTGCGAGGTCATTTTTGTTAGCGATAATTGCCGCTACGCCATACTCCCCCGATCCATTGAGGCTGTCCAGAGTAATGAACACTGGTCTTCGTACCGGCGCTGGGCTGGCGCCTCCTTGCCCCAGTGGGGTCGGAGTGATGCTTGGGGTTGCTTGGCTAGTAACATATGGGGTGGGGGTTTCTGTGTAATAGTCGTAGAGGTAAGGAGTGGGCGAAGGTGATTCTAGGGCTACATCGGGGTTGCCTCTTGGCCACCATAGCCACGCACCCACCAAGGCGACTGCTCCTAATAGTAAGATTGTAGTTAGTATTTTCATATTTTTATTTGTTATATCGATATTGATTTATATCGACCTTTACAGAGAAGACGTCCCATACTCCCCGAACTTACGTTGAGGTTGTAAAAATTGTTGAAGTCATTAGAATAAAACATTAGTCTTTAGTTTTAGCTGTAAGAATTTTAAGGTCAAAACGTTATTAACCATGTTAGCCAAGAGCGTAGAACGACAATTTCTTGAGCTTTATGAGAACTTGGCGGAGCCACTTTTCCGGCATTGCTACTTTCGCCTGTCCGATCGGGAAAAAGCTAGAGACTTGATGCAGGAGTCATTTACGCGCACTTGGGAGCGTTTAGTTGACGGTGAAAAGATAAAGAACCTGAAAGCGTTTGTCTATCGAGTAGCCAACAATTTAATTATTGATATTTACCGCAAGAAAAAAGAGAGCTCACTCGACCTTTTACAGGAAGATGGATTTGATCCAGGATCAGACGACCATGAAGCTATTTTGAGTATGATTGCTGAACGGGAGTTAGTTGAAATCCTGGGCAATTTAGATGATAAATACCGTCAAGTGATCGTCATGCGTTATGTTGATGATTTAGCTCCGCGCGAGATTGCTGGCATTGTGGGCGAGACAGAAAATACCGTTTCAGTACGCCTGCACCGTGGCCTGCACAAAGTGCGTGATTTGATTAAATCGCAAGAAAATAAAAATGAATAAAACCCTGAGACAGTTAATCCAAGAGGCCAAAGAATTTGGTCTTAGTAGCGAAGAGCGTAATGCTGGCAAAGCTAGTTTACGGTTGTTTGTTAAAACTCACCCACTCTCTGAAAAAGGGTTTTGGTATAGTTTTAGACTAGTAATGTTGAGGCCAGCCTCCTTATCACTAGTTCTCGTTTTACTGTTTGGTGTCGGTACCACGCTAGCCGCCGAGAATACTCTACCGGGAGACACGCTGTATCCAGTAAAAGTTCGAGTGAATGAACCAATCCAAAGTTGGCTATACTTCTCAGAACAATCCCGGGCAGATCGGGACGCTTTACTAGCTTCCCGTCGTTTGGAGGAGGCCGAGGAGTTGGCGACCCAGGATCGGCTTGATGTTACTACCGCAAAACAAGTAGAGGCAAATTTCCAAGCTCAAATTGACCGCACCCAGGCTAGAATTGCTAAATTTTCTGATAGTGACGCTAAGGCTGGGGCAGATGTGGCGATTAATCTGGAGACCTCCCTGCGTGTTCATGATCGCATTTTGCTCAACATCGCTAGCTCCTCCCAAGGTGATGCCAAACTGCAGATTGAATCGTTGTTGGATAAAGTGCGCGCTTCGACCAAGCGTGCTGCTAAAGACAGAAATCGAGAAGAAGGTGAGGTGAAAATACAAAACAAACCCAGTGTGCAGTTGGCCGCTGAGGGGAGAATGCCTGCGGCTCAGAATGTGATAAGCGAAGTGGAGAACCTGATTGGTGTTAAAAGTAGTCAGTTGGGGGTAGCCGCTACGACTCAGGCAAAAACTCGACTAGATATTGCCACAGTCTTTTTCAGTGATGGCCAGGCCAAACTTAAAACTGGAGCTTATGCTGAAGCCTTTACCTTGTTTGGGCAGGCCCGGGCTACCGCTCAAGAGGCCAAATTATTGATAGAAGCAAAGGGGCGTCTAGAGAAAAAAACTGAGACCGTCACTACTACAGCCCCTGCTTCTAGCCCAGTTGTTACAAATGCAAACGGGGGCGAAAGGGAAAACAACGGAGAGGTTGATAATAAATCTGGCAGAGGTTTTATGAGAAATAATCTTAAGATTGATCTTGGTCCATAATAGGCGGTGGCGTTAGC
>MGKD01000009.1 GCA_001794605.1 Candidatus Yanofskybacteria bacterium RIFCSPHIGHO2_12_FULL_45_19b | reverse complement strand
CTTTCATGGCTTAATTCTACTGCAGAAGTTATGCACTTCAGAACGGAATGAAGGATTTCCCAGGAGGTGATTGATAATGCTGATAATTCCGAAGTTCTTAACAAGAAGCTTGGTTGCACGGGTTGTGCTCAACGTTTTGTCCTCTGCTCAGAAAAGCTGGGGGATTCTGCCAGGTTCGCGTGTGGAAGAGTTGCAGTGTCATTTCATTGTTTTGGTTCCGGCGATGGAAAACCGTCCTGCCGGCAACTCTCCACGATGGTGGGATTCACCGCTCCACCCTGAGGCGATTTACGATGACAGTTTCGGTGATAAATCAACCTGGCCCTACCCCTTCGACGAGATTGCTAGGGGTAAAGCGCGTCAGCTTTGGCAGGGTCGCAACGGTGGTGGTTCGGACATCCAACCACACCTGCTCTTTTCTGGTGATACGCTGTATTGGGGTGGGGTGAAGCGTCAAGAAATTGTCGTGGCCGGTTCTGGCTTTGAGTGCTGGATCGATCGGATGCTCTCCGGCATTATTGCCGAGATGCTCATCGGTTTGGCCTATGAGGAGTATGAAAGAGGCCCAGATAAGATACTCAATAAGAATTTTCTGGTTTAGCCAGATCTCGTCCCCCATTTTCTAACCGTCTTAACAAGAGGTCGCCTTCGTGGCCCACTTCTCGGAGGCGGTTTTTTGTTTGCTTAAAACCCTGAATCTACGTGGTTCAGGGCTTCCTAAACTCTTTAAATCGGTGTATAGTTTAGGCTAATGGATCATCCGGCGCCACAAGACGAATACCTAGATTTAGTCGATACCAACGATCAGGTGATCGGCAAAAAGAAACGCTCGGAGGTCTATGCCGAGGGTCTTTCCAATTTCCGCGTAGTCAATGCTTTTATTGTAAATTCCAAGGGTGAAATCTGGATACCGCGGCGCACAGCGAGTAAAAGAGGTTTTCCGTTATGTTTAGACATGAGTATGGGCGGCCACGTAGAAAGTGCTGAAACCTATGAAGCTACTCTTAAACGTGAAACCCAGGAGGAGTTGAATCTCGATACCGATAAAATTCAAATTCGTTTGCTCGGCCATCTCAGTCCCCAACAAGATGGTGTTTCATGTAATATGAATGTGTATGAAATCAAAATGGATACGGTGCCGGATTACAATCAAGATGATTTTGTTGAATACTTCTGGCTCACTCCACAGGCCTTATTAGAAAAACTTGCCACTGGTGATAAATGCAAGGACGATTTGCCGAGATTGGTGAAGATTTTTTACGGAGAATAAAAACACCCTAGCCTTCATCACTGAAGGAGTGGTAGGATTTTAATATGAAAAAGAAACAAATAAAAAATAATATTGTTATTTACCAGGCGGAATCTGGTGCAATTGAATTACGAGGGGATAATTCACGCGAAACAATTTGGGCATCTCAGGCCCAAATTGCTGGAGCTTTTAATGTTGATGTAAGAACAATAAATGAACATATCCAGAACATTTTAAAAACTAAAGAACTTACGGAAGTTTCAACTATCCGGAATTTCCGGATAGTTCAAAATGAGGGTAAGCGCCAAGTTGAACGTGATGTTAAACATTATAATCTCGACATGATTCTTTCCGTTGGTTATCGAGTGAATAGTAAAACAGCCACACTATTTCGCCAGTGGGCCACTAAAACTCTTCGAGAGCACATTACAAAAGGCTACACCATAAACCGCAAACAGATTGTGAGAAACTATGATGCTTTTATGAAATCGGTGAGTGATATTCAAACTTTATTACCTGAACATGTTGCACTTGATCCAAAAACAATTCTTGAGCTTATCAAAGAATTCTCGAGCACTTGGGTATCACTTGGTGCGTATGATAGGGAGTCCTTACAGCCAATCGGCGTTACTAAAAAATCAATAGAATTAAGCGGAGTAGAGCTGACTGAAGCTATTTCAAATCTGCGTAATGAACTCTTAAGTAAGGGTGAAACAACGAATATTTTTGCAGAAGAAAAACAACCTGGAAGCGTCGAAGGAATAGTGGGAAACGTAATGCAATCATTTAGAGGTAAGCCGGTGTATAAAACACTCGAGGAAAAAGCAGCGCACCTTTTGTATTTCATGGTGAAGAATCATCCCTTTACGGATGGCAATAAACGCTCAGGTGCTTTTGCTTTCATTTGGTTTTTACGAAAGACAAAAATTAAGACAATGCGAAGTATTAATCCGAATGCACTTACCGCGTTGACACTTTTGATTGCCGAGAGTGATCCAAAGAAGAAAGATCAAGTGGTGGCACTCGTGACACAGATGTTAAGATAAATTTATGGAATCGATCCCTAAACTCAATAGTTTACAATTGTAAACTATTGAAGAAATGCCGTATTTACTCTACAATTTCAATATAGAAAACAAAGAAAGGGTTTTTCTAGATGACTAACGAAGAATTTGATAAATTCAAGTTGGAGTTCGAGGCTAGATATAAACTAATCGGGGAAATCAGGTGTCCGTATTTTCAAGAGCCAGTGATATTTAATGCGAAGGGTTTGGAGCACCTTAAATTTATGCGTAAACACCATGCTCGTACGATTGAAGAACAAACCGTCCGGATCAAACTTTTTCCTCTCGCTCAGGAAATTATTAATACAACCAGAACCATCCAGGGAATTAGCCACACCCACCACTTTGAAGTAGAGCGTACTAACCAGCGTAGTGAGACAAAACTTTTGCCGGTTTCATATTATGAATTTGTAGCAATTTTGAATGAAAAACGTGTTCGGGTAGTAGTTAAACAAATCAGTAATGGCCCAAAATTCTTTTGGAGCGTCATACCATTTTGGAAGATTGATAAAAATAATAATCGTTGGAAAATGAATTATGGCAATCCCGAATTAGATTAAAAACAAAAAGCGCCAATTAAATGGTGCTTTTTGTTGGCACTTGGCTACGGTTTGGATAAACATTGACCGTGAGAGGGCAAGCCCATCCAAGCGCCATTACCAATTTAACAGATTCTGGGCTGAAAAGCAACTATTATCCACAGGAGGTAATAGTTGCTTTGTTTTTTGAATCACTTCCCAAATTCCCTAAATCGGCGTAGAGTTTAGGGGTGAAGAAGGTTAAAATTCTTTTCGGAATCGAGGGAGTCAGCGACGGAGAATTACACCCATAACCGTGAAAAACCCGATAAAAACACCGATTTTCACGGTTTAGTTGACAAAAGCGTGAAAAGGCCTACAATTAACAACATATGGCAAAGACCCTCAATATCTTCAATAAAATCAGTTCTCTGCGCGAGCGCTACTATAAGGCGTCTACTGGTAAAGAGGCTCTAATCAAACTTATCGCTGAAAATGAAGTAGCTGAACAGGTCTATAACTCAAATGCTATTGAAAATAGCACACTTACACTCGAAGAAACAGAAAAGATCCTACTGCAAATTGATCTGGATAGATTTATTACTGAGCGAGAGATTTTTGAAGCTAAGAATTTAGCGCGCGTTGTCTCATACATAGATAAAAAAGCCAAAGAGCAAGAGCTTACGCTGGAGGTCATTTTATCACTCCATCAGCTGTTGCTTGCCAATATTCGCGACGATGTGGCGGGAAGATTTAGAAAAGACGGTGAGTATGTTCGCGTCGGAAATCATATTGCTCCTGATCCAAAAGCAGTATTAGATCGTCTTGGCAAAATGTTAGCAGAATACAATGCGTCGAGCCATGAAAATATTATTAAGCGCATTGCGTTACTGCATCTCACTTTTGAATACATTCACCCATTTGTCGACGGGAATGGCCGGATTGGACGAGTGATTAACAATTACCTACTGATTCGAGAGGGGTTTGTTCCCATTAACATAAAATTTATCGATAAAAATAAATATTACGAAGCATTCAAGGAGTTTGACGAAAAAAATGCTACTAATGTTATGGAAGAAATGGTCGGCCGAGCGCTCACCAATAGCTATCATAAACGCCTAGCCTATTTAGAAGGTAAAACCATTATTACCTTGGTAGAATATGCCAAGAATAACAAGCTTTCTCACTCTAACCTAATCAATAAAGCCAACCGTCAAACCATCGAAGCCTTTCTAGAAAAGAGTGTTTGGAAGATCGCGAAGTAATAACCGCGACACGGTAAAGAAACTTTTAGTAACTGTGGGGTGAAATAAATTTATGGCAAATAGCAATCTCAGTAACACTAAAAAGGCAAAGAATGACGAGTTTTATACTCAATATCACGATATTGAGAAAGAAATCGCTGCCTATATTGAATACAACCCCGATGTCTTTCGAGGTAAAACGCTATTGTTACCGTGCGATGATCCAGAGTGGAGCAATTTTACCAAGTTTTTTGCCCAAAAGTTTGCTGAGCTTGGGCTAAAAAAGCTTATTAGCACCAGTTATGCTGTGGATAGCAAAAGCTACAAAAGTAACTACCAACCAACACTGTTTGAAACAAGTGACCCGCAATATGATAAAAACAAAACAACTAAAAACGGCAAAATATTCACTCTGTCTCGTGATAAGTCTGGTGATGGCAAGATAGATGTGAATGACCTAGAGTGGTGTTATCTTAAGGGTGACGGGGATTTTTGTAGCGACGAGATTAAAAAGTTGCGCGATGAAGCAGATATTATTATTACCAATCCACCGTTTTCGCTTTTCCGTGATTTTTTGGCGTGGATCATGGAAGCTAATAAGAAGTTCGTGATTATCAGTAATATGAACGCGATTACCTATAAAGAAGTCTTCCCTCTAATTAAGAATAATAGAATATGGCTCGGAGCTGGTAAAAACGATGGACGAAATGTGTGGTATCAAGTCCCTGATAATTTTGAAAATTATCACAAGGAGGAGGGTGGCAAAAAATACGCATTTGTTGCCGGAACAATCTGGTTTACAAATATTGATCATGGACGACGTCACAAACTTTTACCAATAATGACCGAAGCAGAGATAATTAAATTTGGCACAAAAAGCCATTTAGAAAGTATGATAACTATGACGCAGTAGAGGTTCCGTTGGTTAAATATATCCCCAGCGATTGCGACGGAGTAATGGGTGTGCCAATTAGTTTTCTTGGTAAACACAGTCCTGATCAGTTTGAAATTTTGGGTGCTACCCAGAGGGGTTGTCATGATGAAGTGCCTGACACGAAAAAATATGATGGCTATTGGGAAGTAAAACAAAATGGACAAAAGACAGGTTCTTCTGGTGGAAAAACGAATGAAAATGCAAATTTAGTTGGCAATGATGGGGAAAAGAATTATTTTATAAATAAAGAAGGTAGGATAATTCAGTCTGCTTACCAAAGAATATTTATAAGACATAAGAAAAAATAATATGGAGACGATTATATTAGTTCTAAAATGGTTGGTGAATAGCGACCCTGCAAAGAGAGCAAGGTTCTGACCCGCTCTCCTTGTGGCTACTTTCTCTTTGGTGCTCTTTGAGAAAGTGCACTTGCGGCCGGTATCTTGTTTCTACGGCTTGTTCTCTTGTCTTTTAAGACACGAGATGCAACCCTAGCTACCCCAGCACTTGTTTTTCTTTGTTTGTTCATTTTTTTATTTTACTCTTTCCGTAGAGCATGTCAAACTTATCAACACTGCATGTTTGTATTATATACATCAATTTGATATAGTTACACTATGGGTACTAAATATGCTTCCATTATCAAAAACCTTCGTATAAAAGGTGGTTTTTCGCAACTCTCCATGGCAGAAAAGTTGGGTCTTTCTCGTCAGTCATATATGGCCATCGAACAAGGTAGGCGGGAATTGACCATGGGAGAATTTGAAAAAATATCTAGTGTTTTAGGGGTTTCTTTTGAAGAGCTTGAAAGCGGCGAATCTCCTAATCATGATAAGTATAAGCAGATGATTGTAGCTTTTTTAAGGATGGGCAAAAGTATTACCAAGACTAAGTTAGCCAAACTTGTATATCTTTCCGATTTTGCTTGGTTTTATAGCCATCTCCAAAGTATGAGTGGCATGCAATATAGAAAAATCAAATATGGCCCAGTCCCGGATGCATATTTTAGAATCATTGACGAACTTGAAGAAGAAGGCAAAATCATAATTAATCGTAAAAACGCTGACGGGAAAGAAATGCTTATTATTAGTGAATCAGAGAGCAATAAAAAACAAAAACTCAATACTATTTCTGATGATGAGGCATTCCTAATGAAAGCTATCCATAAAAAATGGGATGGAAAGAAAACCGCTGAAATAGTTAATTTTACTCATAATCAACTACCATACTTGATGGCTGATGATGAGGCGATTATCTCCTATGCCCTTATAACCCAGGAAGATCCTCATGAGCTGTACTAGGTATCAGGTTATTTTTGAATTTTTTACCGAAAGACATTTCATTAGAACTTTTTTGAAGAAGTATAAAGGTGCTTGGGAGCTTACGCTAGAGGCTATAATTGAAGAGTTTGGAAAAATTGATATTTTGTTCTTAAAAAATATCGCCGAATATATTACTGACAAAAGAGCGAGTATTATTATCTGTAAGACAGAATTTAAAATTGCCAGTACCCAAGAATCTCGACACGGGTCGGGCAATAGATGTATTGTTGCGATTCATTAGGAGTATTTATTAGTTAATACTATGTCTTGGCTAAAAGAAAACTGGTTTAAGCTTTTCATCGCGCTGTTTTTGCTGGCGGTGTTATTTTGGGTGGTACTTTATCCCGATGAGCCGTCCGAGTCCGCTAAACCCGGGTCCGATTCAACCTCAGCTGACTATGGCTGTAATGTCTGGGGGATTGAACTGCGTGGGGAACTCGTGACCTATCGGTTAGGGGGTGAAACCGAAGAAGAGCCGGTAGATCAAACTTCATCCGAGGAAATCGTCAACACCATCCAAGAGGCCGAAAGCGATCCCAAGGTTAAGGCGATACTCTTAGAGGTTGATTCTCCTGGTGGTTCAGGAGTGGCGGCTGAAGAGATTGCCAATGCCCTTAAATATTCTACCAAGCCCACTGTTGCCCAGATTAGAGAGAGCGGAGTGTCGGCGGCCTACTGGTCAGCCACTGGTGCTAAAACCATCTTTGCTTCAGCCAATTCGGATGTTGGTGGAATTGGTGTCACCATGTCTTATCTGCAGAATGTTAACCAGAACACCCAAAATGGCCTAGAATTTATCGAACTTAATACCGGTAAATTCAAAAATGCTGGCGATCCCAATAAGCCATTGACGGCTGAAGAGCGGAAACTTTTCCAAAGAGATTTAGATATTATGCTGGATAATTTTATTAGTGACGTGGCCCATAATCGGAGTATTCCATTGGAGGAGGTTAGAAAATTAGCCGATGGCTCTTCAATGCTCGGCACGATGGCATTGCAGAATAAATTAATTGATAAAATCGGCGGTCAAACTGAAGTTAAAAGATATCTAAAAGAAAAGATTGGCGAGGATCCCGAAATCTGCTGGTAAAAATCAGACTAAAAACCTTTTATTATGAACAAATCAGAAAAATTTACCTGGGTAGAGGATGAGTCGGCCGAGGTCGTTAAGGATAAGCAGAAAATTCTGATGGCGTTAGAGTTAAGTCCAGGAGCCAAAAAGCTGACGGCAGAAGAGTTGGCCAAAATGGTGGATCAGGTTTACTTGTTGATTAAGAAGATTCACGAAGAGTATACGGCCAAAAAGATAGCGGCTTAATTTATGATTGACGAAATACAAATCACACCCACCACTCAGTAACCCATCAGCTCAAATGGCAGGAATTGAGCCGATTGACTGTTCCTTTGTCGCATGGTATTGTCACAGCTTCAAGCACATTACTAACCCAGGAGGTCACATGACCAAACCAGTGAGTCCCGTGAGTGACGAGCAGAGAGAAAAGAAAACCGCGCTTGCTGCTCTGGCAAAAAGGAAGGAGGAGAACAAAAACAAAAAGCCGGTAGACAACTCCTCTCTCCGGGCGGGTTCGTCGATGTACTTTCAGTGCGACGTCTGCAAAGGGGAGATCGTTCTTCCTGAAGATTATCAACCACCCCGCCCCCGGCTGTGCACTCCCTGCGAACGTATGGAAAGACGAGGCTGGTTGCCAAAGGAAGGAATTTGAAAATTTGGTCTAACCAGATCTTTGAATGAAAATGATAAAAGAAAGGAAGAATCCATGCCTCAGTCGAAGCTTGTTTTTCAAAATAAGTTGTCCAACATCTTTGTGGGTAGATTAGTACACATTACTCACAAAGATAACCCTGGGCTGGAGGACGCACTCGGGGTTTGCAAATCGTTGCGAGTCATTGAGTCTGGCGTCATGGTGACGCTGGAGAAAGACGGGGGAGTTTTTGGTCTTGCCTTCGGAAGTTTAACCGAGGGCGCCACTGAGAACTCAATTGAAGGGCCGATCGGTGGACAGGCCGTGGGTCGGCGGAAGATAACCGTGCGACCGCTCCTGGTGGAAATGGCCTTAGCTGGTCATCACGTTAACTCCCCCAACATCCGGGTTGATGTTGAGGTGGATGGAGAGATACACCCCATTTGGGGGCATTCGGTTCCTCACGATGGGATGGAGGTAGCAGTTCCAGTGGTGGAACTGCTACGTGAGTACGGGCCATTGGCCCAACCGGAAGCGGAGGAAAACTTCCAGGCTTTCGCAGAACAGCTGATTCGGGACGGTGCGATTTTCTACACCGTTCTCCATAAGGCCTGGCACCAGCCAGCGATGCTGTGGGATCTTAACGCCCCTCCACCACTCGGATTCTAGTTTTGCCCCGGCCAAACGGAAGCCCCACGCTTCCGTTTGGCCGGGGCCTTTGTTTTTATAAAGTTGCTTTTTCTGTATTTTTGCCTAGTATGGCCTAGACACATGAAAGATCTTTAACTTAAAAACAAAAGGAGCAAGCTATGGGAAATTTGTCACTTCCGGGAAATCCTCGGTATCAGCCGAAGGATCTGCAACCAGTCTTTGGATACGACAATTTGTTTCGGACTGTTGCTGAAGTCGAAATCGCAACGATGAAAACGTTGGCTGAAATTGGAGTCATTGCTGAAGCCGACATTGCGTCACTCACTTCTGCTGTTGAACAAGAACTCCTCACCATTTCAACAACTGATGTTGATGATGTGGAACGCAAAGTGACCAAGCATGACATTCGTGCCTGGGTGCGGATTGCTCAAAGCAAGATGGATCCAATTCTTCGCCGCTGGATCCACGTTCCGCTTACAAGCTACGATGCACTCGACACCGCTCGAGCTCTACAGTTCGTGCGTGGACACGAAGTGGTGAAGCGACTCACCGACAAGGTGATCGGCCATTTTATCGAAGAAGTCAACTTGTTCGCGCTTCAGCCTCAGATTGGCCGAACTCATGGCCAGCACGCGCTGCCCATCACTGTTGGCTTCTGGTTCGCAACGATCCTCAGCCGAATCCTTACCGACATCCAAAGTGCCAGCAGTGCTGCGGATAAATTGGTGGGGAAAATCTCTGGAGCAGTTGGTGCATACAATGCGCAGATTGGCTTGGGATTCGAAAAACTTGCCAAATTGGCCATCAACAAAGAGCAGGGTGAAGAAATCGGTTATACTGTTCCGCAGACGTTCGAAGGACTTGTGCTCCGCAGACTCGGTCTCAAAGCTGCACCGATTAGCACCCAGATTCTTCCGCCGGAACCGCTCGCCGATTACTTGTTCTCTTGCATCAAACTCTCTGCCGTTTTCGGCCAATTTGGTCTGGATGGCCGGAACTTGATGCGGACAGAGATCGCGGAGCTTGGCGAACCATTTGAGAAAGGACAGGTTGGCTCATCAACCATGGCTCACAAACGGAACCCGATTAATTTCGAAAACCTTGAAGGGACATGGAAAAAGAACAAGATCGAGTTTGGTAAGGTACTCGAGTGCATGACGAGTGAGCATCAACGCGACTTGGTTGGTAGTCCAATCATGCGGGACTTTCCGACGATTGTAGTCAACCTAGTTAGCCAGCTTAACACCTTACTGCGGGAAGTAGGCGGTAAGCCGTTCATCTCGCGCATTTCGCTTGATGAAGTGGCGCTCAAACGCAACTTCGAAGCCCAAGGTGACACCATCCTTGCTGAACCAATCTATATCGCACTACAGATGGCCGGCTACAATGGCGATGCCCATGAGTTGGTAAATCATATCGCCATACCACACTCAAGGCAGAACGGAGTTTCGCTTCTTAATGCAACACAGTGGGCGCTTCAGCAGGAGTCGGCAGACCAGGTGTGGAGCAATATTCCACCGGAGATGCTTTTCATGCTGTATCGACCAGAGAATTATACCGGTGCCGCTACGGCGAAAGCTCGCGAGGTCGCCGATAGTGCTGAGGCTTACCTCAAGAGTCAGTCAACACGTTAGGGTTGGCGAAAAGCCACCAGGGCCTGTTTGGAAATCCGAACAGGCCTCTTTTTTTTTGTCCTTATCGATTTTTAGTAATACGCTGGCCAGGTGGGATACCTATTTGACCCACACCCGCTTATTTTCTATATTGAAAATATATGAAATTGAAACACGTGCTCGAATCGCAACAGTTTGACCAAAAGTTACTTAGCCAAATTTTTTCACTGGCGGATAAATTAGAAAAGAAAACCGACCAGTCCATGAAAGGAAAGATCATGGCATCGCTATTCTACGAACCGAGTACCAGAACTCGGTTTTCTTTTGAGTCGGCGATGTTGCGTTTGGGTGGTAGCGTGATTACTACCGAGAATGCTAGAGAGTTTTCCTCCGCCGCTAAGGGTGAAACTTTGGAAGATTCAATTCGCGTGATTAATAACTATGCGGATATTATTGTTTTGCGTCATTACGAAAAAGGTGCCTCGGAACGAGCGGCGCTAATATCCAAAGTGCCAATTATTAATGCCGGTGATGGTACCGGCCAACACCCGACCCAAGCTTTATTAGACCTGTACACCATTAAGCGCGAGCTGGGTAAAATTGTTGGCGTAAAAATTGCTTTAGTAGGGGATTTGAAACATGGCCGCACCATTCGTTCTCTCGCTTATTTATTAGGTAAGTATGAAAAAGTAAAAATATATTTTGTCTCGCCGCTCGAACTAAAAGTAGGGGATGATATCAAGGAACATTTAGATAAACACCACATCGCCTACGAGGAGATTGAAGATTTAGAATCTATTATCAACAAGATTGATGTGCTGTACCAGACCCGTATTCAGAAAGAGCGGTTTACCAGCGAGCAAGAGTACAAAAAGTTTAAGGGTTGTTACCAAATAGATGTCAAATTAGCCAAGCGAATGCGTCCGAACGCAATCATTATGCATCCCCTGCCACGGGTCGATGAAATTTTAGAAGAAGTAGATGCGCTACCCCAGGCCGCTTACTTCAAACAGGCTCGCTACGGCTTGTTAATTCGTATGGCTTTGTTAAAGTTAGTTAGTAGGAAAGTAACAGACTAAAGTATGAAAAAATTTATTTTATTGTTCGCTCTAATTTTAGTACTAATCGCTGGGTGGCTTTGGTTTAAAAAATCTACCCCAGTGGCTACGGTGATAAATGATCCCAAAAATATTGCCTACGAAATTGAAGGCGAGTCAATTCCGCTGAAAGATGGTAGTTATGAAACCGAAGCCGCACCGGATTCAGTGGAGATAGTAACTACTGAGTATTTTGGCAATGATGTAACTGGGGATTTTAACAACGATGGCACGCAAGACGCCGCTTTTATTTTAACGCAGGGCGGGGGAGGCACCGGTGTATTTTACTATCTGGTGGTAGCGCTAAAAACTGCAGACGGCTACGTCGGTACCAACGGGCTTGCTTTCGGTGATCGAGTTGCTCCACAGAGTACGGAATGGCGTAATGACGAAATTATTCTGAATTATGCTGACCGCAAACCAGACGAAACATTTTCGGTCGATCCATCAGTGGGCGTTTCTAAATATTTCCAAGTTCAAGGCAGACAGCTAGTTGAAATTAAAAAGTAGTTTTCGTAAGATATTCATGTCGGTAAATAACTAAATTAAAAAACATATGGGCAATGGAACTTCTAGTGCAGTGTACGGGTTAGGATTTATCGGTGCGTTAATTTATTACGTCCAAACCGCTGGCTCGCTGTTAGCAATATTAATTGGTTTTCTCAAGGCGCTCGTCTGGCCAGCCATTATCATCTACAAACTGCTAGGTTTTCTTTAGTCGGCAAGCTTTACCGAATTTACCCCCAGACTGTTGACTAGACAGGGTTTTGTGTGCTAGGATAATAACTTAAATCAATCGGCACATACAGGCCTCAATCCGAACACTTCTTTTCTTCTAACTCTCAACAGCGCGTAAGCGCTGTTTGCGTTTTCGGTATTGTTTTAGCAATTCTCCTGGTCGATAGTAGTTCAGTGTTTTCATGATTCTGCGATTCATCTTCTCCTCCAGGTTTCTAACAAACCGTTTTGAGTAGCGGGAAATATCACTGCTTTTAGCAATGTATCTCCGTATCCATTTGTTTGCATTCTCGATTGATCCCTTCTCCCACGCATGGCCGGGGAAACAGAAGTAGCTGGTGACTCCAAGCTTCTGAGCCATGACAGGGTGGTCTGAAAACAGGATGTCGTTGTCCGTGGTCATACTCTTCCATTCCGGATATCGCTCTTTGATTTTGAGCATGGCCGTGGTGACATTTACAACCGAAGGCCTGAGTATCTGCTCGAGAAATGCAACACGTAGCTTCCGGTCTACAATCACCAGCAGGATACCACTACCTGAACTTTCCCGAGACGATGAAATCCGCTTCTGCATGCCCAATCTGTCTGCGAGCATTGATAGATGCGGGTCTTCGATCAATGAATACCCGGTCTTTCCAGGGCTTGGTTCGTGGCTTCGTTCTTCTTCGATTTCGCTTGACCTTGCTCCGATGATATTCGACCCATCTACCATAGGGACTCGTAATGTATCTGCGGATGCTGTCCTTGGATAAATACGGCAACTTTCGTTGCCGTATTTGCAAGAACCCCGCGATGGCCTCCGGTGATTGGTCATCGTAGAGTTCCTGCTCCACATACGCTTGAAGTTTCCGATGCTACACGATCTTCATACCCTGATACTTTGCTTCATGTCTTCGGACATATGCTTTGTGGTGGGCTTTGTCAGCGATGTAGCGCCCCCGCACCCGATTACGCTTTAGCTCATCGCTGATCGTTGAGATCGAGCGGCCTAATGCGTCAGCAACGCCTCTGATCGAATACCGCTTCCGCTTCAGGAGAGCGATTTCAATGCGTTCAGATTTGGAGAGATGCGACCGCTTTTTTCATACCATCAGAATACAAGTGTTCGGATTCAAATACGAATTCACCATCGGACAAAGAAAGGAGTAAGCCATGGAGTGCTTAATCTTAGTAGGTATGATACTTGCCGATCTATTGGATGGACTGATCCGCCGCGCCGGCGGTTGGGGGAGTCCTCGCATCTCACAAGAGGTGTGGGGCTCCCCCGCTTTTTATTTTAAATAAGGTATAATGACCTCGTATGTTAATCGACAATGTCACAATTAAAGTTAAGGCGGGTAAGGGCGGCGGCGGCAAAGTCGCTTTCAATTCTAACCTAATGAGTCTTGGCCCAGTCGGTGGCGATGGCGGCAAGGGTGGTGATATTTATGCCGAAGGCGTCTCCGATTTAAGCGCGCTGGTCCAATTCAGGAACATTAAATCAGTTAAAGCCGGCGATGGTGGTAATGGTAGTGGCCAATCGGTAGATGGCCCAGGGGGTAAAAATACTATTATTAAACTACCGATCGGCACGGTGATAACTGATTTAGATAATGGCGAAACCACTGAAGTAATAAAAATTGGCGAACAAACTTTGATTGCCCGTGGTGGTAAAGGCGGGCGTGGCAACTTTCAATTCCGTTCGCCTACCAATACTAGTCCCAAAGATTTTGAATATGGCAAAGCGGGTGAGGAGTTTACGGTTAAACTGGAGTTAAAACTAATTGCTGATGTTGGCTTGATCGGCTTGCCCAATGTCGGCAAATCGAGTCTACTGAACGAGCTGACTCGCGCTAAAAGCAAAGTGGCCAATTATCCCTTTACTACTCTTGAGCCCAACCTCGGCGTTTATTACGAGCTGGTCTTGGCCGATATTCCGGGAATTATTGAAGGTGCTTCAGCTGGTAAGGGTTTGGGGGTTAAATTTCTCCAACACATTGAACGTACTAAGACATTGTTTCATTTGATTTCGGCAGAATCAGTCGATCCGCTGGCAGGTTATAAAATAGTGAGAAAAGAACTGGAGACCTATAGCGCCAAGCTAGCCGAGAAAACTGAATATATCTTCTTAAGTAAAAGCGACATGGTTTCAGTCGAGGAGTTGCAAACCAGGTTATCTGCTCTCAAAGCAATCGGCAAACCAGTGATGCCAATTTCGGTAATTGATGAGACCACTCTCACAGAACTAAAATCTATTCTGAATAAGATCAAAGAGGTTAAATAGGGCACTCCGCCCTCAGCGTTCCCATTCTGCCTCTTGCTACCGTGAATCGCTCGCTCCTGCGGCTCGCGCTCACTGCTCTCTCGGAGCGCAACTCTGCCCAGGGCAGAGACCAAGCTTGCATCTCCTCCGACAGCTAGCCGAGGCAAAATGGAAACACTTCAGTTGAGCCTTGCCAATCCTTCCGCGGTGCACTCTCGGTTGTGTGATTGCATGGTTGGGAAGCGGTATAATAGTAAAACACCGCGCACCAAATCCACAGCCGAGAGCGAGTCAGTTTTCTCGCTGCGACCCTGGGAAGTCCCGTGGGAGGAAAACTGACGTCACAAGCGGAAGTGGTTGGTGAGGCGAAACCGTAAGCTTGTTGATTATTACAATCTTCCGGTGTATTGTTTCAGCATAAAGTCGGGTAACTACTCAATATGGATATTTTTCTATATCTCGTCGGGGCTTTCGTCTTCTTGGTCTTGCCAGGGCTGCGCACCGTTCAGCAGTATCAGCAAGGGGTGGTATTTCGTTTTGGTAAAATTGTTGGTTTACGCGGGCCAGGTTTGAATATGATTATTCCGTATTTTGAGAGCTTGCGGAAGGTGGATTTACGCACGGTAACTTTGCCGGTGCCAGCCCAGAAGATTATCACCAAGGACAATGTCTCAGTGGATGTTTCTGCTGTGGCCTACTATCGCATAGTGAATGTGGTAAAGAGTATTGTGGCCATTCAGGATGTGCAGGCCGCGATCGATCAAATCGCGCAAACCTCTCTCCGTAATATTGTCGGCAAGTTTCAGTTAGATGAAATCTTGTCAGAACGCGAGACTATTAATGCTGAGATTACTAAAATTCTTGACTCTTTTACTGAGTCTTGGGGCGTCGTGGTTAGTTCGGTGGAGATAAAAGATATTCAGCTACCAGACGATATGCAACGCGCCATTGCCAAGCAGGCCGAAGCCGAGCGTGAGAAGCGGGCTAAGATTATCTCAGCGGAAGGCGAGTTTCTTTCCGCGCAAAAGTTGGCTGACACGGCCGACATTATGATGGCACATCCAATCGCTCTGCAATTGCGTAATCTGCAAACCCTCGCCGAAATCGCCACCGAAAAGAACTCCACCATTATCTTCCCCGCTCAACTGATGGGTACGATTGCTGACATCCATCGCTTCCTCGCCGAAGAAAAACAAAAGTAGGGCGACGCTTTACGCCGACAAAATTATTATGCTAAAGAACGGCCAGATTGCCGAGGAAGGGAATATGGTCTCTACGCCACTATGTTCGAAAAACAAGCGAAAGGGTATGTTGACTAGCACTATAAATTTGACAGGTGCATCAAATTAATATATACTGTCTCTATAACTAAATATTGATTCTCATTGGTTTTTCTTTTGTTAACCCTCGTGCACCGAAGCGGTGCATCAAAGCGCTGTCGCTTTATCTAAAAACTGGCGAGACTCATCAAGTGAGCTATGCATTATAGTAGATCTACCGGGTCAAAACGACCCGCTGGTAGGGGTTTTCCACCCCGCCGTGGTGGTGGTTTTGGTGGTGGCAGTCGTGGCCGTTTTGGCCAGGGCGAGCGCATCGATCCCAGCCGTTTCGTCAACAAAGCAGTCATAACCGAGGAAGTAGAGCATTTTGTGCCCGAACATAAGTTCGCGGATTTTTTGATTGCCGATGGTCTTAAAAAAGCGATTATTGCCAAGGGTTACACCACCCCTACCCCAATTCAAGATCGCGCTATTCCACACATCCTGACTAGGCAAGACCTAGTTGGTATTGCCAACACTGGCACTGGTAAAACCGCCGCCTTCTTAATCCCATTGCTCAACAAAGTGGTACTTAACCGAGAGGAGCGAGTTTTGATTTTGGTGCCGACCCGTGAGTTGGCGTTACAGATTGATGAAGAGCTACACGCTTTTGCGCGTGGTAGTGGTATTAATTCAGTTTGTTGCGTGGGTGGTATGAGCATTGGTCATCAGATGAGCGAACTGCGTTATCGCTACAACTTTATTATTGGTACTCCCGGTCGCATTAAAGACTTAACCAATCGTCGGGCTATTCAATTGAACAAATTCAAAACCTTGGTGCTTGACGAAGCCGATCGGATGTTAGACATGGGCTTCGTGCATGACATGCGCCTAGTGATGTCGAGCATGCCAACCGAGCGCCATACTTTATTCTTTTCAGCGACTTTGTCATCGGATATTGAGCGTTTGATCAAAGAATTCTTGAAAGAGCCAGTGCGTATCTCAGTTAAAACTCGTGATACCGCGAGCAATGTAGAACAAGATGTCATTCGCGTTCCGCACGGTAGCGATAAACTCGATCACTTGCACGACTTACTGCGTCAAGAAGACTTCAAAAAGGTCTTAATTTTCGCGCGTACCAAATTCAGTGTCGAAAAACTGTCAAATATTCTCAGTGATCGAGGTTTTAAGTCTGCCTCTATTCATGGCAACAAAAATCAAGCCCAGCGTCAGCGCGCCTTAAATCTTTTCCGTGCCAGTCATATCCAAGTTTTAGTCGCCACCGACGTCGCCGCTCGTGGTCTGGATATCGCTGATGTTAGCCACGTCATCAACTACGATATCCCCGCTACTTACGACGATTACGTCCACCGTATCGGTCGTACCGGCCGTGGCAATAAGCGCGGCAAAGCCCTCACGTTTATCAGTTAGTAAACTCTGGAAATTTTTGTTAAACCAGCTACAATTACCCAATGACTTTGGATAATCTTGGTACAGAAAAATTTAGTTGGGATTTAAGCGTGTTTTATTCGGATCTAGACGACCCGCGTTTAGATACTGATATTACGACCTTGGCGGAGATGGTTAAGACTTTCAATCTTAACCATCAGGGCAAGTTAAAAGAAACTCTCAGTCAGGCCATCACTGATCTGGCCGAAATCAGAATGTTAGAAAGTAAAATTAGTGTCTATCTGTTTTTGAAACAGAGTTTAAACACTGGTGATGCCCAGGTGAAGGCAAAAATTGCCGAGGCTGATCGAATTATTAGCACGGCTTCGGGTGAGTATCTATCTTTTTTTGACATTGAGGTGGTTGCCCTTGACGATGCTACTCTAGAAAAATTTTACACGGCCGATCCGGTAGTGGCCAAGCACCGACCCTGGTTAGAACATATTAGAATTTTTAAACCCCACCTGCTTAGCGAAGCGGTAGAATCAGCTCTGACTAAACGCTCTCCTTTTGGTTCTAACGCCTGGAGTGAACTATTCGACGAGTTGGGATCTGATTTACGGTTTAGTTACAACGGTGAAGCAAAAAGTTTAACCGAGCTATTACATTTGTTAACAGAATCCAAAAATGCCGAAGAAAGGGCGACCATAATGAAACTAATCAATACTGGCTTAGGCGGAGCATTTGCTAAATATTCCGCACAAACCTTGTATATTACCAGTGGTTCAGAAGCAGTGGAAAGACGTGAGCGTTCATATGCGAACCCTATGACAGCTCGCAACAAGTCAAATCGTATACCCGATACTGTAGTGGAGGCATTGCACCAATCTTTCACCTCTTTGGCTAGAAGTTTTACTGAAAGATTCTATAAATTAAAAGCAGCTCATCTGGGCTTAAAAATATTGCGCTGGAGTGATCGTAATGCGCCCATGCCCTTTACCGATACTACGGTAATTCCTTTTAGCGACGCAATCAAAACCGTACTAGAAGCCTATGAGAGCTTCAGCCCAACTCTGGCTGACTTAATACGAAATACTATTACCAAACAAAGAGTTGATGCTCCGGTAACCAAGGGTCGTCGGGGTGGGGCTTTTAATTATTCTCTGGTTTTACCCGGGAATAAACCGACATCTTTTACTTTCTTAAATTATCTTGGTTCAAATCGTGATGTTGCCACATTGGCACATGAATTAGGGCATGGTGTCCATGGTTTGTTGGCAGGAGAAGCCCAAGGGGTATTGATGAGTCAAGCTCCGATTGCTTATGCTGAAACCGCCTCGGTTTTTGGGGAGAAAACCACTTTTAATTTACTCAAACAACGCTTGCTTAAATCTGGTGACGAAAAATCTTTATTGGCGTTACTAATGAGTAAACTAGACGACACTATTAACACCACTGTTCGCCAAATGGCACTCTCTAACTTTGAACGACGCCTGCACGGTATGGACAAAAATTACACTCACTGGGGTGAACCCACCAAGTTGTCAGCTGAAGAAATCAGCCAGATCTGGTTGGAAACTCTAAAAGAATTTTATGGTGAAGAAGGTGGGGTATTCACCTACGAAAACACAGAAAATCTTTGGACATACATTAGCCACTTCCATCGTCCTTTCTATGTTTATGGCTATGCGTTTGGGGAACTATTGACCGAGGCCATTTATAGCCAACAGACCCGTCTGAGAGAAAAATTTGAGCCACTATATCTTGAGATGTTACGATCCGGCTCTACTAAAAAGGTCGGGGATTTAGTTAAACCCTTTGGGCTTGATCCGACAGTTAAAGATTTCTGGACGAAATCTTTAAATTCTGCCTTGGGTGAGGCCATAACTGAAGCTGAGGAGTTATCTAGAAAAGTTGGCATAAATGTCTAATTTTTTTCTCAAAACCGGCCAGATTATCTATCGTATTAAACGCCCGCTACTATTTCAATTTGATTCAGAACGGGTCCACAACTGGCTAACCGCTATCGGTGAGCGGATTGGACGTTCTAAGATTTTACGTTCAACTCTGCAGGCCATGTGGCGCGTGGAAAGCCCAATACTAGAGCAAACTTTTCATGGCATCAAATTTTCTAATCCGATCGGTCTATCAGCCGGTTTTGATTATGAAGCTCGCCTCACGCAAGTTTTGCCAGCGATTGGTTTTGGTTTCGGCACAGTCGGTACTATTACTAACAATGCCTACGAAGGAAATCCGTATCCACGTCTCGGCCGTTTAGTTAAATCACGCTCATTATTGGTTAATAAAGGTTTTAAAAACGAAGGGATTCGCGTGATAATTAAAAAGTTGACTGGTGCTAAGTTTGCCATTCCCGTTGGTATCAGTATTGGCAAAACCAATGGCCAAAAGGAGATGACCCAGGCCGAAGCCGTAGCTGATGTGGTAACGACTTTTCAGATCGCTGAAACCAATCGCACCGCTGTATCGTTTAGTTATTACGAGTTAAACATCAGTTGCCCTAATCTTTATGGCGATGTGGAGTTTTATTCACCGGAGCACTTGCAGGACTTATTGACCGTCGTAACGGCACTCAATCTTTCCAAACCACTTTTTATTAAAATGCCGATTAACAAATCAGACGATGAAACTCGCGCCATGCTCTCGATAATTGCCGATCATCCAGTGGCTGGAGTAATTTTTTCCAACTTACAAACTAACCGCAATGATCCTTCACTAAATCAAACGGAAGTGAAGCGTTACGAGCAGGGTTTTTTTAGTGGTAAGCCAGTGGAAAAGCGTTCCAACGAGTTGATTGCTCTAGCTTACAAAGAATTCGGCTCCAAATTAACAATCATCGGTTGCGGTGGTGTATTTAGCGCCGAAGACGCTTACAAAAAAGTTAAACTCGGCGCTTCCTTGATAGAAATGATCACTGGCATGGTCTATGTCGGCCCGCAGTTACCAGCGCAAATTAATTTGGGTTTAATAAAATTACTTAAACAAGGTGGTTTTAACAATGTCGCGCAAGCCGTTGGAATAGAGACTAAATCTAGTTAAAAAGTTATCCCTAGCCAGTTTTTACCTAATCCGATACAATCACCAAAAAGGAAGTTTTTAAATTCACAAATCTATGGAAAACGAGCCAGTGCAAAGTATGTCAGAAATGAAAAAAAACAGTGGCAAAGGCCTTTGGCTATCAGTTGGTTTAATAATTGTAGTTTTAATAGTGGTCTATGTCTTTTGGGGTAAAAATCGAAACGCTTCAGACGAGATAACCACACCAACCCCCACAGTTAGTGTAAGCACCGCTAGTCCGACTCCACCTAGTGTGGTCACTCCTGGGACAGAGGCACCCACTCCCACGGCTAAGACTTTCACGGTAATTGGCAAAAACTTCTCTTTTTCTCCAACTGAAATCAAAGTCAAAAAAGGCGATACCGTAAAAATTACTCTCCAGAATACCGGCGGAACACACGATTTAGTAATTGACGAATTTAATGTGCGGACTCCACGCATCAAGAGCGGAGAAACCGCTACCGTGGAGTTTGTGGCTGATAAGATCGGCCAATTCGAGTACTACTGCTCCGTCACTGGTCATCGTGCCATGGGCATGAAAGGCTTATTGATTGTCGAATAAACTCTGTGCTATAGTCTGCTTAGTATTTTCTCCGGAGGCTAAGTGATGCTAAAAAAGACAATCAAGCTTCTCTTGGTACTTCTGATGGTGTGTGCGATTATCAGTGCCACTGGTAAAAAGTCTGTTCGCTTTGTTCCTGGTGGGGGATCATCGGGCGGAGCTGGCGCCAGTGGTAGTTGGAAAACGGTCTCGCTGGGTGAGGCCGTTTTTAAATCTAAAAATGAATTGCCCCGCTGGCCCAGGATTTCTGGGCCAACGGGGACTTTTCGTTCTTTGTTTTTGTTAACTTCCTAGATCACTCGTCAGCGTTATCCATAATACCCCTTTTTATATATAAATCAAGCCTTTTCCTGCGTAAGCTTTACTAGCCATTGACACTTAGTACCCAATGCGCTATGATTATATATGTGAACCTTTCGAAAGGGTCCAAAGGCCGGGGCGCTCCGATCGGCCAGACAGGCACAGCCGTGAAAAGGCTGTCACCAAATTGGCCGGAGCGCCCCTAAATTTTTATTCTTTTTCCTCCCAAAAAAGAAAGGAGGCCTCCAAATGCGGAGACCTCGAGATAACACCGGCTAGCCGTTCTTTCCTTTTTTTGCAGTGTCGGAGGCGGAGTACAACTAAGGCTCCGCTCCAAACGTCGCGCCAGCCATCGTCGCGCCAGCCATCGTTGGTTGTGCGACCCGCCTCCGACCGGACTCATCGAGGGACTATTCGCCCTCAAAACCCCACCGCAAACATGACCGCGGTGGGGTAATTCATTTTATACAAGAGTTACTCGAAGAGGCGGTGCCAGCAAATTTGCTTACTAGTTGTCCCATACTAGCCAGTACCCCACCTTTTTCATTCTGAATACTGGCTTCATTAATAACTGCCTGAGTTTCGGTAATGGTAGTCGTTAGGTTTTTTACCTCGTTTGCTCCTAAGCCGGTTGGATTGTTGTCTAGCGTTTTTTTCACTTCTGCCAATTTATCATTAGCCTCGCCCAATAAACGGCTTTCCTTAGCCGAAGGATTAACTGCCTCAATGGCCTTTTGTTTTACACCAGAGACATCTACTACATTAGTTCTACTGAGCAATAAAAATCCACCCCCGACCAAAACCGCTAAACCTAGAAGTCTAAGCATGACTATATTATAGCATTGTCAGTCCACTTAGAAAGACTTGAACTACTTACTCAATTGCGGGATAATCTAGACATGAAAAAGAGTGTTCTAATCCTCGTTGTTTTGTTAGTGATTATCGCCATCTTTTTTCTATGGCGGAGTGAAACCACCCAAGCACCAGAATGGTCAATTTCTCCGACGCCCAACGTCACCATAATTAAGTAATGCCAACAAAACATCTTAGCATTTTGTCTGCTAACTTATTAGTCGGCCTCTTTGCCGGTCTGTTTTTGTTCACCCAGCCAACCCAGGCCACTACACAAGACGATATTGCCTCCAAAAATCTTCAAATCCAAGAACTAGAACGCCAGATCGCTGAGTACCAAACCCAAATTGACCAACGTCAAGGCGCGGCTAAGAGCTTGAGCAACGAAATCGGTATTCTCAACGCTCGAATCAATAGTGTTCAACTGGAAATTCGTAGTCTGGCACTTTCAATTGGAAAAACTAACGATGAAATATTCACCACGCAACAGTCTATCGCCATAGCGGAAGAAAAAATCTTAATGCGCAAGGGAGCCCTAGCCAACGCTTTACGTTTACTTAATCATCTTGAACAGGATAATTTGGTAGAGGTTGTCTTAAAAAATAACAGTCTGTCGGATTTCTTTAATCAGGTAAATGACTTAACTTCGACTCAAGATAATCTGCGCATCAATATTGACGAGATAAAATCCCTTAAGACTGACCTGGAAACAGAACAAGATAAACTGGAAGACCAACGCAGTGAGCTAGAAAACCTCAAGAGTATTCAAGAAATCCAACGCCGTTCCGCCGAACAGACCAAAAACAATAAAAACAACCTGCTCAAGGTTACCAAGGGCGAGGAGTCAAAATTCCAAAATTTAGTAAAACAATCCAAAGCAGATATCGAAAAAATCCGCGCGCAGATTTATTACTTACAACAAAATGGTGTTACGGCCGAAGACGCCGTAAAATTTGGCGAGTTAGCCGCCATTCGAGCGGGAATTCGTCCAGCCTACCTAATTGCGGTACTGGAAATCGAATCTGGGCTTGGTCGTAACGTCGGCCGTTGCAACCGCCCCGAAGATCCACCAGAAAAGAACTGGCGCAAGATTATGCACGTACGTGACCACCAGCCCTTTTTGGACATTACCGCTCAGCTTGGCCTAAATCCAGACACCACAGCGGTCTCTTGTCCGCAATTCGTTAATGGTAAACGTAATGGTTGGGGTGGCGCCATGGGCCCAGCCCAATTCATTCCATCTACCTGGATTGCTTACCGCGACCAAGTGGCGCGCATCACTGGCCACAACCCCGCTAATCCGTGGAATATTGAGGATGCTTTCACCGCTTCCGCTACCAAATTAGCTAATGCCGGTGCTGGTGCCAAAACTCGTGCCGCCGAAGTAGCCGCCTCCAAAGCCTACTATAGTGGTAACTCGCGTTGTGCTACCGCCTCCTGCAACTCTTACGCCAATGCTATTCAAAATAAGGCCGCTCAAATTGAACAGGATTTGTGATATAATTAGGTTGTGTTAACTCGCAGTAAAATAATTTATTGGTTGGTATTACCATTGCTGGGTGTTTTACTGGCCGGCAGCCTGTTTTTGTTTTGGCCCAAAGATCGAGTAATCGAAGTGGCCTATTCACAAGCCCAAGTTAACCAGGCTTTGCCTACCACCAATGTACCCAAAGACCTTTTAACCAGTATTGATTCTGGAAAAGAGCTTTTGCGCCATTCCGCTCCACTTGGTTTTACCGAAATCACTGTTAATAAAAAAAATCACCTAACCAAACAAGAAGTGGCCCTAGCAATTTTAGATACTAAAACCAACAATATTGTGGAGAAGCGTTATTGGCTAGATGAAGAGGAAATCACTGACGCTAATTTTATCCGTCGTACTTATTTAGAAAATTTTGATAATATTCCCAACTTTCGCCCCACTACCAGTTCAGAAGATTTCAAGGTGACGGTCAAATGGTGGAACTATTTTAACTCTGATTTGCGCATCAACAAAGTAGGCGACACCAACACCGCTGATCGCTATATTGTAGTAGCCATGAAATATGGTATCCCCAACGACGATCTGGCTTACCCGGAAGATCGCACCGGCAAAAAATACTCCGATATCGTTTACGCACCGTATTCCGCTTTAGTACATCAACCAGAAATTGTCAGCGCTGGCAAGCAGTTTTTAGATGAACATGTTGCTAAGGCTTTCGTCCGTTTGGCAGAATTAAAAATTAAATCGCACGCTTTCCCCAATCAACTGGTAGTGCAAACGATTACTCCTCAATTTATAAAAAACATTTTTTTGACCGAACAGACTGATCCAAAATTGATCATGCTAGCCGGAGATGGTGGCCAAAAATTAGCGGAACGCGTCATGGTCCGCCTGGCTACTAATGGCGAGACGGCTTTCCGTTATACTTATTCTAAAACCGGGGCGCTGGGTTTAGGACAGATTATGCCCGGTACTTACGACAGTGTTGCCAAACGCTACCCCAACGCCAAATTGATAAAAGATTCCGGCATGGGTCGAGTAGATATTGATAATGCTATTATTGCCTCAATCCTAGTATTTGATGATCACCTCCAATCAGTTAAAGATCGCGTAGCTAATGCTAAATCCACTCAAGGTGATAAGTATTGGCAGGCGATAGAAGACAACTCCAGCAAGCTTGAAGAAGTGCGCGCGGCAATTTATAATGGTGGCCCAGGTAAGTATAAAGTACTTACTGGTACCATTAGTGTTGCCATTAACGAAACAGTGGATTTTGTGCGTAAATTCAAGTTAATTAGGGATTTAAAGCTTTTTAGTTTCTACAATAATAGTGCGATCGCACCATTATTGTAGATTATCTCCCATTGAAATTGTTTCACACAGTGATAAAAGTTTTTGTGGCGCTATCGGGTGGAGTGGACTCTTCTGTCGCCGCCGCCCTACTCAAACAAGCTGGTTATCAAGTAACGGGAGTATTTTTTAAACCCTGGCAACCAGAACGCGGGGCGTTTTGTAATTGGAAAGAAGAACGTCAGGTGGCTTTAGCCGCCGCTACGGCCTTGGACATACCATTTAAAACCTGGGACTTTTCTAAAGAGTACAAAACCTGGGTAGCCGACTATATGATTAATGCCTACCAGCACGGCCTGACGCCTAACCCAGACGTGATGTGCAACAAAGAGATTAAGTTTGGTTTATTTTTAAAGCGGGCTCTAAAAGAAGGGGCGGAGCTGATTGCGACGGGACACTACGCCCGTCTTGGACGGGAAATGACAAATTCCAAATTATTAAAGGGGATAGATGAAAACAAAGACCAGTCCTATTTTCTGTGGACATTAACTCAAAAACAGTTAAAATACGTACTTTTCCCGGTGGGAGATTTAACTAAACCGGATGTCCGTAAGCTGGCCAAGAAATTTAAATTACCGAATTACGCAAAAAAAGATAGCCAGGGGATTTGTTTTATTGGCCCAGTAGTTTTGCGTGAATTTTTAAAACACTATCTCAAAGCCAAAACTGGAAAAATTATCAACGACAACGGTCTGGCGGTTGGCCAACACGACGGCGTTCAACTCTATACTATCGGTCAACGCCATGGCTTAAACATCGGCAACGGCCAAGGGCCATATTTTGTCACCCACAAGGATTTAAAAAAGAATATTGTTTACGTAACAACTGACTCAAAAAAACTAGATCAACTCAGCAAAAAAGTTTTAGTAAAAACTGTCTCTTGGGTAGGTGAGGCCCCGAAATTTCCAGCTAAAGTTTCCGCCATGATCCGCTACCGCGGTGAATTAATTCCAGTTTCCATCAACAAAACAATCAACGGCCTAGCGGTTGATTTTCTCAAACCCGCCCGCGCTCTGGCCTCTGGCCAATCCATAGTATTCTACAAAGGCCAAGAACTACTAGGTGGAGGAATACTGGAATAATTTTATTCAAAACAATCCGGTTAAGCGAGGTCACTGTCATTCAGCCATCATGTTGAGGACGGTGCTAATAAAATGATGAGCTAGTTGAGATGTTTCGTTGATAAATAAATCGGAGATGTAGTCAGAGCCTAGCAAGGCGAAACGGAAGAGGCTCGATTTTTTATCTAGAAATATGAGACTAGCGCAATCAGTTTTATCGCACTGGACGAAAGATGGTGAATGACAGTGGCCGAGCACCTATTTTGTCTTCAGCAATCGCAACAAACTTTTTCCGGTCATTTCATTAGGAGTGGCTAGTCCCATTAATTCTAAAATAGTCGGTGCCACATCGGCCAAAATCCCATTGACATCATCCGGCCAAGCTTGGCCACGATAATTTTCATCTACCAAACAGAAGGGGACTGGGTTGTTATTATGTTTAGTTTCTTTTTCACCGCTGGTGGAATAAACCACCGCTTCAGCATTGCCATGATCAGCGGTAACTACCAGTGTGCCGCCGGCTTTTTTTACCGCCTGGTAAAGCGTACTTAGAGCATCATCCACGAACTCTACCCCTTTGACCGTTAGATTAACATCGCCTAAATGTGAAAGCATGTCAGCATTGGCAAGATTAATCACCATAAAATCGTACTGATCGGTGGCTAATATTTCAACAGCTTTTTGGGCAATCTCGGCACAACGCATTTGTGGCTCTTGCGCCAAATCATGGGGCGAATCAATAATAAAATCCTCTTCTCCGGTGTAGGACTTGTTATGCAAACCATTAAAAAATAGGGTAACATGCGCGGCCTTTTCACTTTCGGCTAAATGATACTGCTTTTTGCCGTTAAGGCTGAGCACCTCTGGTAGGTTATTCTCCACGGCTGGCGGGAAAAAAGCCACATGATGATTAGTGTTTTCCAGGTAAGGAGTGAAAGTGGTGATAAATAAATTAGTAAAAACCTTCGCTGGGAAGTTCGTAAAGCCCGGTTCACCAAAGGCTCGGGTTAGTTGGCGCATTCGCTCCTCACGGAAGTTGAAAAAGATGATAGCGTCATTTTCAGCAATAGTAAAACTATCGACTTGGCCAGAAATCAGCGCCGGCATGACCGCATCGCTAATATTCTGCTTGTGCTTTTCGGCTACTGCCACTGCCAAATCAGCCACCTTTTCGCCCACTCCATTAACTAGCATATCGTAAGCAATTTTGGTGCGATCCCAATCTAGATTACGCGCCATGGCAAAATCTCTCCCCACCATGGTAACTAACTTAATTTTAGACGAGTTTTTTAAGTGTTCACTGAGATGTTTTAGTAGCTGTTCACTTTCAAAGGCCGCACCATCTTTGCCATCAGTAAATAGGTGCAAACAAATTTGGCTGACATTACTTTTCTCCACTAAGTCCAAAAGCGCTATCAAATGATCAAAATGGGCGTGCACCGCTCCACTGGTCAATAATCCAGCCAGGTGTAGTTTAGAGTTTTGCTTCTGAGCGTGCTCAATTGCCCCCAGGAGGGCTGGATTCTGTGAAAATGACCCATCCTTTATGGCTGAGTTAATGATGGCCGAGTAATGCTTTACAATCCGTCCGGAGCCAATCGCCAGGTGGCCAACCTCCGAATTGCCTGACTCACCCCAATCCATCCCCACCGCCTCACCGGAAGCTTGTAATAAAGTATGTGGATAGTCGGCCAACAAAGTGTCCCAAGTCGGCTTACGTGCCATCAGTACGGCATTGCCGATCTTAATATCGCTTACTCCAAAACCATCAATAATCAATAAAACCAGAGGTCGAGCAGGCATGGAGATATCATAACAATTTCCTTAATAAACAACAAAAGTGTGGGTTGCATGGTTGGCGAGTCAAACCCACGCTTTTGAGGGAATGAGAAATCACGCTGGGATTTCGAATGGTGACCCGAGAGAATGTGGCCGAGACAACCAGTTAGACTTCTCAACCTTCTCGTGGTAAACTGATTGAAACTATTTATTAAGCACCAAAGTCATCAAAAACTATGATTTTCTTGCTCACAATTCATGACTTTCCAAATTGCGTCCATCTTTGTGACGATTTTAGCATTTCTGGTTGGTATCGGGCTGGGTTACGCGGTTCGGCGCTTAATTACTAATAAGCGCATTCAGTCGGCGGAAACTCACGCCAACGACATCCTCGTCGAGGCCAAGAACAAGTCCCAAGATTTATTACTCGAGGCGAAGAACCAGGCCCTCAAGTTAATTGATGAGTCAAAAAAAGAGATCCATGAGCGCAATGCTCAGCTTTTGCGTATCGAAGGCATGTTAGATAAAAAGGAGGCCGAGTTAGAAACTAAGGTTAAGGAACTCGACCAAGATAAAAAGAGTCTCCAGGGCAAAACCGGAGAGGTGACCAAATTACAGCAAGAGCTAGAGGCTAAGCGCCAACAACAGATTATTGAGTTAGAGAAAGTCTCGGGTTTGAAAAAAGAAGATGCCATCAAGCTAATTAATCAGCGTGTGGAAGAGGAGTACAAAGATGAACTCTACGAACGCATGAAGAAGCTGGAAGGGAATAATATGGAGGCCCTGGATAAGCGTGCCAAGGAGATTATGACTACCGCCATTCAACGTTATGGCGGTAGTCATATTGCTGATATCACTACTACCGTGGTACATCTGCCTTCAGATGAACTAAAGGGTAAAATTATTGGCAAAGAGGGTCGCAATATTAAAACCATTGAACGCCTTACCGGTGTCGACGTAATTATTGATGATACTCCAGAAACGATGATTCTTTCGGGTTTCGATCCGGTCCGTCGTCAGGTGGCTAAATTAGCACTGGAAAAATTAATTGCCGATGGCCGGATTCACCCGGCTAAAATCGAGGAGGTAGTAGAAAAGGCCAAGTCAGAAATCAATGACAAGATTAAAGAAGCCGGCGAGGCGGCGCTGTTTGACGTTGGTATCAGTCCAGTCGATCCTAAACTAACCTTTTTGCTTGGTCGCTTAGCCTTCCGTACCAGTTTCGGCCAAAATGTCTTATTGCACTCGATTGAAATGACTCACCTGGCTGGAATGCTGGCGCAAGAGTTGGGAGCGGATGTTTCGGTAACTAAAAAAGCCGCCCTTTTCCACGATATCGGCAAAGCAGTTGATCACGAAGTCCAGGGTAGTCACGTGGAGATTGGCCGCAAAATCTTGCAGAAGTTTGGCATGGACGAAAAAGTCATTATGGGTATGGAAGCGCATCATGAGGAGTATCCTTATGTCACGCTAGAGTCGCGTATTGTCCAAACCGCTGATGCCATTTCTGGTGCCCGCCCGGGGGCGCGCCGAGACTCGGTGGAGATCTATATCAAACGCCTCGAAGACTTAGAGCGTATTGCTAATTCCTTTACTGGGGTGGAAAAAACCTATGCGGTACAAGCCGGTAGAGAGTTGCGCGTCTTTGTTACCCCAACTAAAATTGACGACCTAACCGCCATGAAAATGGCCAGAGATATCGCCAAACAGATCGAAGAGGAGATGCGTTACCCAGGAGAAATTAAAGTTAATGTAATCCGTGAAACTAGAGCGATTGAATATGCTCGCTAGAGTCAGTTTGTCTCAGTGGATAAAAAAGCTTGGAAATACTATACAATAGTGCTATCATCCCAGTGCTTAGAAATAAACTAACAATTTAGTGACTGGTGATAGGGTGGCGCGGACCGGGCTGAAGTGGCCCACTGTCAGCGACACTTTACCCTTCCAAATCACTAGAAGGAGGTGTTTATGGTCAAAAAGAATCAGTTAGCCCAAGTATTAGCAGAGAAGTTTGAGATCTCGAAGAAGCAGGGTGTGGAGTGGCTGGATGCTACTTTCGATGAAATTGCTAAGGTAATCAAGAGTGGAGACAAGGTAAACATCTCCGGCTTTGGTATCTTCCGAGTGGCTGACCGCAAAGCCCGTGAAGCTCGCAATCCTAAGACTGGTGAAACGGTACATGTCAAGGCTTCCAAAGCTCCAAAGTTCCGCGCCAGTAAAGTCTTGAAAGAATTGGTACAGTAATTAGTTTTCGTAATCTAACACTTTTACAAAACCCGCCACAAGGCGGGTTTTGTATCCTGGAGCGGGATACCAGAGTCGAACTGGCGTCTCTACCTTGGAAGGGTAGCGTAATGCCACTATACCAATCCCGCGAGTAAATTTTGTATTCTCATTCTGCCATAACTTCGCAATTTTTCAATTTTTCTCACTCGGCAATAATGCTAGTATAAGACCGTGAATATCATTTATCTAGCGATTACCGTTCTGCTACTGTTTATACCGATCATCGTAATCATTATCGCTTTCTTCTTTGTTTGGCATCTAATTATCACCCGTCGCGCCCCTTTTGTTCCAATACCCAAAGCGGTTTTAGGAGAAATTGTGAAAGCCTTGGAACTTCGGCCCAATAGCGTTTTGTTTGACCTCGGCTGTGGTGATGGGCGAGTTTTACTAGCCGCCCAAGCTGGCCAACCTAAAGCTAAATTTGTTGGAATTGATATCTCTTGGCTACCGATAACTTTAGCGCGCTGGCGAATCCGACTGGGTAAAGCTAGGAATATAAAACTAACGCACGGTAGTTTTTTCAAACAAGACCTTACTCCTGCTACCCATGTTTTCACCTATCTTTTCCCGGAAATAATGAATCAGTTACTACCGAAGCTAAAACAAGAACTTCATCCAGGCACCAGGCTAGTCTCCTGCGATTTTCAGTTTAACGAGCTGACGCCACAAAGAATTATTAATCTTAACCGGCCCCACAAAGCGCTGGGGCAGAGATTATTTGTCTATGAATTCTAAGCATACTAAAATCTAAATTATAACGGTCGATAACTCTCTTTCAAAAAAATAAACACACAAAAGCTGGTGAAAGTGACCGGGGATCAGCACAAAATAATCCAACCGGCCCGGATACTACGGTCTATGTGTATGGTTTAACTGATCGAGATTTTGGTACTTGGTTTGTAGAGAGTTTTCTTGATTCAGATCCTGAAGCATCGGTTCGAACTGGCCCAATGGAGATTGAACGATAATATTCGCTCTCCAATCAAAATCCGCCATCCAGGCGGATTTTGATTGTTTAAGCCTCACTGGTCGGACCGCCGGGAGTTGAACCCGGTCTAACTGATCCCAAATCAGTCGTACCACCGTCATACGCCGGTCCGAAATTTCTTTACGAATAGGTCATTATATGCTATTTTTTGATAATTGAAAACCCCTCGTAGCTCAATGGATCGAGCAGCGCTCTTCTAAGGCGTTTATGGGGGTCCGATTCCCTCCGAGGGGACTAGAAATATCCAGTTGTCTGTCTGTTTTGTTTTTGTTATATTAACCCTGAACATGAAGAGAAAAATAACCATTGAAAGCCTGGCGCGGATGACTCAAGATGAGTTTTCTGTTATGGGAGAGCGTTTCGACAAGGTGGATGCTCGTTTCGAAAAAATAGATCATGCTCTAAAAAATATCCTCGATGTGGTTTTAGAAATACCATCCAAAAAATCTTTTGAACATCTGGAGGCCAAGGTTCAAACGATAGACACTCGGTTAGCGTCAGTTAAGAGAAGGGTTCGTAAATAAGTGGTCGGAAAGAAAAGAAACTTATGGGGATCTTGGTGTAGCAGCAGCACAACAGGTTGTGGTCCTGTTAGCAGGAGTGCAAATCTCCTAGATCCCCCAGAGAAAGTTAACTAAACAAAAGTAATATGGAAAAAGCCCCCATTTTAGGGAAAATAAAAGCACCAGAAGAAGCAGAGAGAGTAGAACCAGTTTTTGACCTGGAAGAATTAAAAATTGGCGAAACATTAATTGTTAAGACCAAAAGCGGAATAACCTATCGCATTGAAAGCAGAGATGATGGGCTCTATATTTCTGGCCATCCAGAATACTGCCCCACTCCAATCAAAACTTCTATTTATGGGGTTGATTTAAATGGTGAACTTAGGAAGGGGGAGGTTGGGTTAGGTTTCAAATTGGGATTTAGCGAACAAGGTGGCCCAGTAACAAGATCAAGAATACTTGAAATAGTCAGGGTTTAGATTTTTCTTAAAAAATAAAACGGGGTTGGTCCGCACACACAGATTCCCATACATGACCGCTAGTGAATTACGCCCCGCCTTCGCTAAAGCTACGACGGGCAAGCAAAAATTTATTTTCTCAAATGACATCTATAGAGATTAGGGAAAAATTTCTAAACTTCTTTAAAGCTAAAGGGCACACAGTAATCCCCAGTGCCTCTTTAATTCCGGAAAACGACCCATCGGTACTTTTTACTACCGCGGGCATGCATCCACTAGTACCCTTTTTGCTCGGTGAGAAACATCCGGGCGGGCAACGCTTGGTGAATGTGCAAAAATGCATTCGTACCGGCGATATTGATGAAGTAGGCGATAGTTTCCATCACACCTTTTTTGAAATGCTGGGCAATTGGTCGTTGGGTGACTATTTTAAAAAAGAAGCGATCGAGTGGAGTTATGAATTTTTAACCAGCTCGGAATGGCTGGGTTTAGATAAAAACCGTTTAGCGATTTCTGTCTTTGCCGGTGACGAAGACGCGCCACTTGATCAAGAGGCCTATGATGCTTGGGTGGATTCGGGTATTCCAAAAGAACGCATTGCCAAGTTGCCCAAGAAAAATAACTGGTGGGGAATGGAAACCGGGCCCTGCGGACCAGATTCAGAGATGTTTTATTGGGTAGGTCCTTCGGCAAGCTCAGGACAAGTTCCAGAAAAATTTGATGACAGTGACTCGCTCTGGGTGGAAATTTGGAATGACGTCTTTATGCAATTTAACAAGGGTAACGATAATAAATTGACCCCACTAGCGAAGCCGAATGTTGATACTGGCATGGGATTAGAGCGCACTTTGGCAGTGGTTAATGGTCTGGATGATAATTATCGTACTGAACTATTTTGGCCAATCATTCAAAAGATAGAAGAGTTGTCTGGCAAAAAATATGGCGAAAGCGAAATAGTCACTCGTTCCATGCGCATTATTGCCGACCATTTACGCGCTGCGGTTTTTATCATCGGTGATGAAAGAGGTATTGCCCCGTCTAACGTCGGCCAAGGCTATGTTTTAAGGCGCTTATTAAGACGGGCCATTCGCCATGGTAATTTATTAGGAATTAAAGAAAATTTTACTACCAAGCTGGCTAGTGTGGTGATTGATAACTTCGAATTGGTTTATACCGAATTTAATGCCAGTTGGAAACGCGTTGTTTCTGAACTGGAAAAAGAGGAAAAAAAGTTCAGAAAAACCCTAGAACAAGGCCTGCGTGAGTTCAGTAAACTAAAGGCGGTCACCGGGAAAGATGCCTTTAATCTATATCAAACCTACGGCTTTCCGATTGAAATGTCACAAGAGTTAGCCAAAGAAAGCGACTTAGTTGTTAACGAGGAGGAGTTTAAGAATGAATTTCAAAAACACCAAGATTTATCGCGCACTGCCTCCGCTGGCATGTTTAAGGGCGGATTAGCTGATGCTAGCACCGAGACGGTACGCTTACATACCGCTGCTCACTTGATGCTAGAAGCGCTACGGCGCGTGCTGGGCGATCATATTCAGCAAAAGGGGAGCAACATCACTGCCGAGCGTTTACGTTTTGATTTTTCGCACGGCGAAAAAGTCACCCCGGAGCAAATTGCCGAAGTAGAAAAAATCGTCAACGAGCAAATCCAAAAAAAGTTGCCGGTACATTTTGAGGAGTTACCGCTGGAAGAGGCACGCGCGGTTGGCGCCACTGGTGTGTTTGAACACAAATATGGCGACAAAGTAAAAGTCTATTTTATTGGCAACTCTGACAATTACTATTCCAAAGAGATTTGTGGCGGGCCACACGTTTCTAATACCAACGAGTTAGGTCAATTTAAAATCATTAAAGAAGAATCTGTCTCAGCTGGTGTGCGTAGAATCAAAGCGGTTGTGTTATAATATTCGTAATGGCTTCCACCAAAATTGTTAACGTCCAAAAAGACGATGAGCTAGCCGATCTATTGTCAGTCATAAAAAGCTCAACGGCTGAGGAAATAATTTTAATCTTTCCCAAAAGCAGTAAAGCCGCTCGCTTAGAAGAGAGCTTTTCTAGCCTAGCGGAAACCGCCAAATCACAAAGCAAAACTATCAGTGTGATGAGTGCTGATGAAAAGGTCTGTCATTGGGCGGGTAAATATGGGTTTAAGTTACTAACTGTACCCAATAAACCACGCTCATCAAGTAGCGGAGTGGTCAGTTTTGCCAGTATAAACCGAAGGGCCAGCACTGACGATGATAATGATAGAGACTCTGATGATGTGGCAATTGTAATTGATCCCGATGAAGATAATGTAAAAGACGACGCTGATGATGAAGAGCTCATCGACATAGAGACCGGCGACGACGAAAAAGCGGTGGATGAGAATGAAAAAGAAGATAAAGAAGAAGAGGACGAGAGTGATCGCCCACGTTTTGATGAAGAAAAAGAAGACGCCGACACTTTGGCAGATTTAACCATGGCGCGGATTAACCCGCGCCAAATGGATGATATTAAAGCTCCTGGTGAGGCAAGCAACCTAAAAGTCAGAAAAGAACCCTCTCTAAGCGAACGAGTTGAAATTAGACACGACCGAAATCCGGAAACTAACGATCAAGAGGAGCTAGAGAATATGTGGTTACGCCGTAGTGACGGCACCGTCGGAGCAAAAGATAGCATCTGGTCAAACATCAAGTCAACCAAAACCAAAGCAAAAAGAATTGGTCGGCATGGTAAATTAATTTTCAGCATCGCCGGGATAGTAGTATTTTTAGTAGCCATCTACTTGTTTTTTGGTAAAGCCACCGTGCAAATTAAACCCCAGCGTCAACCAATTGATTTTAAATTAAGCGCTTCCACGGCCGACAGCTACACTCAGGTTGATGCCGTCACTTACCGTATTCCTGGACAGTTTCTTTCCTACACTGGTGAGGTCAAAAAAGACTTTCCGGCCAGTGGCCAGCAAATGGTAGTAAAAAAAGCCCGGGGCGAAATCACGGTTTATAATAACTACAACTCTGAACCACAAAACTTAATTACCACCACTCGCTTTGAATCAGCTAAGGGCTTAATCTTTCGCATCCAACGCTCTATCACTGTCCCCGGAACCAGATTAATTAATGGCAAAACTACACCAGGATCAGTTAGGGTAGAAATTATCGCCGACAAACCGGGTGAGGAGTACAACATCCCCGCCGGCAAATTCACTATCCCGGGTTTTAAGGGTAGTCCAAAGTTTGCTGGTTTTTACGGCGAATCTACCACCTCGACGATTGGTGGCAAGGTTGGACAAGCCAAGGTGGTGACAGAAAAAGATATTATTGACGCCAAAGCGGCGGTTAGCCAGTTGGTGATCGAACAAGCCAAAACCGGCCTACTGAACCAGGTCAACGGACTGCACATTATTGAACCAATCGATGTTAACCCGCTCCCGATTGTCAGCACTGCCCAAAGCGATGACGCGGTTGATACTTTTTCCGTCTCGGCCAAAGCCGAATCGGCCACTGTGGTCTTTCGCACCGAAGATATTGATAAACTGATTGAACTTTATGTTGGCAAAAATGGTCAAGTAACACCACTAAAAGGCACCATTAATGTAGAGTACGGGGAACCCAAATTAGATACCGCCAAACACCAACTAGACTTTACCATGCGGGTTTCTGGCCAGGCGGCTTCACGGATAGACGGAGATAAAATCCTCAAGGACATCTCTGGGCTAGGCCAGGACAAAATCAAAGAATACTTCCTCGGAATCAAAGAAATTGAGTCCGTTAAGGTACTGCTTTCGCCCTTCTGGGTGCGCAGTATCCCAAAGAACCAGGCCGATATTAAGTTGGAGCTAATCTACCAGTAGTAGGGGGTTGACTAAAAATAACGATTTTGTTACCATTTCAGAGTCATTAAGACAACTAACTTCCCACTCTATTGTCAGAATTAGAGAAGAAAAACCGTGTCGAAGGAGTAATCAGTGAGGCATTGCCGGATACTAATTTCCGTGTTAAACTCGACGATGGTAAAGAAGTGCTAGCCTATCTCGCTGGCAAAATGCGCCTTAACTATATTAAGGTGATGATTGGTGATCGAGTAGTACTCGAACTCAGTCCGGATGGTGAGCGTGGTAGAATAGTTTTTCGTAATTAGCCGTCCCGCTGCTCGCCTCGCCGACTCGGCCTTCGTAGCCACTTCGGCGTAGGAGGCAGCCTCCGGCGTTGCGCAGGCCGAAGTTGAGCCGTGCGTTGAGCACGCAGGGACAGATTACCGAAGGAACGAGGAATAAGGTTATCGGTTTTAATTCCGATATTGCACTGCCGAGCTTGCGCACTAAGGAAGAGGTATCACCGGAAGACTGGGATAAGCTCAACGCGCGGGTTTCAAGGCAAGACAACGTCGGCACTGGGACGTGAAGGTAAGAGCTTCCGTAAAAAAGATGTGTCGGCATTGCAAGATCGTTAAGCGCGAGGGTGTAATTTTTTGTATTTGCAAAATAAAAAAGCATAAGCAACGGCAGGGTTAATTCATGGCAAGAATTTCCGGGATAGTCATCCCAGACAACAAGAAGATCGGCATTTCTTTAACCTATATTTTTGGGATTGGTCCGCATGCCAGTAAGTTAGTGTTGGATTCTGCTGGTATAAAATTTGACAAATCGACCAAGGAACTGACCACCGAAGAGGTGAACAAGATCCAGGGAGTGATTGATAAGAATTTCCGCGTCAGTGGTGATTTAAAACGTGAAGTAGGGGCAAACATCCAACGTCTAAAAGAAATCAGCTCTTGGCGGGGATTACGCCATGCTCGTCACCTACCAGTCCACGGTCGCAGTAAGACCAACTCTCGTACCAATCGCGGCAACCAGCGCAAGACCATGGGCTCTGGGAAAAAATCGGCTAACGAAAAGACTTAGTTAAATAAAGCTTAGAATAAGTAAATCAATCATAATTCCGATATTGCAAGCCGTAGTTGATCCAACCTCGGTAGTCTGATAACCAAAAGACTGTGACGAGGGGATAGATTTCAACCAAAGGGACAATATCGGCACTGGGACGATGGGTAAGAAAAAAATAGTTACCAAAACTGAGACTACGCCAACCGACTCAACCGATGTCGCTAAGACTGGCACGGGCAAAAAGAAACAGCACCAAGCTGTGCTCAAAGGTCAGGCGCATATTACTTCCTCTTACAACAACACCATTGTTTCGATTTCCGATGCCGATGGCAATGTCATTGCTTGGACCTCAGCCGGCTCACTGGGCTTCAAGGGTGCGCGTAAATCAACCCCTTACGCCGCTACTATGGTAGCTAAGGAGGTGGGTGAGAAAGCTAAGCGCGTTGGTATGGTAGACCTAGCCATTTCCGTCAGTGGAATTGGGCCTGGTCGCGAGGCGGCCATTCGCGCCTTAATTGGGGCGGGTTTTAATGTTAATAGTATTGTTGACAACACCCCGGTAGCGCATAACGGCGTCCGTCCACCTAAACCACGCCGCGTATAACAAACAAATGACCATTTTCCAATTACCGTCAATTTATCCATTTAGACATTTTCTCATTTTTAGACAAAGGGGAAATGAAACAATGATAAATCAATGGAAAACGGTAAGTGATAATTAATTTACATGGCACGATATACTGGACCAAAAGAAAAGCTGGAGCGTCGCTTGGGAGTTAAGCTCTTTTTGAAAGGAGAGCGTTCGCTTTCCCCTAAATCAGCTACCGTGCGCAAGCCCTACCCGCCGGGTATGCATGGCAAAAATCAGTTTAAAAAAGTTTCTGAATTTGGCGCCCAGTTGAGTGCCAAACAGAAGATTAAATTCACTTATCGCATGATGGAGAAACAGTTTAAGTCTTATGCCAAAGCCGCCATTGAATCAAAAGATGAAACCGGTAATGCCTTGGTACAAAAACTGGAACAGCGTCTTGATAATACGATTTATAAGGCCGGCTTAGCGCAATCGCGTGATCAAGCCCGACAACTCGTTACCCACGGGCACATTTTGGTAAATGGAATAAAGACCAACATCCCGTCCTTCCAGGTTAAGAAAAACGACGAAATTAAAGTACGCCCCGGTAGTGCCAAGGGTAAGTATTTTACCACCTACATCACCGACTGGTTTAAAAAGGCCCAGTCACCGGATTGGCTTGAGGTAAATCGTGATACCGTTTTAGTAAAAGTCTTGCGCCGCCCGACTTTTGCCGACAGTGGCCTAGCTTTTAAAGATATTCAGTCAATTATCGAATATTATTCCAGGTAATTAAAAGCTTATTCAGCTGATCGCGTGTGCCACCAAAAGGCGGCCCCGTAGATCAGAGTCTAAGACAAAAATATGATCCAGCTACCAGAAGAAGTAAAAATAATCAGCGAAAACGACCACCAGTTAAATTTCGCTTTAACGCCACTACACCCGGGTTATGGTGTTACTATTGGTAACGCTCTGCGCCGTGTGCTCTTATCTTCAATTGGTGGCGCCGCTATTACTACGGTAAAAATTAAAGACGTTAGTCATGAGTTCTCTGTTATCCCCGGCGTATTAGAAGATGTCATCCAAATTATCTTAAACGTTAAACGCTTGCGCTTAAAAATGTTTACCGATGATCCAGTAATTTTAACCATTAACGCCAGCGGGGCTAAGACTATCACTGGTAAAGACATTAAAGCTCCCAGCAATATCGAGATAATCAGTAAGGACCAACACATCGCTACTATTACCGATAAAAAGACTACGTTAGAAATAGAACTTACTGCTGAGCGTGGTATCGGCTATATGCCAGTGGAACAGCGCCAGAAAGAAAAAATCTCCGTTGGTACCATTGCGGTTGATGCCATCTTCTCACCGATTACCAATGTAAACTTTGCCGTGGAAAATATCCGGGTTGGTCAGCGCACTGACTACAACAAATTAGTGATGGATATTAGTACCGACGGCACGATTGCTCCACGCGAAGCTTTGCTAAAAGCCGTTGAGTTATTAAACGACAATTTCCGAGTTTTGAGCGACGCCTTTGTGGGTGAGAAAACCGATGAATCAATTGATGAAGAGGAGTCTGAATTGGTTGACGAAAACAATGAAGCCAAACCAAAATTGAAGGCCAAGAAAAAAAAGTAATCATCCATGCAACATTTAAAGAAAAATCGAAAGTTTGGTCGTACCAACAAACAGCGCTCCGCCTTGCTGGTTAGTTTGTTGCGCGCGTTGATTAAACACGAAAAAATTACTACCACTGAGGCGAAAGCGAAGAGTTTACGCCCCTATATCGAAAAGCTGGTCACCAAAAGTAAGGTTGATACCATCGCTAACCGCCGTTTGCTTGCTTCTCGCCTAGATGTTACCATGGCCAATAAATTATGCGCCGAGTTGGGCCCCCGCTATAAAACCCGCCCGGGTGGTTACACTAGAATTACCAAACTATCACCGCGCAAAAGCGATGCCTCGCCCATGGCGGTAATAGAATTTGTGAAATAAAAGCATGAAAGAACATCATATCGATGCAACTGATAAAGTTTTCGGCCGTTTAGCCAGCGAGGTGGCCGTCCTTTTGCGTGGCAAAGACGAGGCGGCTTGGTTACCCAATGTTTTACCGACTAACAAGGTAGTGATTAGTAATGTCGCTAAGATCAAGTTTACTGGTCATAAAATGGAACAGCGCACCTATTACCACTATTCCGGTTATCCGGGTGGTATGCGCGCTCGCACCCTAGAGACCGAGTGGGCCAAGGCTCCAGCTAAGGTGTTTCGTTCCAGCGTCTATCGCATGTTGCCTAAGAATCGCCAGCGCGATCACATCATCAAAAATTTAATTTTTAACTAGACCCATGGCTACCAAAGCTACTAAAGAAAAAGAAGCCACAAAAAAGGAGGTCACTAAAGCCGAAGAGGCTAAGTATTTTTATGCCGTCGGTCGTCGCAAAAGTGCCATTGCTCAAGTCCGTATTTATACTAAGAAATCAGTGGACGAAACTGGCGATGAAACTCGCGCCTTGGTGCAAGTCAATGGTAAAAACTATACCGATTACTTTAAAGATCAGGAGCTGTGGGAAACTATCGAGTCACCTTTCAAAAAACTCAAATCCATCAATCGTTTCAAGGCGATTACCAAAGTCAGTGGTGGTGGTGTTACTGGTCAGGCCGAAGCCGTACGGCATGGTTTGTCTCGTGCCCTAACTTTATTTGATGGAAACTTTTCCAAGAAACTACGTAAGGCTGGCTACCTCACCCGCGACCCGCGCGAAAAAGAGCGCCGTAAGTACGGCCTCAAGAAAGCTCGCAAAGCCCCGCAATGGGCCAAAAGATAAACTTTTGTGTACTTATCTCACCAAAAAGCACCTTCGGGTGCTTTTTGGTTGGGTATTTTTGTGATTAAATTAAGACAGATGCCAAACCCAAAAGAAACCCCAAATCTGTCAACTACTAGTACCCCAGAAAAGGTTGACTATTTTGATTTAGAAAAACAGAAAGAAGTTTTGTTTGAAAAACTAAAAGACACTGGCCCAACTCTACCAGTAATGGAGCGTGACTGTTTGATTAACAGAGTATTCGAGCACTCCCTAGAGGATGGCTTAGAATTAGCAGATGCGCTTAGTTTGGGCCGGACAGAACGACTGGTTGGTATTTACTCTCCAGATTTTTTGAGCAAACATCCAGATTTTGCGATAAAATTAAATAACAAAATAAAAGAATACAAACCCTTTTTAGATGATAGGAACGACGCAGATGAGGCAGACTTCTTGAGTTTAGAAATGTTTGTGGAGGGCCATCTAAAAGATAGGGAGTCTGGCCTAAGAACGCCGGCGGTGTTTAAGATCGGCGATCGTAGGTTTAGTTTACCCACCAAAGACTTAGCTGAAGAGATAGACCACTACTACGAAAATTTTATTCGTTTACGACAAGTGGTCGAACAAGAAACTCCACTGACTGGTTTATCTTTGGGTGAGCAATTAGGGGAAACTAACATTGAACAAGCTCGGCTAGCTTTAGAGCCACATTACTATACTGCTCCGATAGTAGAATACTTACGAGCCAACGATAAAAACCCCGATGTACTGGAAGTAGTCCTAGACCTAACAACTATGTTTAGTTCAAATCTTGTTGGTGAGGAGGTAGCAAGAGAGATATTAGCTATGCTTATTAATGTTGAAAAAACTTCACTGGAAGTCATGCTAGAAAAAGCACGCTTCCGACCGCTTGGCCAAGTTTTTAATATTGAAAATCAATCTGCTCAGAAAGAGCTAAAGGCCGAACTAGAAATTAGTTTACGCAACCGTGGTTATAAACCAGAAGATTTTGAACTGCGCTTTAACAAAACTATTAAAAAATATGAAGTAATTGATAAGACCGGCAAGCAAGAGAAAGGCTTTACCAAAGAAAATCTACGCCTAGCCAAAGAGGTGCCGGCTATCTATGAAATGTCCCCAGACGATCCGTATTACGAGAAAATGGCTGAGGATTGTCCGGAAGAGATAGATATTAACACAAAAAAACTTAGATTGTGGAGAAAATTTGTAGAGGCTGGAGACGAAGTTTGGGAAAAGATTCATGATCGCGCTGGAAATGCATTTTTTCTTTATCCTAATGGTAAGCGTTCAAAAATGTATAAACTCATAGAGGATATAAAAAAGGAGGGTGATAAAATACTATTTACGGCTGTGTTGGAGTCTCGTCAACCTGAGGATAATTCGCAACAGGTTGTGGTAGATGGAGAATTTGTTAACTCTGACAATTCTTTTGGAACATCAGCGAATGAATGTGTGGTTGAGGGGGATGATATTTATTGGATTGGAACTAAACAATTAGTTAGACCCGGCATGCATGACGCAAATACAGAGTACCAAAGTGTTATTTTTAAAAACGGCAGGATAATAAAGGGTAACACTATCAGCAAGGGCCGGTTTAGCAACCTAGCCGTTAAAAATGGGGTAGTTTCATATCGTATATCACGTGGCTTTGTTGGACACGAAATTAAACAATCACTTTTTACTGGCGAAAGAGAGTTTGGTCCCTACCGCGATCTTGTAACGGCCAGCGGTAAAAGTACTGATTATTTTTATGCAGAAAAAGACAGTGGTGAAAAGATAATTTATAACAACGGAGAAGAGTTGCCTATTAATTTGACTGGGGAAGTACAAGAAATCACCAAAGCGGGTGACGAGGTTTTTTTAGTGGTAACAACGGAAGTGAAAGTAGGGTCTGGCCCAATGACTCGAGAGTATCGTAACATCATTAACCAGCAAGGAGAGGTAGTTTCAGACATACACCGGCAGTTAAATCTTTTCCCCTCCTTTGACGGCAAGTTAACTTACAGCACCAATACTGATACTGTTCGTTCTGCCGATAGAATGGCGGAAACGATACATTTTGGCGATCGGGTGATTGAGGGGGGTGGCTTACTGTATCCGGTGGGCATTCTTAACGGACGTTTATTATACACAAAAATGTCCGATGGTAAGGTAAAAAATTTACGACTTAAACTGCTGGGTAGAGAGACAGTGGACCTGGGGATAGAACAGGTAAATCCAGAAGATATAACACTTAACAATGACCAGCTGGGGATTCCAATTTATTATGATGGTAAGGTTCATCGTTACCTGTTTTACTCGCCAGAATTTACACTAACTGATTCGGAGCAAAGAAAGCTGGAATTATTGAATGCGTTAATGTTAGAAGAAGTTGAGCCAATCAAAGACTATCTAGCCAAATATCACCCGGAAAGAGAGGTGGAGCCTTTGAATAAGCTAAAAAACTACCTAAAGCGTTCTAAAAAGGTGGCCGGCACAATCAGTGAATTAATTAAAGCATCGCCCAGTCTTTTCCTGGATTTGATTAAAGCCAAATCAGATGACACCACTAACCAAGCCATTGATCATTTGATTTTTTCTTTATTCCCAGACCTACAGAGAGAGATTGAGTGGCGAAAGAGACGATCATTTTTTGATCGTGGTTCTGGTCATAGTCGCAGTGACGGCTCGGGCATATTCGATGGCAGACAAAATACGACTGAATTTCGTGATGGCGATCCTAAGCAATCAGTCAACACCGAATTGTTGCATTTGCGTGAGCCAATGAATGAAATGCTTTCCACTGGTATTTATGGACGCTACGATTCCAAGAGAAATCTCTGGGAACAAGCCCCTTTTCCATTAGCAACTAACCATATCGGGTCAACGCGAGAAGTCACAGCGGAAATACAAAAAACCAAAGGAAAGAAATCAGTAATCTTACCCAAAGGTATCAATGCCAGCATTATTCCGGAACGGGTCATTGGGATAAAGGCGGGTGGAATAGAAGTGGCGCTTACACCAGAGTTTAACACTATGGGTGAAGCACGGGTTAAGCTGAAAGAAGATGAAGATGGCGAAGATATTGAGCGAGTTATTTACTCACAAACTATTCAGGACTTACCACTAGTGCCGGAGACGATAGGCGCAGATGAATATCAAAAATTTAAAATGCGCTGTGAGAAAAATTTTGGTTTAGAAGTAAGCCAACCGATTGCCAAATTACCAACTGAATTAAAGGTTTTTGTGAAATCTATCGTTGGCCTTAGTCCGGTAGAAAAACTAGAAGCTATCGAAAGCTTTGTACGTTCCATTGCTCACTATGATTTTGATAATCGAACGGTACAAGCAGAAAAGTCTGGCAAAAATATCACGGAAATAATTAGCGTAATGACGCAACGCTTAAAAGATTTAAAACGCACTGCTAAACCAGAAGAAAGAAACAATTTTACTAATAAAAAATATGCTGGGGTGTGTGCCGATTTTGCCAAACTCACCACCGCGCTATTGCGTGAATGTGGGTTTGTGTCTGGAATGATCCAAGGGTTACAACCTGGTCCAGGGGAAACCGTCCTTACCGATAAAAATTCCCATGGTGTATCCTTTGCACTTTGGCCAGCGGAAAGCTACAAGGCGCAGGTAATTGTTTTGGATGGTACTCCAAGTGGTACAGATGATGAGGAAGAGAAACTGTTAGCTAACGTGCGTTTCCCCAGTTTATCAGAACGTAGTCAGGCGTTTAAAGAACAGCTAGTAAGCTTAAACAACGAGGCCGAGAGAGAACTAACAGCGTTAGAAAGATTGGTCGCTAGTTTAGACGTGGAAGAAATAAAAAAATTGCAGAATGGTAAATTAGAAAAAGCATTAAATATAATCCTGAAAGAAGTAAAAGAATCGCACTTAAACATCATTAGACGAGCACTAAATGCTTCACGTTATGCTGGTTTTGACTTGGTAATGATGGCACATGGTGATAATGCTCAAGAACAAGCTTTTCAAAGATTTTTAGTGGAAGAAATAGCTAAAGAAAGAAAGACCGAAAAAAGTGAAGCAGCTTTTAAGGGAGGGGACTTACTAAACACCATTGAAGAGTTTACTCAACGTTACAGCAAGGATGGTTATTTTGGAGGTGAGTTGGCAGCGCTGGATATTATTCAAAGAATATTTGACTTGAGTAGAGAGCATCTAAATCCGGTTGAGCTGCGTAGTGCCACGGCAGTAGTAACCTATTTACATGCTCGCGGAATGAGCGGACATTAGAACTCTGCGCTTTCTAGCCGAGCTTCGTTCAGCCAGATAAGTTTTTCGCGGTTAGTTGGAAAAACAATTGAGTTAATCTCACTATTTTTATCAATTAGTCGATAGGTGACTGGCTGAGTTTGGGATACTACTTCAACTAAGTCTAGACTAGCCACGCTAGCTAAATATAGATACTGATTATTAAGCCAAAACAAGTCATCAATGCGTTCGCCTTTATGTAATAAAAATATTGGCTTACCGGTAACCAGCTCCGAACGCAGGGGGTTGGATTTCAATAACAACATCCACAACTCTTTGTCCACGCTCCAGGCCAAAATTGATTTATCTGAAGAAAGAACAAGATTATCTACGGTAGCGGATATTTTCAGTAATTTTTTCTCGGCGTTCAAAGTGAATAAGCCAACATCAGTTGAGATGACTGTGGCTTCCTCTGTAATAATAATGTTAATTAAACTAGCCTTGGCTGGTAGAGCGGTTTCACTGAGTTGTACCGGATTAGTCTGATTAGGTTTAATTTGCCAAATAGTGCTACTAGCGATACTGGTGAAAAATACTGAGCCATTGTTAACCAGGAATGAATTGACGCCATTGGCCAAGGTTCCACTACTAGTCTTATTAAAATCGAAATAGACTAGATTCTTGGGAGTACTTTTTTGGGTACTTAAAGCATAAACTCGGCCAGCTAAAAGTTGGGCATCGCTACGTAAAAAACTGCGCGGAAGATTTACGGCTTGGTAAGTTTGCCCGCCTAAATCTACCGCCCAAGCTAGTTTGCTATCGTATAGCACAGCGGTTTGATTGTCCGTCGCCCAAATAATATTTAATTTCGTTGAATCGATATTTTCTTTTTGGGCCAGTGTTACCGATATCTGTTGTCGATTTAAATCATAAAAAACTAAATCATCGCCTACCCAACCAACTAAGTAATTATTATTGGAGGAATAACTAACTGGTTTAATGTCCGGTAATAAAGTCTGGATGACCGCCTGGCTACGTGGCAAAAATGCCTCACCCAAATCAAACACAAAGCCCGCGCTAACCACAAACTCCTTACTCCAGGTTTGGTAGTCGGTTTTACGCAACTCAATCCGATGTTTGCCAGGCAAGAGGCGGGACTGACTAAAACCGTGCTGTAAGAGTGAGGTATTACCAGCCAGCTTGCCGTCTAAATAGATCTCAGCCGAAGTATTGCTAACCAAGTTAACCCCACCAGTTTTAGAGACATGGCCATTGCTGGGATCAAAATCATAGCCTTGGGCATAAAACAAAACCCCGACACAGGCTAAGAGAAAAAAGACGATACTGCCATAAAGGATTTTCCGCCGCGTGCTACGCTTCATCGAGGTGTATTATGGCTAAAAATTGGTTATTTGTAAAGTTGCGATAAGTGACTTTAAGTTTTACTGTGTAGCATATGTTTGTGAAGAAAATCGGTATTGATTTGGGCACTACTAATACTTTGGTTTTTATTCCCAAAAAGGGAATCATTATTAACGAGCCCTCGGTCGTCGCCATTTCAGTTTTGGATAGTAAAATTATCGCCGTCGGTAATGCGGCCAAAGAAATGCTCGGCCGAGCGCCAGACAGTATTATCGTCGCCAAACCACTAAAGGATGGGGTGATTGCCGACTACCGCGTTACCGAGGCGATGCTACGCTATTTCATCCGCAAGGCGATCGGCCGGATTGGTATATTTAAACCGGAGGTTTTAATCTCGGTCCCGGCGGGTATTACCTCAACCGAACGGCGGGCGGTAATCGAAGCCTCCATGAACGCCGGTGCCAAGGCCGCTTATTTAGTGAAGGAGCCAGTACTGGCCGCCATCGGCGCCAAAATCCCGATCAACAACCCTTCCGGCAGTATGATTCTAAATATCGGTGGCGGCACTACTGAAGTAGCGGTAATTAGTCTGGGTGGTATTGTTAACTCTTCCTCGGCGCGCATTGGTGGCAACAAAATTGACAGTGCGATCGTTGACTATATTAAAAAGAAGTTTGGTTTAGCGATTGGCGACCGCACCGCGGAGTTAATTAAAATCGCCATCGGTAGCGCCGTGAAACAAAGCACCGAGGAAAAAATCAGTGTGCGCGGTCGCGATCTTGCTTCCGGTTATCCAAAAACCATTGAACTGGGTAGTAACGATGTGACTGAGGCAATTCAGGAGCAGTTACGTGAGATTATTCAAACTGTCCGCAATGTTTTACAAGACACGCCACCCGAACTCTGCTCCGATATTATAGACAAAGGCATCATGATTTCCGGCGGAGGAGCGTTACTAAAAAATATCGACACCCTAGTTACGCGTATTACCGGTGTACCTTGCCACATTGCCGACGAACCTTTGCTCTGCGTGGCCAAAGGCGCCGGCGTAGTATTGAACAACCTGGATGTTTATAAAAAGAATGTGATGACTAAAAGATAAGCATCATTAGACATTTAACATTCATTCATTTTTATACCATGCTAAATGAAACAATGGCCAAATCAATGGAAATTGGTAAATGGAAAATATGTTTGGTCCATGACTGGCTACTAAATACTGGGGGTGCGGAAAAGACTCTCAAAGTTTTGCATGAGCTTTACCCAGAAGCGCCGATCTATACTTTTTTTCATAATCCTAAATTCACCAAAGAGTTTTTGCCGGGTGCCGACATTCGCCCATCGTTTTTACAGAAATACTATCAGTTTACTCGCCGCCATCGTTGGTTATTACCATTCTTGCCCATCGCCATCGAGTCTTTTGATTTAAGCGCTTACGATTTAGTAATCTCTTCTTCCGTGGGTTTTTCTAAAGGGTTAATCACCAAACCCCAAACCAAACATATCTGTTACTGCTATAGCCCCACGCGCTGGTTGTGGGATTGGCAGAGTGAGTATCGGAAAGAACACCCGGGTTGGGGCGTGGCGATTTTGCAACACTTCCTACGTCTGTGGGATCACTCTGCCGCTGGCCGGGTGGATCAGTTTATAGCGATTTCAAAAACCGCCCGTGAACGCATTAAAAAATATTATCAAGCCGAGGCAAAAGTCATTTATCCGCCGGTCGACAGACTAGAATCAGGAATTATGAATTATGAATTAGGGATTCAGAAAAAAAATCCTGACCATGATTCCTTATTCCTTATACCTAATTCTTATTTTTTAATAGTCAGTCGGCTCTATTCCTTCAAAAATATTGCCATTGCTATTGAGGCGTTTAATAAGCTAAAATTACCCCTAGTAATCATCGGCCAAGGACCACAATATAAAAAGCTAAAAAAACTGATTGCTGATCCGAACCTAATCCAACTATTAGGCTTTGTGCCGGACAGTGAGTTGAGTGCCTATTACCAAGCCGCCAGAGCGTTTATAATGCCCCAGGAGGAGGATTTTGGCCTTACTGCCATTGAAGCTATGGATTTTGGTAAACCAGTGCTGGCATTGCGTCGTGGGGGAACCTTGGAGTATATTATGCCGGGAATAAATGGCGAGTATTTTGACGATCCGTTGCCGGAGATTTTAGCCGATGGAGTTCGACGTTTGAACGAGAATTATAAAAATTACAGCCCTTTGGTAATAAAAAAGGCGGTCGAGAGGTTTTCTCGCCGCCGCTTCGAAAAAGAGATTGGGGAGTTGGTTTCTTCTAGCATCCCCACCAATACGACTTCGTGAAAATAAGGAAGAGGATCTTGTCCCAGACCCTCTGGATCTTCTGATCTGCCCAGTGGAACAATCCCTGAGGCCAGGTCCGGCTAATCCAGAGCCTTCTGTCTTCGGAACTCATTCGAGACAGTTTTGTGCCCCTCCACTCGAGGTAGTCCTCAATCAAGTTGAGGCCGATAAAGAAGACCAGGAAGATCACCACAAGAACGATTGCTGTTTGGAAAAACAGGTTTAACCTCAAAAACATGCCAGCCAACTCATTCATAGTCGTCCTCCAGTACAACCGATCCGAGTCAACGATCGGCTGTTTGAATTCCGTTAAAGAACTTGACCACCATGATCTTTATACCATAGTGGTCGACAATAACTCACAAAAAAACCATTTAGATAATACCAGAAATTGGGTAAACAGTCAATCCTTCGGCCAGACTCAGGACAAGTTCACACTAATCGAGAGTAAAGAAAACCTTGGCTATGCTGGAGGGAATAATCTTGGGATTAAGTACGCCCTAGAGCAGGGGGCAGAATATGTCTTGATCTTAAACAACGACACTGTTATTTCACCTGATCTGCTTGATAAGTTAGTTGCCGTTGCGGAATCTGATCCAAACATTGGTGCAGTTTCGCCCGCCATCAAAGAATCTACTGGTGAAACAGTTTATTACGGCAAGGTTAGTTGGCTAAAAAGCGAGCTCAAACATTCGACCACTAAGCCGACACAAAAATATTTAAACAACAAAGAGTATCTAATTGGCGCGGCCATTTTAATAAAACGTTCCGCTCTGGAAAAAGTTGAAGGGTTTTCGGAAGCTTACTTCTTATATTTTGAGGATGCGGACCTGTCGCAACGGCTCCAGCGGGCTGGTCTTAGATTAAAAGTTGTCCCGGAAGCAATAATTGAACACCTAGTGGGCGCCTCCACTAGCCAACTTGGTTCACCTTTAGTTATGCGTTACCATATGAGAAACGCCTTGATATTCAACAGCCTGAATGCTCCTTGGTATATCCGAGGATTAATTATTGGTTGGGCTGGTTGGGTAGCGCTTAAGCAGTGGGCAAAATTATCCTTGCTAACCAATCCGACTACACTGGCCAAGAGCGAAGCAATTCTTAATGGGGTAGGGGATTTTTATAACAACAAGGGAGGAAGAATAAATTAACATATACCATTTCCCAATTACCATCAATTTGTTCATTTAAACATTTTCTCATTTTCGGAAAATGTAGAAATAGCACAATGGTAAATAAATGGAAAATGTTAAACGGTATACGGTAAATTTGTCTCATGTATCAAATCGGCATTGAATGCGAATCAATCGAGGGTGATTCCTGGGGGGTAGGACGCATTACTAATGAGTTATTGCGTGAACTAGCTAATCGTCCAGAATTACAGAGAGCTTATCGTTTTCATCTCTATTTTAAATCAAGTATCCCAGATTACGACTATTTGAATAGTCCACTTTTTATTAAACACCTGGTACGCATTCCGTTTTTACCAAACTCTTTCAGTCTCTACTACTACCTCTACCTACCGATTTTATCTTGGTTTCAAAAACTAGACCTAATGTACTTTCCGAATTATATGTTGCCACTATTTTTTGGCCGTAAATCATTAGTTGTTACTACTAATGACGTTTATCGTGAGATGCACAATAAAGACCTGCCCTGGCGCTATCGCTTGGCTTATCGCATATTTGCCACCTGGGCGGCCAAGCAAGCCACCCGCCTAATGACCATCTCCACAGCGGCCAAAACTGAAATTGCTCAGCTATTCAAAATCAAGCCAGAACGGATCAGCGTAAACTACTTAGCAGTCAAAAAACCGGAATTAGGAATTATAAATAATGATACCTTATTCCTTATACCTGATTCCTACCTGCTCTATGTCGGCCAGGCTTTTCCGCGCCGGCACTTACGGGAAACAATGCTAGCTTTTGAAAAAATTGCCCCGCGTTTTCCGAATTTAAAACTCTTTACCGTTGGCCAGGATAAATATCGGCCGGCCATTATCGAGTCACTGCGTCAAACTATCAACCAACGCCTGGGCAGTGAGCGGATTATACATCGCAATCGAGTGAGTGAAGCCGAGCTAGTTAATTTGTACCAACACGCCCGCTTAGTAATATATTTATCAGATAGCGAGGCGTTTGGTTTGCCACCACTAGAGGGCCTGGCCAACGGCACCATTCCAGTCGTGGTGGATGAACCTCTCAACCAAGAAATCTATGGCGAGCAGGGGGCAATTTTTGTGAAAGACCCCTACGACATTGAAGCGGTGGCCAGTACACTAACTGATGCGCTTGAGAACCAAGCTAAGCGTTCTGCCATCGAAGCCCAAAGTAAAGCTATTACTGAAAAATTCACCTGGCAGAAACACGCCACGCGCTGGCTGAAACTAGTGCGAGAAATTGTATGAAAAAAGGAAATCTACGCCTGAATATAATCTTTGCCATTCACACGGTTGGAGTGTTGGCAGTGGCTTTCAGTTATTTGCCGCGCTGGTTTATTTTGCCATTGGCCGGAATAGCTCTACTCTTCTGTTTGTTTACCAGCCTAGAAAACGCCACTTTATTTTTTATCCGCTCTATTCCGTTTTTTGTGGCGCTACCATTAACCACCAACTTTGACTCACTAAGTTTTGGGCGGGTGCTGGCAGTAGTGATATTTCTCCGTTGGTTGCTCCAAGGTCAAAGCGAGCTTATCTGGCAAAAAATAAAAAACTTTTTTGTCTTTAAACAGCGTCCAATCTATCTCACCACCCTAGTCCTGCTTGGCATAGCCATACTTTCGATTTTAGTTGCCCCCAGCACCAGCCTGGCGATTAAGAGAGTAATCTATCTATTTAATTTATCCTTGATTGGCGTGGTGGTGCGCGATCTGGCTATACAAAATGCTGAATTTACCAAACGAGTAGTAAAAAATATCGTTATCCCAGCTATTCTAGTAGCCCTGCTGGGCCTCTGGCAACTAACTTCTACTTACCTAATGGATATTTACCAGTTTGTAGACATTTGGGGCAATGGGGTCGAACGTAATCTGTTTGGTAACGCCTGGGCCGACATCGCTCTCAAGGCCAACACCTGGTTTGCTTATTTCGGTGAGCAGTTGTCCTTGCGCATGTTTTCAATCTTTCCTGACTCACACTCCTTCCCAATGTTTTTGATTTTTGCTCTGCCGGCAGTATTAGCCTTGGCGCTATACAAAGTAATTCAGAAGGAGTCATTGCGCGAGATGTTCAAGACCCGTGGGAGATTGTTAGTCGTAGCTATACCGCTCTTATTTTTAGATATCATTCTTACTGGTACCCGCGGGATGTGGGCGGCAGGGATTGGTTCAATTGTCACTATTATGGTTTGGCTGTATATTTTTAGAAAGCAGGGAGTAGATCAGCACAAAAAATCGGTTTTCAAATACATTTCTTCTTACTTAGCAGTCTTCTTCTTGCTGTTTTTTGTGGCTTATCCAATTTTTGCCTCACCCCAGTTTTTAGTTTCCAAATTAGATGGAGGGTTATTGGGCCAGCGCATCCACTCCATTATAAATCTAGGCGAAACTTCCAATAGCCGTCGTTTAGAAATTTGGCGTGACTCAATAAAATCTATCGCTAAGCACCCACTACTGGGAGTGGGGATCAGCAACTTTCCCGTGATAGTGGGGGAGGATTTAGCTAAAGTCAAGGCTGGCTCATCCGCCCATAATCTATATCTGCATATTGCCGCGGAGATGGGAGTTCCGGCCTTATTGCTGGCGCTTTACTGGTTTTGGTTATTATTAAAAAGTTGTTATCAAAGATTTCGAGGGGAGAGCGACCCATTGTTGTTGGTTTATTTCGGCGCCAGTTTGATATTTATAGTCTGGAACTTGTTTTATCTACTAACCGATGTCGCCATATTTG
>MGKD01000008.1:6577-35774 GCA_001794605.1 Candidatus Yanofskybacteria bacterium RIFCSPHIGHO2_12_FULL_45_19b | reverse complement strand
TATACTCTTGCTGTGGATAAGAATAAGTCGAAGAAAAAGGATCGAAATTGGAATAATAACGACAAGGAGTCCAAGCCTCTGTTTGACCTCTCGCAGGAGACCCGCAATGGTATCTGGGCGGTGTTTAGTTTTGGCTTAGTGGTAATCTCGCTCTTAAGTTTCTTTGGTCGGGCCGGTCGGGCCGGTGAGGTTTTTAATAGTTTAAGTAAAATGTTATTTGGCTGGGGGATTTTCTTGTTACCGCTAGCTTTTTTACTTTTGGGTGTCTCTTTCATTAAGTCTGTTTCGCGTAAAATCTACGCCAGCGCACTAACTGGTACGCTATTTTTTATCCTTAGTATTTTAGCAATCTTTTTCATTTTGGGGCACGGCGCTTTCTCTGATCGGCTAATTCAGGGCGGCTATCTAGGAGCAATTTTGGGCCTGCCACTGTTGCAGGCGTTTGGTTTTACTGCCGCCGCGATTGTGCTGGTCCTAGTGTTAGCGATTTCTGTCTCTCTGGCTTTAAATCTTTCTATCCCCGGGCTATTTATGAAGAAACCTCTGGCGGAGGGCGAGGTAGCGCCGATGGGCGACAAGATCGTCATCAAGCGTGGCACAGAAGTATTAGATGCTGCCACCGAGGCGCGTGAAGCCAGGGAGCGAGCTAATCGGCCAGTGACGGTAGTTAAACCAGTGGCTAACAACGAAGACAAGGAGTTTGTTTTAAAGATGAGCAAGGGTGGCAAATGGACTCTCCCGCCAATAGATTTATTACATACCGATACTGACAAACCACACTCAGGCGATATTAATGCCCATGTCGGTATTATTAAGCGTACGCTCTCTAATTTTAATATTGACGTGGAGATGGGGGAGGTTTCGATTGGCCCAACGGTTACTCAATACACCCTGCGTCCAGCGGTAGGAGTTAAGTTGTCAAAAATCACCACCCTAAGCCCAGATCTTTCTCTAGCTTTAGCGGCGCACCCCATTCGTATTGAGGCGCCGATTCCCGGCAAGTCGTTGGTCGGTATTGAGGTGCCGAATAAAAAATTCGCCACCGTCGGTTTGCGTAACATTATTGAGGGGGATGAGTTTAAAGATTCTAACGCACTTTTACCACTGGGTCTGGGACGCGACGTGGCCGGTTTCCCCGTATTTGCTAATTTAGAAAAAATGCCCCACCTCTTAGTGGCTGGGGCGACCGGTACGGGTAAGTCGGTTTGTATTAATGCTTTAATTTTATCAATGCTTTACCGTCATTCACCAGCGGTATTGAAATTCATCATGATTGATCCGAAGCGGGTGGAGCTAACTATGTATAACGGTATCCCGCACTTGATCACGCCAGTAATTGTTGACCCTAAGCGCGCGGTTAACGCCTTGCGTTGGGCGGTGCGTGAAATGGAGAAACGCTATGAGTTGGTTTCCGCCACTGGTTCGCGTGACATCTTGTCTTATAACGCCAAAATGGTGACTAAAAAAGAGGCAATTATGCCGTTCATTGTGATAGTGATTGATGAGCTGGCTGACCTAATGATGGCCAATGGACGTGACATTGAGTCAGCGATTGTGCGTATTGCCCAGATGGCCCGCGCCGTGGGTATCCACCTAATTGTTTCCACCCAACGCCCGTCAGTGGAGGTTATTACTGGTTTAATCAAGGCCAACATTACCTCGCGCATTGCTTTTCAGGTGGCCTCGTTAATTGATTCGCGCACCATTTTGGATGGCTCGGGAGCAGAAAAATTATTAGGCCGTGGTGATATGCTTTTCCAAGCGGGTGATACCGCCAAGCCACGGCGTATTCAAGGCTCGTTCGTTTCTGAAAAAGAAGTGCGTGACGTAGTGAAATTTGTCTCTGCTCAAGCAGAGGAGGTTGATGAGGAGACCATTGAGGAACAAACTGCTGGCGGTGCAAAACTAGAAATCGACATGGACAAAGAGGTGAGCGAGAGTATGGCGGTGGACGGTGGTGAAGAAGGCGACACCCTGTACCAAGAGGCCAAAGCGGTGGTTATCCAGGCTGGCAAGGCCTCAGCTTCGCTATTACAGCGTCGTTTAAAGGTCGGCTACGCTCGGGCCGCTCGCCTGCTTGATTTATTGGAAGAGAATGGCATTATTGGCCCAGGCGAAGGTGCCAAGCCACGCGAGGTGTTTGTGCGTCCCAGTGTCGACATTGCTTTGCCGGAATTGCGTCCCGAGTCCTTAGGGGACGGATTTCAACGGCCAGACAATAGCGGCACTGGGACGCCGAGCAATGATGATGGCGCAACGGCAGAAGAGGCGAGAAATGATGACATAATTTAATGACAAATGGCTAATTAATGACAAAGCTCAAAAATCCAAATTAGGATTTTGTCATTAGAATTTGAATAGCCATTAGTCATTTGGATTTAGTCATTAAATATAAAAATATGGCCAAGAAACCAAGAGAGGAGAAGAAAGAAAAGGGAATTAACAGTGGAGTAGATTTAGCGGTTAAAGAGTTGCAGGAAAAATATGGTGAGGGAGCGATTATGCGTCTGGGCGATACCAGAAAAGTCGATGTGGATGTCATTCCGACCGGCTCAATTTCGCTTGATTTGGCTTTGGGCGTCGGTGGTATTCCCCGCGGACGCGTCACGGAGATCTATGGTCCGGAAAGTTCTGGCAAAACCACCCTCTGTTTACACCTGGTTTCTGAGGTGCAAAAAATGGGTGGCGTAGCCGCCTATGTTGACGCCGAACACGCGCTTGATCCAGAGTATGCCAAACGCATCGGTGTTAAAATTAATGATCTATTAATCTCCCAGCCAGACAATGGTGAACAGGCGCTAGAAATTGTTGAGGCCTTGGTACGCTCCGGTGGTATTCAGTTAATTGTGGTGGATTCAGTGGCGGCCTTAACCCCGCGCGCCGAAATTGAGGGTGAGATGGATCAACAGCACATGGGCTTGCAGGCGCGTCTAATGTCGCACGCTTTGCGTAAATTAACCGGGGTCATCTCCAAAACTAATACCGCCGTAATCTTTATTAACCAAATTCGCCAAAAGATTGGTATCATGTTTGGTAATCCCGAGACTACCACCGGCGGTTTGGCATTAAAATTTTACGCCTCCTTGCGTATTGAAATTCGTCGTTCGGCCCAGATCCAAGTGGGGGAGAAGATTATCGGTAATCGTCATAAGGTCAAGGTGGTTAAAAACAAAGTAGCGGCGCCCTTCCGTACCGCCGAATTTGATATTATCTACAACGAAGGCATTGCTAAACTAGCTGATATTATTAACCTGGGGGCAATTTTAGGGGTAGTGAACAAGGCCGGCAGTTGGTATAACTATAATGGTCAAAAACTCGGCCAAGGCATCGATGGCGCTCGCCAGTTCTTACAGGAAAATCCCAAGATCGAAAAAGAAATTCTCGCTGGTATTAAAAAAGCCGCGGCGAAAAAAGAGCTAGCCTAGTTTTTATCCGTCCATCTCTCGCTTCCTCTGCCGATAGACCTTGTGGGTAAATTAATACCTCTCTCCTTCAGCTAGCCGACAAAAATTGGTTACCCCGTCCGGATAGCAACTATTCCTCCGACCCAATTTTGTGCTACTGCCCCGTACCGAAATGGTACGGGGTTACCGGCTAGCTTTCAGTCGGTTCAGCTCAATTTACAGCCCTTCAGTAAATTCAGGGCAAGCCACTCGGCTATATGGCGTCGGAAGCGAGAGATGGACTCTGTATCAGCTTCTAAATCAGCGAGGCTTGTCTTTTTTGTATTCGTCAAAGAGCTCTCCGTCCGCATAAAACCACGAGCCGATTGCAGTGGCTCGGTGCTAAATAAATCGGAGATATAGAAAAGCCCCTTAACGGGGCTTTTCGGAAGAGGCTCGATTTTTTAGCTAGAGCCACTAAATCGCGCAGTGAGTTTTGTTAGACAGTGCGAGAGAATGCAAAAACGACAAGCCGAGCGGCTATTTCCTAGTCTGTTTACGAGTGTATGGCATCAAGGCCATGAAGCGGGCCAACTTAATGGCCTTGGTCATTTGGCGCTTCGTAGCGCACTGTTGATTATAAGATCTAGCATTTGTGAAAAACTAATACCAGCCACTTTAGCGGCTTGAGGTAGTAGGCTAGTGACTGTCATACCTGGTATCGTGTTGGTTTCGAGTATATAAAATATTCCATCCCTAAGAATAAAATCTGAACGAGACATTCCAGAACAACCTAAGATTAAGTGCGCTCTTAAGGCTAATGCCTGTATCTCTTTAATCTGTTCTTCGGGTAGATTAGGCGGAGTGATCTCTTCACTGGCACCAGCTACATACTTTGATTCATAGTCAAAAAAAACGCCATGCTTAGGGATAATCTCGGTGGGGGGTAAGGCGACTGGCTTACCATTATCGTCATCTAAAATTCCACAGGTAAACTCGCGTCCAACGATCAACTCCTGAATAATCACACCATCGCCGCTAGCTAACACTCTGTCTATTGTACCCCTTGCTTCTGGTAGGCTATTAGCTCGCAATGTGTCAACGCTAGAACCTCCATGGCAAGGTTTTATAATTAACGGCCAATCAAAACCAAGCTCCTTCGCTAAATCATTGGTTTGGTTAACTAACTTAAACCTTGGGATAGTTAAGCCATGGTTGGCGAATAAGTTTGAAGATATCTCTTTGTTTATGGCTAGCACAGAGGATTCTCTACCAGAGCCGGTGTAAGGGAGTTTGGTTGTGTCAAAAATTGATTGGATCTGCCCGTCCTCTCCAAATGCACCATGCAGAGCGATAAAAGCCAAATCAAAATTGCCGTCGATCTTTACTAATGCTTCTCCGAGTGAGTAAGCCTTATCCATATTACCGAATTTCCACAACCCATCTTTTTGTATTGTGCAAACTGATAGCTCATATTTATCTGTATCCATCTGTTCCAGTATTTGTCTCCCGGAGTTTATAGAAACTTCGTGCTCACCTGAAATACCGCCTTGGATTAAGAGTATACGAAGTTTATCCATTAATCTAATGCCCCTCCCTTTCTAGTTTCTTCCAATTCTTTATCAAGCAACGCGACCTTCTTCTCCAGGGCGGGCAATCTTCCAAGGGTTTGAGCAACCAATTGGTCTATAGTTTTTTGTAATTCATCTGGGCTGATACTACTTTCTATCGAGTAAAAAGGATAAAGCAGCCAATGAATATCAGAACCTGTTGTCCTGGATTCATCAGTGTCACCACAAACAGAGATATGGAATGGTTGGTCGGTATCGTCTTGTGACTGTTCTGGTAAAATATTGAGTTTTTTTCCACCTGGTCGGTGTTTTAGTAAAATCCCAATATCAATATCTGAAAATTTTTCACCACTCTGACGCGGTCCATAAACCGTAGAGCCAGTGAGTGCGATTAAAAGTGTCCCATCTTTAGATAAACCAGCTAATCCTATTATCTTGTCTAGGTTTTTTTGTGTAGTTACGACTACGTCTTGAAAACGGTTTTTTCGTTCCTCACCCGTAAGAAAACTTTCAGCAAATTCTTGCCAGTCTTTTTCCTGCAATTCTAGCGGGTATCCAGGAACCGTAGAAAATCTACCAGCTTGGCGCTTATTTTTGAACTGATAAAATTTAGCATGATGTAAAATTCGGTATCTTTTCCAGAGATCATATTCGATACGTCGCAAGTCAGCCGGTATATTTTCCAGCCAAAATTTAAAACGCTTGGAATTCAAGCCCGTCTCAGTCTCCTTGCGATCTAAGAGTATTTTATCGTGCATCAATATTTGAAAAATCTACTTTCTAGTCTGCTTACGAGTGTATGGCATCAAGGCCATGAAGCGAGCCAACTTGATGGCCTTGGTCATTTGACGCTGGTGTTTAGGGCAAAGACCGGTGCGTTGACCGGTGATAATTTTAAATTGACCAGTAGTAAACTTCTGGAGCACCTTAGTCTCTTTGTAATCAATACTATCGATTTTTTCCTGGCAACAAATACACGGCATGTTTTATTTAATGACTAATTTCTAATGACTAATGACAAATATTTTTGAATTTTGAGCTTTGTCATTGATTAGTCATTTAGATTTTGTCATCGGTCATTTTATTTCTTAGAAAGGTATATCTTTAAGGTCGACTTCTTTTTCTTCTAATTCGTCAGATTCGATAATTGGGTCACTGACTGGTTCGTCTTGGTTAATGACTGGGATATCATCCTCCGCGTCTAACATCGGCCCGTCTTGGCTAGCCGAGACAGGTTCGGGCTGACTTGTTTCGAGCCTTGCCGGGAGACTGTGAGCCGGTGCTATGGCTGGACGACTCATCGGTGCAGGTCGATTATAGCTTCCACCTTGACCACCATAACTACCACCTTCAGTGCGTGGGCCCATCTGTAAATTCTCGGCCACGATCTCAGTGCGGTAACGCTTCTGGCCATCCTGGCCGGCCCAAGAGCGGGTCTGTAAGCGCCCCTCAATCATCACTAGACCACCCTTGCGCAAGTACTGACTGGCAATCTCGGCTAATCTCCCCCACAGGGTGACGCTATGAAATTCGGCCGATTCCTGTTTTTGACGGTTGGCGTCAGTCCAGGTGCGATTGGTAACGATCCGTAAGCTGACCACCTGTTGGCCAGTGGTCGTGTTGCGACTCTCCGGATCAGCCGCTAATCGTCCAATCAGTATTACTCTATTTAAATTCATTAAACTGCTTATAGCTAATTGCTTATAGATGATAGCAAGATTTTTCTGGCTATCATCTATTGGCTATAGTCTATTTGCTATTTTAGATATTTCCTATAACTTCTTCCAACTGTTTTTCCATTACTTCTGGTTGAACCTCTTCTTTGGGCTTAACTTCAGTGACTGGAGCGGCGACCTTGGTACGCTGACGAGCACCACCCGGGTGCAAATTAGCGCTACGTAAAACCCGCTTGTTCTCCTCTTGTTTGATTAGTAAAAAGCGCAAAAAAGTCGGGTCTAGTTTAAGCTGAGCGCCCAACTCTCCCACCTTATCGGCGGGAGCTTGAAAATTGATTACGCCGAAGAGTGAGTAGTGCTGATGGTTAAGCGGGTAGGAAAGGTGTTGTTTTTTTGGTTCACGGGAGGCAGAAATGCTACCGCCAATCTTGCTGATAGACTCTTCCAACGCCAGTGCCTTAGCCTTACCCTCGGCCTCTTCTAGCTCTGGGCGTAAATGAAAAGCCAGCTCGTACGCCCCAGTGCCTGATGTTGATTCCGAAGTTGAATCCCTCCCTCCCGAAATTTCAAAAACATCTCGTTGGGGAGAAGTGACGGAACTTAACGGAAGTTTAACTTCGGGACTGGGACGCTCAGTTGTGCTTAAAATCTCATCCATTTTCTATTGCCACATATTAGCATTTTAGGGCGGAGTGTCAACTCAGCCATAGACATTTAGCATTTAACATTTTCCAATTACCATCAATTTATTCATTTAAACACTTGCCCATTTTCAGACAATGTAGAAATGAAACAATGGTAAATCAATGGGAAATGGTAAGTGATAAATGTTAAATGTTGGTTAGATTTTAATCTCTACCACCCCGATACTAGAACCTTCGGTTCAGTACGGGGCAGGCATTCCCATTCTTTACTGGCGCTATATCTTTATTTCTACGACATCTCCCTCTTGGATGGCATAGTCTTTTCCGACCAGTTTAAGGGCGCCAGACTCACGCGCTTTACCCCAACCACCCACCGCTAAAAGCGTCTGCCAGTTGATCGCCTCGGCACGAATAAACAGGTGTTCAAAGTCGGTATGAATCGCGCTCGAAGCCTTAGGAATTAAATCGCCCTGGTGGGCGGTCCAGGCCCGGGTTTCGTCTTCACCAGTAGTTAGAAAAGTTAGTAGGCCGAGGAGGTGGTAGCTGTGCTTAATCAGGTCATCCAAACCAGACTGGACTTGTCTCAGGTCGGCCATATAGACAACTTGTTCTTCAGTAGAAGATTCAGACAGTAATAATTCAAAATTAGCACACAGCACCACATATTCTGAGTTGCCCATAGCTTGTAGTAACTCTGGACTGGGTTGCCAGTGATTTTTTACTTGTTCTTCCGAGGCATTCAAAACATAGATGACTTTTTTCTGAGCGAGCAGATTTAATTCCGGCAACTCTTCATCTTTGTTTTTGCGAGCGGCGCGCTTTTCCTGGCTCTGCAAATCGGCCAACTCCAACTCAGTTTTGATAATGCCAATATCGTTAATCGGATCTATTTTGTTGTGCACGTGGGTAATTTCCTTACTTTCAAAAACTCGTACCACGTGAGCAATTGCATCCACTTCACGGATATTAGCCAGAAACTTATTGCCCAAACCCTCACCCTCGGCGGCGCCTTTAATCAGTCCGGCGATATCTATAAACTCAATCGCGGTGGGGATAATCTTTTTGGAGTGCGACAAATCCGCCAGTTTTTGTAGGCGTTCATCCGGTACGGCTACCACGCCGACATTCGGGTCGATGGTAGTAAAGGGATAATTCGAAATATCGATCGCCTTTTTGGTCAGCGCCTTAAAGAGGGTGGATTTACCAACATTAGGCAGTCCGACGATACCGATGGATAGTTTTAAGCTCGACATAATTTGCTGTTATGGGTATATAGCCGCTCACTTCTAACTTCTGTTGTGTGGCTATAATTTTATCTATGACATTAGTAACTATCGCGCGTTTTAGCTCAAAACTCAAGTCATAAACAGTCTTTGCTGATTCTTCGGCAAAGGATATTATCTCGTCTTTGCTCGGCATTGCCGTGGCATTGATTTGGTCTTCCTGTTGCTTGGCTTTTGCTATTTGAAGCTCAAGTGAAGCAATCTGCTCTTTTATCGGAGTTGTGTATTCTTTTAATTGACCGATAGTAAATAACCCAGCCCCGTACGCTTTGTTATAGCGTTCTTCTTGATCTCTTACTTTTACGATTTCTTTTTCTATCACTTTTGTATCGCCAATTGACGATGTTATCTTGTTTCTGCGTGCATTAGTCCAGCGATCAATCTGTGTTTGCAGTAAGTCCGGTGAACTCATTAATCCGGTAATTTTGTCCCAAACCAACCTGTCGGCAGTCCGAGCGTTTATCCCACCTTCCATGCAAGTGCGAGGCAGGGGGAAGCAATAGTTTCTATCATTACAACGATAATAAAGGTGCTTGCCATGTTGTGGGCCTTCGCCACCCCTCGTTTTGCCACAGATGCACCTTATTTTACCAGCAAGTAGATACTGATTCTTTTTATTCCTATCACATAAAGCAAAATTAGTTTTAAGCTGTTCTCGTACTCGCATAAACAAAGCCTTATCGATAATTACCGGTACGGGGATTTTGGAAGCGATCCACTCATCTTCCGGTTTAATCTTGCGACTACTCTTTTTCATTTTTCGGTACCGTTCTTTATTGATCGGATTTTTTGGAACTACGGCATAGGAACTACCCCAATGGGCTTCTCCTATGTAGGCCTTATTTCTTAGCATAGTTGTCAGAGTGCTTGTATTCCAAACACCCCGTTTGCTCTTTCTCGGTTTAATATCAAGCTCCTGTAACCTACGCACGACCGCTCTAATTGTTAAGCCCTCATCAGCAATCCAATTAAATATCATCTTTGCGACTCTGGCTTCTTCCGGATTAATTTCATAATACCCGTGCATATTCTTTTCTTTATTTCCTCGGATATAGGTGTATCCATAGAGAGCTTCGGTAGCAAGGATATGACCCTCTTTTACTTTGCGGAGTTTACCAAGTCGGAATCGTTCCGTAATCTTTGCTCTTTCATATTCTGCGAATAACCCGCGCACTCCATGCAGAATCTTATCCTCACTATTTTTGGGAGAGGGGACTGTAACAAAGATTATTTCAATGCCGGCTTCTCGCAATTCATCCATTACTAATTCTTGATATGAATATCTGCGAGCTAATCTATCCGGATCGTACATCAAAACGGCTTCCCATATTTTTTTCTTCGCATCTATGCGGAGTTGATCAAGGGCGGGTCTTACAATACTATCTCCACTCCAGCCGTTATCTAGATATTCTTGTACGATGGTGTAATTATTTTTTTGCGCGAAATCCTTAACAGCACTAAGCTGTGTTTCAATAGTACCCTCATTCTCTTGGTTTGAAGTTGAAACTCTCCCATAAACAGAGATTAACCTTGTTTCTTTTTGGGATGTATTTGTCATGTAATTTTCTTGCTCCGGCTTTTCTTTAACAAGGCCTCCACTTCCGTATCAGGTATGCGCCAAAGGGCTGTATTGCCCTTACCAAGCTTATGGCCTTTCAATAGACCGGACTTAAGCCATCTCTCAACGGTTCGAGGATGTACTCGAAAGTATTTTGCAACTTCATTTTTAGTAAAAAACCTCATTGATAATAAGTATATTCTTAGATGTTCCTAGTTGTCAATATCATTTTGTGGACATCCTTTAGTGTTTAACTCTCTTCTTCTCAATACTTCATCAAATAAAATATCAAAAGCCCGATCCAGTGTCGGTATGGCAGTCCTACCAAGCTCAACCTGCTGATAGGTCAGTTCTATCGGTAAGGGCTTTTTCTTAAGTTTTTTTGATGGTTTCCTGTCCATAGTGTTGCCGCTTTAGTGTGTGCGACAATGCTACGGACTTTGCTGTGGCTATATTTTGCAGTAATTTTAAGTCATAAATCGAATACAAGTATGATTTTCATATATTCTTGCCAAGTAGCTCGTCGAGCGCGGAGATTACCTCTTTTGCGCTCATGCCAATAAGCTCATGTTCACGTTGCTGTATGATTTGCTTGATTTTTCTCTCATTTGGAGCCGGTGTACCGAAATCAAGGTTGCGTGTAGCTTCTATCATTTCCACCAGATCAACATCTTTCAGGGCCATTTTGAGCAGTTTCATGCGCCATGGTTGGTAATGCCGTCTTATCACCCTAGCGTAATTGTTCGTATAGCCGGCTTTTAGGGCGCTCTGGTACGCATTACCAAAAGAGGGTGATTCAATATCAATGTATGCCCGAAGGAAATCGAACTCCTGCAAAGTGATACTGAATTTTTTGTTTTTACTCATGATTTTGACTTTAGTAACTTTGCTTTTTACTACAATCTACCAATGTACCAATGTTAGTTATGGAACTTTGATACTTTAGTACACACCTATAGGGTGTACTAAAGTTAGAAAGTCATAACTGGTCAAACAATGCGTTAGGTTTGATGTCTTCAGGTTCTTCACTCGCACTATCAAGTTGAAGGTATAAAAACTCCTGACCACTCTCCTTTTCTCTTACTGGAACAGGAATACCACGTTTTTTCAGCGTCGCCCTTGTTTGTACCTGTATTTGTTTATCTTTCACTAAACAACCGAGCTGATCCCTGATGGGCTTTCCGGACTTGCTAACCATTTCCATAAAATCTTTAACACCAAGCCATAATTCTGATGCTCGGATAATCTTATAGAGTTCGTTTTTCAGCTTTGTGGTGGCACCAAGGGACTCCTCATGCGCGCCTTCATATATAAAATCTATTCGACCTTCCTCTTTTTTAATCCGAACTAGAAATGGAGTTAGCTTCTCTGCTCCCTTGAGTTTTGCTTGTCGGATAATGATGAACTTCTCGTTATCTTGTATCTTCTCCTCGCAGGTGATATGTCCCGAAGGAACGGCGTTAATGACAGTACTACCTCGCACCTGCTCTTGGAGATCGTCCTGCTCCCATTTCTTTAGCGACTTTTTCCGGTGGTGATTTGTGAAAAGCACCGTAATACCTTCCCTTGTAAACTTCTTCATTTGTTCAAAAACTGCACCCATTTCTGTAGCAGAGTTTTCATCGGCTGTATGGATTACGCTTAATGAATCGAAAATGACAACTTCGACTTTTTTCTCTTTAACCTCTTCAAGTAGTCGCGCTGTCGTTTCATCTTTCAGTTTTATTCCTTTTTCCGCGTGAATGTAGATAGGTATGTCTTCAATCTCGCTCAAAAGCATGAGAGTTCTTTCTTTAAGCATCATTTCAGTGTCTTCTTCGTTTACAATCATTACGCCCTGTTTATCTACCTCAAACTTATCAAAAACCTTTTTGCCGGTTGCAATACAAATTGCCATGTACCACATGAGCCATGTTTTCCATTGATTCGGCGCCGCGGACAATTGTCCGATTGTTGCTCTTTCGAAAATGTTTTCAACGACCCACTTCTTTTCGGGAAAATCTTTTTTACAAAGTTCCAGTATGGAAATTGGTGGCGTCCATTCTGTCTCTATTTTTGAGTTACCTCTTTTTTGTATTTCCGCGTTCGCTATTGATAAAAAAGTAGTTTTTAATTCTATTTCTGGTAGAGGTGGCTTGTTGCTTTTATTCCAAGTTAATAAAAACTGCCAGCCGAGATTCTCCCATTCATTTTTGGGGAGGTAGGGGAGTAGTTTTCCTATTAAGGATGTTGCGGATTCATTCCTACGACCTTCACTGACGCCGTTAATTATTTCTGTTAAGTTAATTTTTGACTCATTAAACAACGATGTCTTTTCAAGTAGCCATTTCGGTATCTCTTCCACACCTATTTCATCAGGTGATAAAACATCGCACCACTCATAAAGGTTTCCACTTGGGTGTAATGAGGGCGGTGCAACGACATAACCTCCCTCGGCTCTAATATCAATATGTTCACCCACTATTCCGGCAGAATTTCTAATTTCTTTGTCCTTCGGGTATTGATAGTAATAGTGCCAGCCACCCCCACCAGTTTTTACAGTCGGAACAGGGAGTAGATGCATTCCTTCTGTCTTGGCCCCCTTAGCCACGTCTATATCCAGCACAACAAGTTCTGATAGGCGACCGGTAACCACCGCGATACCTTTAGTATTAGGATCAGAGAACCACCGGTTGAGCTCTTTGTCTGTGGCAAATTTTGTTTGGTATTCGGTCCATGGGATTAGCGGTTTCTTATCACCACCCACAGGGAAAATACTCCACCCGATCTTTCGGTAGTACAAAGCCCAATCTAATAAGTTGTTATTATCGGGTTTCATTGATTATTTTTTTCTGCGACATTCGGGACATATACCCTCATCTGATTTTTTGTCTAGAAGTATTTTTAGTAGTTCGTAGATTTTTTCGGCTGTACTTTGAGTGAAGTCTTTATAAAGTACGACGTTTATTTCAGTCCTAACATGGTCTATGAGATTAATCTCCCTATCACTTAATTGTTTGTTGTTCATTTTTTTTATGATTATTTATTATAAAAATATGCTATTGGCTAAGGACAGCTCCAAGGGGCGACTTGGCGACTGTCCCCAGCAAATAGCATACTTGCTAAGGTTTGCCCCTCGGATTACCGCCAAATTAAAACAGCGCGCATTCGTGGTGCGCGCTGGCTATAATACGTAAAGCGCCCACGAACTAGAAAGAAAAACACAAACCTTTGATAGGTTCACTTCGTTTTTCTCCCGTTCGTGAGCGTGTGTGCTCGCAGAACATCCGACTATTAGTCGGCGGATAGATATCTCCGATCTTCGTTTCGGAGGACTGTTAATCTATCCAAGGATGAACTTATCATAGTCCTTTTTAATAGATTGGCAACAATATGTTATCAACGTTTCGTTATTTGTAAATATTACAAAAACTGTAGTCTTTTAAAACTTCTCTAAGTTTGCTATTCTTTAGCCATAACTGAATAGAAATGGCCTAAACCAATGGTTTCAACTGTTGGCATGGTCTAAAGACTCAACGAAGACACTGAACCCCGCGTTCAGCAACTCTTCGTTGAGCCGTGTACCGAAAGGTATGTGGGGTCGCAAGGCCTAGCTAGCGCGGGGCTTTGTGTTTCCATAAATGATAAAACTATGAAAAAACAATACATTATCTGTTTAGTTGTCGGAGTAGTGATTTTAGTTTTGATGGCCGGTGGAGGGTACTTATTTAGATACCGTGGATGTTTGAAAATGGTGGCCTATGTTCCACCAAGAGAGCAGGGAGAGATCGGCGGCGGATTTTCTGGATTACAGCGCATAACAGACAAGGGTGATTATTATCGTTTTTATGGTCAAGAATATAAAACATCGGATGATGCGATGCGCGCATGTATATGGAAGTAAAACACTTTGTCGAAAAACATAAAATACTAACTCCAATTATTTTCTGGGGAGCTTTGGTTTTAATAGTTTTATTTTTCATGGCATTACGAGACACCAAACCAGATTTAAATTATCCTGATGATGGTGGCTTAATCGAATACTGCAATCCCGACGGCAGTGGTTGTTAGACGATTTTTTAATAAGGTGTTGCACTCCGGTAGTATAATTGAGGATTATCCCCAAGATACTATTGATTGCACATTTTTACTTAGTTATAATAGAAATGTGCATATGCCGTCCAACGCTCATAAAAGGCTTATAGAGGTAGCGCGGTTAGGGTTAAAGGAGGATCGAACCGCCTTGTTTAACTATCTGCAAGAACTTGCTGTTGATGAGATAAATAAGAATCATCACGAGATCCATAATTCGATAATGAAACTTCTTCGTGATGAGGGTTATCTTCGTCCCGAAAGTAGTAGCTCAATCAGTAGAATTAAGGGCGCAGAAGAAAGATCATTTGAAATTGACGTAAGTAATGTGTGGTTATCACATCATATCGGCAAGCGCATTGGGAAAATTCTTGAATATCTAAAGAAAACTAATGGCGGAGCAAACAAAAATCTTAAGAGAATTTTACTTTATGGCCCTCCCGGGACAGGAAAAACTACTTTAGGATTTTATATTGCTTCAAAGCTTGAGTTGCCCATACGTTACGTGCGAGTAACGGACATGCTCTCTTCAAGGTTAGGAGAAACAATGAAGAATATATCCGATGTTTTTCAGGCACCCGGCCGAGAAGTTATTTTTATTGACGAGTTTGATGCTTTCGCAAAAACAAGAATTGATAGTAACGACGTTGGCGAACTAAAGCGTATCGTTAACTCAATAATTCAAACGCTTGATTTTGTTTCATCCGAGAAGGTGGTTATTGTGGCAACTAATATGATTGATTCCATTGATACTGCAATCTTGAGACGCTTCCCATTTAAGATTGAAATAGGGACACTTGATGAGAAAGATAAAAAAGAATTTTTTATGCACTTGATCAAGCATGGTAAAAACAAAAACGCTCAACTTTCAGAAACAGAATGGTCTTTTCTTTTTAATATTTTTGAACTATTAGATCTAGATACCGTTGACCAGCTTCGCGGGATTGTAGAGAAGGCAGAGCTAGAAATGACATTGGCAGATAGGCAGAGAATAACCTACTTTGACTTCCTTGAGGTTCTTTTTTCTGATGGTTATCTTTCTGAACTTAAAAGTGTCAAAAAGAAAGATCAGAAGTTGTTGGCTTTATTACTTCAAGAAATAGAAAAACTTGGCTATGCCAAAACTCATATCTCTTCAGTGCTTGGAATACATCGAAATACTTATCCAAAATATGCCAGAGAGAGTAAGAAATAATCATGCCCAAATATAAGCATATAAAACTGCCCCGAGAATTGATCTCAAATGAGAGCAACTATGTTCCGCCCCCAAGAAGGGCAATTACCGAAAAAACAGAGTTTAATCGGGAACGGCATCGTAACAAACTTGCGGCCAACATTGGTCGTATAAAAAGGTTTTATGAACACAGAGCCGGTGAGCGATTTCTAACGGATGATCAGGGGAATGTGGATGTGCGGATCTCGTTTCGAGGTCCCTACAACCCTAAGTTTATTCAAAAGTATGGAGTCGATGTTTTCAAGATTGCTGGTGGGAGAAAGGACAATGAAGTTGTTTATGGAAAAGTTCGTAATGTAAAATTTCCGGGTCAAAATTTCTCAGATTTTGAGCGACTTCAAAATGAGATCGGTGTTTATAAAAACACAGAGAGATTTAAAACATATTTTGATTTTGTCCAAGATATCCGCCCACTTGACGTTGAAGAGATTGTCGAGTCATCACTATTGCAAGACATGCAAGTTCATACACGCTCTGATTATCATATCGACATTTCTTTCGGTGGCACAAAACCTAGCGCTCAACAGAAAATAGATGCTATATCAGAGCAATATGGAGATAGATTTATAGCTAAGGTAAATACTCAGTCAATCCACTATTGTCGTATTAAAGCAAATTATTCGGAAGTTGAAAAAATCGTCCAAGATTTCAGTGAGATTAGTAAGGTGGAGAGAAGTCCTGTTTTTATGATTGAGACCTCTGCTCTAAGGCGAGATATAGACAATACAAACGTAATCAATGTTCCTGCTGGCCTTACTCCCGCATTCGTCTTTGATACAGATATAAATCAAAATCACCTTACCTTGCGAGGCGCTGTAGATAACTTACTTCATAATGACGGTACCAATTTAGAGCACGGTACCGCTGTCGCAAGTTTAGTTGTTTGTGGGGCACGTCTCACCTCCGGTGGTGGCGTCCAACAAGATAATCGTGTCATTGGAGTAAAGGTTTCCGCTAATCAGTTTTCGAAGCTTGATCAAATTATTCAAGAAACCATAGAGACATACGCTCCTCAATATCCTATTCTGATTGCCAATCTTTCTGTGAATGTAAATTATTTAACCCCATATCTTCGGCATAAAGATGTCGATAAAATAACAGTACTCTTGGATGATCTTGCAAAACAATACGGATGTCTTTTCTCTATATCAACGGGCAATCTGTTCTGTTGTCCACCTTGGCCTCCTGCTCTTGTGGCTCAGTGTCAAAACATAGGTTATCCTGACTACTTCAACCAGCAGTATACCCGCATATCCCCACCCTCCGATAGTATTAACAATATCTCTGTTGGCTCAATTACTTTTCAAACAAGCGCCGATTCTATGATTGGCCTTAAGAGTCCATCAGCCCACACAAGGGGCAATCTTGATAAATTTCCATTTGTAAAACCTGATCTAGTTAGCTTTGACTCTAATTACAAAGCAGATTTTACCTGTGAAGAAAACGGAGTATTGATGGCGGCAACTGATCCGAACTCCCTCACTTCTATGCCCGGAACAAGTTTTGCTGCGCCACTAGTAACCCACGACCTAATTCTTCTACATAATCAATACCCAGATTTAAATGCTAATTCATTAAAGGCGCTTATCATCCATTCTGCTGACAAAAACATAGGTACTGGTATTAGGAGTAACAGAATAAGAGAGCGCCTAATTGGATATGGATTACCGGATATAGATAAGGTGCTCTACTCGGACAATCACCGGTCCACGCTTGTTATTGAGGATGAAATTCTTGTTGGTATGGAAAAAATCGTTCGGTTTCCTATCCCAGCATCTCTTGCTGGTAGTAGTAGACGGAGATTAAGAATAACTAAGACTTTAGTGTTCAACCCATTGGTCAACGCAAAAAATCCACGACTTTATAACCCAATTGATATTTTTGTGCAGCTTATTCGTTCAGATGATCAGCAAATGGATAGTAGGGCTACAAGAGATTTGTATGACGGTGCGCATTTAAGATCAAATGTAAAAAAATATCCTCCCATAGAAAAAAGCACTAGAGAGCATACGGGTAGTTTTTGGCAATTAAAGGTTGCCTGTGAAAATCGTGATGAATCCTTTATCCCCGCAGATTATAAACAGAAGTATTCTGTTGTTCTAACGATTGAAGATATCGATCAGGCAGACGGAATAAATATACATGAAGATATACATAACATGATTGAAGTGGAAACTCATATTCATGTACCGGTAGAGGTTGTCTTATAAAATAATGAAGTAAATACCCAATTTCTTGGGTCGGAGGGATGACTTCAAACCTTATCAGTAAGAGAGAAGCATGTGGTAGGTTGGTATAAGTTTTTATATAATCAATAAATTATGAGCTGGCTAAAACAAAATTGGATGTGGCTAGGGTTAGGAGTACTATTTTTAGTAGTCATAATCTTTACTAATAGATGGGGTAACAATTCATCTAATATTGCTTTGATTGGTGATACAACATTAGCGACAGTTTCTCCTAGCCCAACAGATGAAGTAATTGATACCTCAATATTTACTCCCATCATGCCAGTAGAAGTAGGCACGAGATGGACTTATGAAGGTAAGCGGATTTACTATGATCCAACCCTAGAAAAGACCAAAGAAGTAACTGTCCAGAAAACCGTAGAGATTACAAGTATTAAAATGGAGGGTAACAACCTAAGAGTTTTTACTTTAGTGTCCTATAAAAATGAGCCTGAACTCAAAGATAACCAAGGATCTTTTCTAGTATCTGCTTTGGGATATTTTTTTGGAGAAACTAATGTTGCCTATTTTCCTCTGGCTAAGGGTCAACGCCTTACTTCTGACTATACTAACTTTACCTATCGTACCGATGGCTATTATGACTATTGGGTTACTGCCGTGAATGTTAAAAATATACTTGGCAAGAAACATACATGCTACGACATCTCATATCACGGACTGCCAGACGAGAGTCTAGACGTTTTCTGTGAAGGCGTAGGGTATGTTGAAGACAGTTATAAGCACCACGGGACACCTGATGAGTGGGACTACAAATTAATTAGAATTGAAAACCCATCACTCGGTCTATTATTAGCCCAGAAAACGCAGGGTGGATATATTGATGTGCCGTGGGAATATTCTAAGAAACCGGTATATTTATCTTTAGTATTTGGCGGTAGAAGAACTGTCGGACGTTATGAATTTAAGGTACAAATTATAGAAAAGGGCATTGAAGATGGAACTCAATATATTAAGGTTAGATACACAAATAAGTTCGAGCCGTTTACCGAGTCTGAAGAAAACAATGATTTTTCAGTAAAAGATAACGAGAAAGAAAAATATTCTTTGTATCATATGGGAGAGGCAAAATTTGAGTTTGGTTCCAAGCTAAATAAGTTTATCACGACTGACAATATTCCAATCTATTCTGACTGGTGGGAGTAAGGCGTGAGACCACCTCTTTAATTTTAGATTTCAATTTTTGGGCATACCACCCTTTTTTAAAAAGATTTTATATTTTGGGGATGGGGGGGCCTGCGCGCGTGCGCTTATGGATCCTAAATACTTTAGTATGTTAAGTAGTAGGTACCCGATTTCTTGGGCTGGGTTCTGCCCCAGTAGGGGAATTAGACCCGAAAGAAATCCGAAAGTGTAGCTATAAATTAGTCCTCGCTATAGTCTGCCAATCCGGAGCCGGAAGCTTTATAGTAAATGCAAAAGGTATAAATTTAGTTGCATTATTATCATAGCTATGTCGGGTTGTGCTCTGACCATGCCGATGGAAAGCATGGGTTTAGATTATAGTTCAGGCGTAGTATACTATGAATATGGCTAATTTCAAAGCGGAAATTTTCAAGGCTTACGATATTAGGGGAATCTATGAAGAGGATTTTGGGGTAGGTTTTGTCCAAGAACTAGGGAATAAAATCGCCAGTGGGAGAAAGGTTGTGATCGGTAGAGACAATCGGGCCTCTTCGCCAGTTTTAGAGCAGGCGGTTATCGCTGGGGCAATTGAAAGTGGCGCCGAGGTGATTTCGATCGGTGAGTGTTCCACGCCCTTGTTTTATTTTGCCGTTAACCAGGTCGGCGCTGAGGGCGGGATTATGGTGACGGCTTCGCATAATCAACCAGAGTATAACGGTTTTAAGGTGGTAGGCGAGCGGGCAGAACTAGCGGACGGCCCAACCCTCAAGACACAGTTTGAAAGTCGTGAAGTGTCTGTTAAGTCTGGTGGTGTGGTAACCACTCTCGATCCATTGTTGGATTATATTGATAGAGTGGAAGAAGTTAGTCAGGTAAATTTCCCTATTCCACCGCTCGACGATATTAAAATTGTTTTTGATAATGACCATGACCGCATTAGTTTTGAGGAGAATAAGCAGGCGATTGCGCCAGAGTTTATCTTTCTTTTGCTAGTAGAAAAGTGTGGTTTTAAAAAAGTGGTGTATGATCTGCGTTTTTCGCGGGTAGTGGCGGAAAAATTAGCTAAGTGGGGAGTGGAGGGGGTCAAGTCTAAAGTGGGGCGGACCAATGTTTATGAATTAATGCGCAAAACCGAGGCAGATTTTGGGGGTGAACTATCGGGGCATTACTATTTTAAGTCGTTTAACAATTTGGAGGCACCAGAATTAGTGTTGGCCGATGTGGCCAAAGCGATGAATACGAGTGGACAAACCTTGCAAGCACTAACCGCTAGCTATAAAAAATATTTTAAATCCGAGGAAGTTAGCATCGAACTAGTTGATCAAGATGTTTTGCCAGAGATTTTCCAGAAACTAAAAGAAAAATATTCGGACGGAGAAATTGAAGAACTGGATGGGCTGACGATTAATTATCCAGACTGGTGGTTTAATGTGCGCGCCTCTAACACCGAACCAGAACTGCGCCTGGTAGTGGAAGCGGAAACCCAGGAACTTTTGAATAGTAAATTAGCAGAGGTCCAAGAAATTTTAAGGGCCGCCTCCTAGTAATTGATCTGCATAGCCGAGCGCACTAGAGCCATAGTTTCTTCAGCTTTTGCGATAGCTTGATCGCGGCCAGTTTCGAGAATGTTTTTGATATAACTTGGATCGGCAGTGATTTCTTTTCGTCGCTCGCGGATGGGTTTTAAGTACCCGTTTAAATTATCAGCCAGCTGGGCCTTGAAGTGTCCATAACCCTTAGCAGGAGAATTATAGCCTTGATTTTCTAGGTCAGTGATTGCTTCGGCCGGTTTAATATTATTGATGATAGAGTAGATCAAAACTAAATTAGATATCTCTGGTCGGTTTTCTGGATCATAGTCAATCCTACGCTCGGAATCAGTTTTTGCGGTCTTGAGTTTTTCTACGGTATCTTCCGGAGTATCCTTTAGAAAAATCGTGTTATTTAAACTCTTAGACATTTTAGTCTTACCATCTAAGCCAAGAATGCGTGAGCCTGGAGAGAGTTTTGCTTGGGGAATAGGGAAGATGTTGCAGTTATATATTCTATGAAATTTCTCAACAATTTCACGTGTCTGTTCAATCATTGGTAACTGTTCTTCGCCTACTGGGACGATTTCCCCTCTGACGAAAGTAATATCCGCTGCTTGACTGACGGGGTAACCCAGAAAACCATAAGTAACACTCTCGCCATCTTGCCCAAAAAGTTTTTGTTTTTGAGCAATCTCTGCCTTAACTGTAGGATTTCTTCTTAGAGTATTTACAGTAACTAAATTAGAGTAAAAAACAGTTAATTCGGCAATTTGAGGAATCTGGCTTTGAATAAAAAATGAAACTTTTTCAGGATCCAGGCCGATAGCTAAATTATCAGCGGCTACTTCATATACACTTTCGTGTACTTTTTGTGGATTTTCAAAGTTATCGGTTAAAGCCTGAACATCAGCAATCATGATGTATGATTCGTATTGATCTTGTAGTTCCCGGCGACTTAAAAGTGAACCAAAGAGGTGGCCAATATGTAACGGTCCAGTGGGTCGATCACCAGTGAGTAATATCTTTCTCATCGTAGTAGTTTGATAAATTCTTCTACTGTTAACTCCGCATCACGCAAAATTTTACGCAACAATCCGCGACTGATAGTTCTATAATCTGGTACAGTAATTGACTTTCTTCTCAGACAAGTTAAGCGGATATGACTACTGTGTTGGCGGGTTTGGTAGTAACCAAGTTTAGTTAATATTTTAATAACCTCCTTGCCTGAACATATTGGCAGTTTGGCCATGGTTGATTATAGTGATATGGTATGTAAGCTTAACTCCTGTGGGTGGTAAGATTTAAAGATATTTAGATTACTCTTTTCTTCTAAGACTAATTTAATAACCACACGAATATTTTTCAGTGCCTGATCGAGGGTTTTTCCTTGACTGTAGCAACCTTCAAAAACGGGACATTCTACTACATAAAAACCATCTTCGTCTTTTTCAACAAAAATTGGCAGTTGTTTTTTCATAACACTACTTTAAACAATAAAACTTAGTATAGCAAGTCAAACTAAACCTCTATCACTACTGGCAGGATCATCGGCCGGCGCTGGGTTTTTAGAAAGAGGAATTTACCGACTTGGTCACGAATCAAATCCTTGAGATAGGTCGTGTTAATTTCTCCAGTAGTGTCTTTCTCGATCAAGAAACGAATCTTTTTACGTACCTGCGATAACATGTCGCGGTTATCTTTTAAGTAAATGAAACCACGCGAGATAATATCGGGACTGCCGATTACCTTGCCGGTCTTGCTGTCAATAATGGTAATAATGACAAACATTCCATCCTCGGCGAGGACTTGGCGGTCACGCAATACCACGTTGCCAACATCCCCAATCCCTAGACCATCTACCATCACGTAGTTAGATGGGGCAGGGGTTTTGTCAAACCACCAACGGTCGGCTTCAACGTGAGTGATCGAGCCATTGTCGGCGATGATAATATTTTTTTCATCAATGCCTTCGGCTTGACCGAGTAAACCATGATTAACCATCATCGAGTATTGACCGTGAATCGGCATGAGAAATTTCGGCTTGATCAGGCGGATCATCTCGGTCAAATCTTCTTTGTCACCGTGACCACCGGCATGAATGTCGAGCATCTTGTAGTTGAAAACCTTAGCACCATTGCGGTAGAGCTGATCTTTCAAAAACTGCACGTTACGTTCATTGCCAGGAATAACTGAAGAAGAAAAGATGTAGCTGTCGTTTTTATGAGTGCGAATAAAACGGTGTTCGCCACTGGCGATACGCATTAGGACGGCGTTGCCTTCACCTTGGGCACCCGTTACCACGGCGGTAATTTTCTCGCGTGGATAGTTGTCGATTTCATCCATACTAATCTGGGTGCCTTTTTCCATCTTCAGGTAACCAAACAGCTTAGTAATTTCGACGTTAGTTTTCATGGAGTAGCCATCAAACACCACTTTACGGCCAAGTTTTTCCGAGATGGTGATAATTTGTTGGATACGGTTGATCAGGGAGGCAAAGGTACCAATGATAATCATGCCGGTGGCTTGGCGGAAGAGTTTTTCTAGATTAGTAGTAATGTCACTTTCTGACAAGGAGTGACCCTCGACTTCGGCGCCAGTAGAGTCGGACATTAATACCAAGACACCTTCTGCGGCTAACTGCTTCATGCGTTCGATATCGGCTGGCTTATCGTTTACCGGATTTTCGTCGAACTTAAAGTCGGAAGTGTGCATCACTTTACCAACCGGAGTATGGATCACAATGGCTAGGTCGTCTGGGATACTGTGGTTAATGCGCAACAACTCGACACTTAATTTGTCGCTAACTTTGATAACATCGCCCGCCTTAACCTCGTCAATTTGCGGGATTTTACGGTCTTTGAACTCACTCAAGCGTTTCATTAAAATTGCCTTAGTCAGCGGAGCGGCATAAATATCGGGGTCACCAATTTTGTCGAGTATATAGGGTAGGCCGCCAATATGGTCCATGTGGCCGTGGCTGAAAAACATCGCCTTAACCATGTGCCGCTTGTCGTTTAAGTAATCAGTGTTGGGGATAATAAAATCTATTCCCGGCATGTCGGTTTCGGGAAAACGCACACCAGCATCAATTAAAATGATCTCATCATCGTACTGAATGGCGGACATGTTGCGACCGATTTCACCGAGGCCACCGAGATGAACAATCTTAAGACCGCCCTCTTTGTGCGGTTTAGGGGCGTTATCTTCCGCCGTGCGAAAAATCTTAATACGCCGCACGGCGGATTTTGGCTGTTGGCGACGTTCTAAGCGGGGGGCGCGTGGCCCGCCGCCTAGCCTAGTCGAAGCTGGTCCCTTGCCAGCATTAATGGCATAACCTAACTCTTGTACTATCGTATCGGACTGCTGTTTTTCTTCTGTCATGTATAACTATATTTACAACCTTGTCTGAGACAAAAATTGTTGTTAGTGGGCGAGAGAGGATTTGAACCTCCACGGGATTGCTCCCATACGGCTCTGAACCGTACGTGTCTGCCGTTCCACCACACGCCCTTGCTAATTAGGCTTGTTATTTTTTTTAAAATCTTTAATGGCGATGGGAATATTGTGCTTCCCACCAGGCAATAGCGCTGATGTGTTGGCGGCTAATAAATATTGATAAAGGATTTTTTCTAAACGACTTTGGCCAGTGATTTCTAAGCGTAATACTGTTAGTTGTAACTTCTCAAACCAACTGGCCAGCCGGGTGAGCTGATTAATTTCTAATTCGTCTTCATTGCGATCAGACAATACGATATAGCAGAACTGGTTACCTTCACTTTTAATGGCAGCAATCTCATTGTGGAGCGCTCCAGGGATAAAGTTATAGAAGCAATGCCGTTCGGCAGTTTCGTTGATAAATGTCTTCCAGAATGACCCCAGATAGCGCCAGGCGCAAGAGGAATAGATTAAGGTTAATTTGTCTCCAATTACCTGAGTGAGGGTCTGAGCTTCTTGCGTGGCCTTGTCTTGCAAGGCTTGAGCGAACTTATCAGCTTCATTAAGTATAACAGATTGCCCTAAAACAGTCAACTGGGCACCCAACATGAGGGGCATGGCCAGGCGGGGGATCTCAACCAGGCGGGGCAGCATAATAGTTGGTAAATTGGCTGTTTTTGCTAGAGTAGCTAAAGGACTTTCCTGGTTAGAAGTGATAACGATGGTAGCGATTTTCTGAGCAATGGCCTGCTTAACTAGGCCAATAGTTTCAGCCGTCTCGCCCGACCAGGAGGAGGCGATTATTAAGTGTTTTTGGTTAATCCAGTGTGGCAAGTGTAGCCCCCTAACAATATATTGTGCTGACTGATCGAGCCAGCCCGGTGTCACAACTTCCGCTAGTGACACCGCCACTGGTTTGCAAGATTCGGAAGTTGTGACACCGGGCCAGAGCATGCTAATTGCTTCACTGGCCATAATCGAACCGCCCAAGCCAACAAACACCACTTTTTCGTATTGGCTTAAATTCAGCGGGCTAAGGGTTTGTGCAGTAACCTGTCCGGCGCGTAGCTGAGCGAGGAGATCCATGATAACTGGAATTGTGAATAAGGTATTAAGAATTAGGTTTTTAAAATCTTCCCTGATTCATAATTCATTATTCCTAATTCTGTTTTGGCTTGACTCTTTTTGTGTTTATATACCACTGGCTAATATTGTCGAAACGGGTAGAAGGAATCGAGAGCACCGAAAGATTGTCGCCCTTGATGTCTTTGCTCGGTAGATAGATGTAATAAGGGGAGTAGAGGAATACGGCTGGAGCGTCTTCTAGTATCAGCTTTTCAAAATCCTCGTAACGCTTGGCACGCTCTAGCGGGTTTAGTATCTGTCTGGTCTCTTCAATTATCTTATCAACATTTTTGTTATCATACAAAGCCAGGTTTAGCCCCGGGTCCTTTTTCTGAGAAGAGTGCCAGTAGCTGTACTGGTCCGGATCCAGGTTTAAAATTTCCCCGAAGATTAGAACGTCATAAGAACGATCTTTGATTGACTGTTTAATGTCGGTGGCGCTCTCCTCATCTAGCTCAACTTTAACACCAATCTTTTCCCATTGTTTCTTGATTAGTTCTGCCGCTCTAGCCAGCTCTGGCCAGTTGGAGGTTTTCACTTTTAGTACTAACTCACTGTCTTTTTTCTCCCTGAAGCCATCATTGTTGGTGTCCTTCCAGCCGCTGTTATTTAAAATCTGGACAGCGAAGCTTTCGTCGTAGCTATATTTAGGTGGAGTTTCTGGCACGCGCAGTTCTGCTAGTAGGGGCGAGTTAATAATGGTGGCCTGACCGGAAAAGATCTCATCTACCAAGGTCTTTTTGTCGGTTGCGTAATTCAGGGCGAGCCGGACGTTCTTATCATTTAGAGTCTGACTCTGGTTGGGATTAAAGAAGGCGGCAAAGTAGCGTGGTAGCCGAATGGATTGGATATTGAGCTTACTGCTGAAGCGCAAAGCCCTGATCTTGTCCGATGATAGAAAGCTTATGCCATCAATTTCGCCATGGTTGAAGGCGGTGACTAGCTCATCTTCGTTGTGATAAAAACGGAATACCAGAGTATCAATGTAAGGTCGGCCAGCATAGTACTCGGGGAAACTCTCTAACTCGTAGCTAATAATCTGGCCAGTATCGTCTTTTTCTAATTTTTTGAAGCGATAAGGGCCAGAGCCAATGGGTTTTAGGTTTAAATCGGCAATGGCAAAATTATTGGGGTTGATACCTTCCCAGATATGTTTGGGCAAAATCCCGAGGGTGGAGTTGTTTAAGAATTGAGCATAGCGATTTTTTAATTTGAACTTCACTTTTAGGGCACTCACCCGCTCACTTTCTACCCCTTGCCAGTTGATGCGCTGGCTGGTGCTATAGTCACTATTTTGCAACAAACGAATGGTAAAAAGCACATCGTCGGCATTAATCGGTTTGCCATCTTGCCAGAGTAAATTAGGGCGTAGGGTAAAAGTATACTCTAACCCATCACTAGAAACTTCGTATGATTCCGCTAGGTCGGGCTTAAGGTTGCCCTCACCGTCGTACTGCATTAGTCCACGGTAGATAATTTCTGAGAGATCACGATCAGTATCACTGCTCTGGGCCAGCAAGGGATTAATGTATTTGGGCTCACCCAGTAGCCCCTCAGTGTAGCTGCCGCCGTAGTCGGCTACCGGCCCGGTGTTATGACGGTAAACCGAGAAGGGTAGATAGATTAATGAGACTAAGGCTACTAGCCACAACGTTAAAACTAGGTAGCGTTCACGCGAGGAAAGTACCTGTGGCAAAAAGTGCCACTGTTCCCGCGTGGGAAAGTAGTTTTTAAAATTATTACTCCAGCGTTTAAAAAACAGCCAGATTTTTTTAGTTAGCGCGGCAAAAACTGGTCCGGTCTGGCGACCGGAGTGGTTGGGCGTGGAAGTATAAAACTCTTCAATCTGATTGTAGCGTCCAGTATTAATAGGCCTAGATTAAGTGGTAACCTTGAGCGCCAGGGCTAAAGCCAAGAAGGCGATACTCAAAACAACCGTGGCATAAAAAATTACCTGTTCGGCACCCCGGCGAGTACTGAATGGATTACTGCCGCCGCCATCACTACCGCCACCAAAAGCTGATCCTAAACCACCTTCGCGGCGCTGTAATAAGATGCCGACTATCAACAATACCGCTACGACAATCTGCGCAATGATAAGATATTTATTCATGATCGTCTGAGGCGGCTAAACTTTTGGCCGCTTGGTTAAATATTAGGTTAACAAACCAGATTACTAGGGTAGACCAGACTAAGGCCTGCCAAGTGGGGATACTAACAAAAGCGAAGAAATAATCCACTAGCCAGAGCATTAGACCATTTAATACTAAATTAAACAGACCCAGGGTAAGGATTATTAGCGGGAAGGTGATGGTTTTTAAAATTGGTTTTAAACCGAGATTTAAAATACCCAAGATAACGCCGGCAATTAGATAGTTTTTTAGGCCACCAGTAACCATTAGTCCAGTGCCCAAATATTGTGCTACCCACAGAGCCGCGGCGTTAAAAACCAACTGAAATAACGCCAAAAACATATAAAATATGGTAGCAAAAAGGAAGGAGAAGGTCAATCTATTTCTGAAAACTTTTTCGGTGGCGGGAGCGATAATAATTGATGGCGAAACGGTGGGCTTCGGAGTCGAGGTTGAGGATAAGATTTTTTATTGGCGTAGCGAGACTGGCTAAGCTGGCTGGCTCGTTAAATTGACTACTATAGATATGACTACCGCGGTGGTGGTCGTCTTTGGTAAGGGCAATGACTGGGATTTGTCGTGCAATGGCCCGGGAAACATTAAGTTGAGCTTTACCACCATCAACTAAAATCAAGTTTGGTTGAGGCCAGTCAGAACGCTTAAAACGACGAGTAAGCATTTCAGACAGCATAGCCGGATCACCCTTCGCCAGGCCGGAGCTCGATAGAGCGGAGGCCGGGCCAGTCCCACCAATTCTGAATTTTCGGTACTGGTTTTTATCTGGTTGGCCATCGGTAAAAACTATCATCACGCCGACCGCAAAATCACCTTGAATATTAGAGACGTCATAGGATTCAATGCGACGAGGGATGCTTGGTAATTTTAGCAATTGCTGTAGCTGTTCCAGTGCAGTGTTTTCTGAAGCTTGATTAATTTCTGCATTTTTAAAAACTCGGTTCAATCTTGCTAGCTGGTTACGCAACTTGATCGCATCTTCTAGTCTACCTCGTTTAGCCAGTAGTCCCATCTCCCGCTCCAATTTTTTAGCCAAATTGGTTTTTCTGCCTGACAGTATTTCCGTGATAGCTCTTATATTTTTCTTGTATTCCCTGGGTTGCTTATTTCTTGTCTCCTGGTAGCTATTCTTCAAACAGCAGTATCCCAGGCACTGTCCTATATGAAAATTAAGGCAAGGTAAGTTGTGCTTTTGTTTGCAGGTACAGTAGAGGAATATTTTCCGCAACCAACGCAAGGTGGTTTTCAGTGCCGTGCCATCGGTAAAAGGGCCGAATGGAGTGGGTTGGTGAGTAATAAAAATTTTTGGAAACTCCTCACTAGTAATTTCTACATAAAAATACTGTTTGTCGTCGCGTAACATAATATTGAAGCGCGGTTTAAATTTTTTAATCAGCTGCGATTCTAGAATTAATGCTTCAATTTCTGAATCGGTGACCTGCCAATCTAGTTTAGCGGCGGTAGTGACCATTTGTGCTAGGCGGTTATTGTTTAGATTTTTAGCAAAATAGGCTTTGGTGCGGGCACGTAAATTCACCGCTTTGCCAATATAAAGCGGTTTATGCTTGGAATCTCGAAAAATATATACTCCTGGGTGAGTTGGAATATCTGCCGGCTTTGTTGCTCTATCCATAATGATTGATTATTTAACCACGATACAGTTGTGCTGGCAACTAGCAGATTCTTTGATTTGCGGTATTTTCTAAACATGGAAAAGGCGATTTTGGCCACCTTGGCCTATTATGATGTTTTAGATCTGCCACTAACTTTGGTAGAAGTGGCTAGTTTTTTGATTAGCCCCAAGCAGGTTGATCCGTTTCACCAAAGTTTCGCCGGGGCTAGTGTTGTAAGCCTGGATGAAATTAAAACGAATTTAGATAAATTGATTGGTGGTGGGACTATTGCTACACATGACGGCTTTTATTTTTTGACTGGAAGAGAAAAATTGTGTGCCGGACGTCTGGCGCAACAAAAAAATGCTGAGCAAAAATGGGAAAAGGCACGGCGTTACATCAGTTGGGCGCAGGCCGTGCCATTTATTGAGGGGATCTTTGCCAGCGGTTCACTAGCGCTAGGTTTTATGGAATCAAGTAGCGATCTGGATGTTTTAGTGGTTACTAAACCAGGAAGAATTTGGCTGGCACGTTTATGGTTGTCGTTTTGGTTG
>MGKD01000008.1:0-6556 GCA_001794605.1 Candidatus Yanofskybacteria bacterium RIFCSPHIGHO2_12_FULL_45_19b | reverse complement strand
TTATATTTCTAGCGACGCGCTAACTTTGCGCTGGCATAGTCTGTATAACGCGCAAACCTATCTACACCTGGTGCCGCTGTTAGTTCGAGACCACGAGCTGATTAACCGTTTTCAAAGAGAGAACAATTGGATGCTAAATTATGTGAACAATTGGCCAGATTTAAATGGCTGGCAACGTCGTGCGGTCAAACTGAATCACTGGCTGGTTGGCTGGGCAAAAGTCGGTGAGGCGGTTTTAGAATTTACCGGTTTGGCGGTACTTCTGGAAAAATTTGCCCGTGCTTTGCAGAAAAGTCGTATCGCGCGAGGTAGTAAAAACAAAGGAATCGGCCGCATTACCATCAACGAGCAGGAATTAGAGTTTCATCCACACTCACCAGAATATGCGGTGTTGAATAAATTTAATCAGCGGGTGAAACAGCTGCCTGGTCTGGCGGATTACCAAGAAAATAATTCCGGGCTGGAACTTTAGCGCAGGACTTGTCAACTTTCTCTATTGTCGTCAACCAGGGCTACCTCTATAATATATACAACAACTAATAGTTGTGCAGCAGGAGGGAGCTGGTGCTCGTATATTTTGCTCACAACCATCGTGTCTAATGAGTAACAAAAAGCTAATTTGGTTAGTGATCGTGGTGATAGTGCTGGCGATCGTATTTATAGGGATGCGTAAAGGGTCGACAATTAATTCCGGCGTTACTCCAACACCAAATCTTTCGGCTACTCCAAAAGCTAGCAGTAGTCCAGTGGTGAAAAAACCACCAGTTGTCACTGCCACTCCGGCTCTTGGTAATTACTCCCAGTTAGTGACGGAATACAGAGATCGTCGTGTACAGTTTAATAACATCTGCCAAATGTCTCCTTCCGCCCTTACTTATAAGAATGGGACAAAGATAATGTTGGATAATCGTTCTAGTGAGTCGCGTGTTGTTACTATTGATGGTACTCCTTATAACTTCTCCGGCTATAGCTATCGTTTTGTTACCTTAAGTAGTAATACGCTTCCGCGTACTCTAGCCGTTAATTGCGGACCTTCTATAAACGTTGGTGTGATTACCCTACAACGTTAGTTCGGGGTTGACTCTGTTTTCTCTTTGTCTTATTATGACTTAGCAGTCTCTGGTCCGGACTGCTAAGTCATTTAATTTTTTAAATTGGTATGAAAATAAAACCGTTACGTGATCAGGTGCTTTTGGAGTCGATTAAAGTGGAGAAAAAGAAGGGTGGAATAATTTTGCCGGATACCATCCACAAAGAACGTCCCGAGCAGGCCAAAGTTATCGCGGTTGGTCCGGGTAAAATGGTGGAGGGTAAGTTGGTGCCGCTTAGCGTTAAGAAGGGCGACATTGTTCTGTTTACTAAATACGGTCCTAACGAAATTAAGGTGGAGGAAAAAGAATACCTGATTTGCAAAGAGGAGGATATTCTTGCAATCATCGAATAAGAATTTAATTTTAAATTATGGCAAAACAACTATTATTTGGTGAAGCAGCTCGCGTGGCTATGAAAAATGGTGTCGATATTTTGGCCAATGCGGTTAAGGTGACGCTTGGTCCGAAAGGGCGTAATGTGGTTTTGGATAAGGGCTATGGTTCGCCGATTATTACTAATGATGGTGTCACCATTGCTAAGGAGATCGAACTCAAGAATAAGTACGAAAACGTGGGTGCCAGTATTGTGAAAGAGGTAGCCTCAAAAACTAATGACGTGGCGGGCGATGGTACTACCACCGCTACCTTGTTGGCCCAGGCGATTATTGGCGAGGGCTTAAAAAATGTTACCGCCGGTGCCAGCCCGATGATGTTGAAGCGTGGTATCGAAAAGGCAGTAGAAGAGGTGGTGAAATTTCTTAAAACTAAATTAGCTAACCCAGTTAAAACCAAAGAAGAAATCTCCCAAGTAGCATCGGTTTCTAGTAAAGACCAGGAGATTGGCGCGACTATTGCTGATATTATCGATAAGGTCGGCAAAGAAGCCGTAATTACCGTCGAGGAGTCGCAGACTTTTGGTTTGACCGCGGAGATTGTGGAGGGGATGCAGTTTGATCGTGGCTTTGTCTCGCACTACATGATTACCAATGCTGAGCGAATGGAGGCGGTCTATAACGATGTTATGGTGTTGGTGACTGACCGTAAAATCTCGGCGGTGGCCGACATTGTACCGTTACTGGAAAAGATTTCACAGAGCGGTAAGCGTGACCTGGTAATTATCGCTGACGATGTTGATAGTGAGGCGTTGGCTACCTTAATCGTTAACAAGTTGCGTGGTGTCTTTAACACCTTAGCCATTAAGGCGCCGGGTTTTGGTGATCGCAAAAAAGAAATGCTCGAGGATGTCGCGGCGGTGGTGGGGGCGCAGGTAATTTCGGAAGAAAAGGGGATGAAATTGGACGGAGTAGATCTGGCGATGCTCGGTCATGCGCACAAGATCGTAGCCTCTAAAGAAAATACCACCATTGTTGGGGGCAAGGGCAAAAAAAACCTGATTGAGGCCAGGGTTAATCAGTTGAAGATGGCGCTCGCTAAAGCCACTTCAGCTTTTGACAAAGAAAAACTCCAGGAGCGTGTCGCTAAACTCAGTGGTGGTATCGCGGTAATTAAAGTTGGTGCGGCTACCGAAGTGGAGCAGAAAGAAAAACAACACCGTACTGAGGATGCCGTACAGGCCACTAAAGCGGCCATGGAAGAAGGCATTGTGCCGGGCGGTGGTGTAGCGTTAATTCGTGCTTTGGCAGTTTTAAAAAATATTAAAACTGATCATCCGGACGAGCAGACCGGAGTAGAAATTGTCCGCCGTGCTTTAGAAGAGCCGGTGCGCCAGATTGCTTTCAACGCGGGCAAGGAGGGCTCAGTGATTATCGAGGAGGTTAAAAAGGGCAAAGACTCGTTTGGCTATAATGCCGAGACCGATCAGTACGGTGACATGTTAAAGTGGGGAATTGTTGATCCGGTAAAGGTAACGCGCTCGGCCTTGCAGAACGCGGCTTCGGCGGCGGCGATGTTCCTCACCACTGAAGCGGTCATTACCGATATGCCGGAACCAGAAAAACCATTACCACCGGGTGGTGGAATGGGCGGGATGGACTACTAAAATAGGGGTTGGGGGATGTGGACTAGCCAATAGAATAAACACCAAATACCCAGAGGGCGCCGTTGCGGCGCCCTCTGGGTTAGGTTGACCAGATGTAGAATATGTTAAATTCCTTGCCTGTCGGTCGTTTACGGGCCCCTTACTCCAACGGAGCCTTCTTTTTTTCTTAGAAAAGTGCTAGACTTTATACATGATTAACTACATAATTTTAGCCATTATCGTAGTGTTAGTGCTCTATATTATCGGGGTTTTCAATGGATTAGTGCGCGCGCGCAACCGGGTCAAAGAGGCCTGGTCCGACATTGATGTACAACTTAAACGTCGTTATGATTTGATCCCTAATTTAGTGGAAACCGTAAAAGGCTATGCTATCCACGAAAGTGGCGTATTTGAAAGAGTAACCGCCGCCCGTTCTGCGGCGATGAACGCCCATGGTCCAACCCAAAAAGCCGAGGCGGAGAATGTTTTGAGTGGTGCCTTGAAAAGCCTGTTTGCGGTTTCCGAAGCCTACCCCACCCTGCGTGCTTCGGAAAATTTTGCCAAGTTGCAGGATGAGCTAAGTGATACCGAGAATAAAATCCAGGCGGCCCGTCGTTTCTACAATACCAACGTACTCGAGCTGAACAACAAGGTTGAAACCTTTCCCACCAACATCTTTGCCGGCATACTGCATTTCAGCAAAGAAAACTTTTTCGAAGTGGTCGGCGAAGTTGAGCGTGCTCCGGTGGCAGTAAAGTTCTAAAAATTAACCACCCCAATATGGAAAACACAAACTCTTTGGTAGTCATAAAATCTGGTCCAAAAGATTTCTTCCTACACCTCTTGGCAACCATAACTTTTTACGCCAGTATGGTGGCGTTTATTGCCTTACTCTTTGCCTATATCGACGTAAAGATTCCCGACCTGCTTTATCTCGATGTCTATGGTGGCAACTCTTATTACTTGCAGGCCGCGCAAAGCACGGTGCGGTGGACTAGCGCGGTACTATTAGTGATCTTCCCAGTCTTTATTCTGTTGAGTCGGATTATTGGCAAGGAGTATAAAGCCACCCCAGAGAAACGTGAATTAAAGGTGCGTAAGTGGTTAGCTTATTTCACTATTTTTCTCTCCGCTGTTACTTTGATTGTTGATTTAGTCACCCTGATTTATAAGTTCTATGGTGGCGATTATAGTTGGAACTTTTTTGCCAAGGTGCTGGTGGTGTTATTTGTGATGGGCTTTGTCTTTATTTATTACCTCTGGGATTTACGTCGTGATAATACCCCGTCTGCTAAACCGAAAATCACTGCCTGGGTGGCCGGGATAATTGTTTTAGTGGCGGTGATCAGTGGTTTCTTTATTGTTGGTTTGCCCGCCAATCAGCGCGATGTACGTTTTGACCAACAACGCCTGAGTAATTTACAGAGTATTCAGTATAGTGTGACTGATTTTTGGCAGGCTAAGGGTTCTCTGCCGCAAGAAGCTGGCGAATTAAAGGCTTATTACGAGAACAGAAATGGGTCTAGCTTGCCTACCGACCCGGAAACTAAACAAGATTATGAGTTTTATCTAGGTGATACTAAAACCTTTTATCTTTGTGCTCAGTTTACCACTAAGGATATTTTGGCAAATATTCCAGGCGCGACACTTGAACCAAGCGGTCGCGGTTGTCTCAAGCGAGTGGTGGATAAGGATACCTATCCAGTACGTAAACCTATTCCAGTCTATTAATGGCCGTTAATCTCTACACCCAGCAGTCCAGTAACGTGCGCAAGACCTGGTTATTAATGACCGGGTCGTTGCTTTTGGTGGTTGGTTTGGGTTGGGTGTTCGCTTACTATTTCCAACGCTCGGAAATTTTGGTATTGGCGGTAATCCTTAGTATCGTTCTAAATCTGGTAGCTTATTGGCAGTCTGATAAAATTGCCCTATCAATGGCTGGCGCGCGCGCTATTCAACAAAGCGATAATCCATACTTATTCCGTATGGTAGAAAATCTCAGTATTACCGCTGGCTTACCGATGCCCAAACTTTTTATTATTCCGGGGGCGCAAATTAATGCCCTTGCTACCGGACGCGACCCACAACACGCTTCCATTGCGGTAACGGTTGGCGCTCTTGAGCGGCTAGAAAACGAAGAACTGGAGGGCGTGTTAGCCCATGAGTTATCACACATTGGTAATCGAGACATTTTAATCTCCACGGTGGTGGTGGTGTTGGCCGGGGTAGTAACCATTATGGCCGATTGGTTTATGCGCATGAGTTTCTTTGGTGGGATGCGTGGGCGCGATAACGACCGTGAGGGTGGTAATGGAATTGGTTTGATAATTGCTTTGGCGGCGGCAATTTTGGCACCCTTGGCGGCGACGCTTTTGCAACTAGCAATTTCACGTAAGCGTGAATTTTTGGCTGATGCTAGTGGTGCACTGCTAACGCGCTATCCCGACGGTTTGGCTAACGCCTTAGAAAAAATCGCCGTCGACGGTAATACTTTGCCGAAAACCAGTAATGCCACTGCCCACTTGTATATTTCTAATCCGTTTCGTGCCAAGCAAGCCGGCAACTGGTTGGCCAAAATGTTTTCTACCCATCCACCGATTCAAGAGCGCATTGCAATCTTGCGCGGGATGAAGGTTGAGTAAAAAAATATGGACGAAGAAAAATCTAAAGAGTTATTGTTTACCAGAATTAAAGAACTAGAGTCGCAAGTGCATGATCTGGAGAAAGACCTTATTCACGACACGTTGACTGGCCTGAAAACCCGCGCTTTTTTCGAGGAGGAGGCTAGAGTTTATCTTGATTTAACCAGCAATGTTAATATTGGCAAAAGAAAAGAATGGTTCGGTTTTAAAAATATCTCCTTCTTGTTTTTTGATATTGACCACTTCAAACAAGTTAACGATCAGTATAGTCACGCCATTGGCGATCTGGTTTTACAGACCGTGGCTAAGGCAATTAACCAGAGTTTGAGAGAGGGTGATACGGTGGCACGTTGGGGTGGCGAAGAAATGGTCGCCTCACTGCTCGGGGCCAGCGAAGTCGATGCGAAAAGTAAGGCGGAGGATATTCGTACCAAGATCGCTAGCTTGCAATTTAGCGAGACGCCAGATTTACGCCTGACCATTAGTATCGGCGTAGTTTCTTCTACCCCCGACATTAAACTGGAAGAACTAATCAAGCGGGCTGATCAGGCACTTTACTTTTCTAAGCAGAACGGTCGCAATCGGGTGACAACTTTTTCAGAACTTCCAGAAACAAATTAGTTCTGGTAGAGTGGGGAAGATTGTAAATAGGGAGGGGTCGCATAGTGGTCTAGTGCACGTCGTTGGAAACGACGCATACCGAAAGGTATCGCGAGTTCAAATCTCGCCCCCTCCGCCAAAATTCGGAATCAGAAGAAACGGACAAAGCGGGGTCGCGCCGAAGGCGCGACACTAATGCATTCCCCCCGCCGAATCCAGAATCCAAAAGGGTTTTCCACGCTCCG
>MGKD01000007.1:129-12902 GCA_001794605.1 Candidatus Yanofskybacteria bacterium RIFCSPHIGHO2_12_FULL_45_19b | reverse complement strand
CCTTCACGGATAGCGAAGCGTTGCTTCTCCTCCATGGCAATCGGAGCGATCAGCTTCACTTTTACCGTAATGGTATCGCCCGGCATTACCATCTGTGCTCCCTCTGCCAAGGTGATATCACCAGTAACATCAGTGGTGCGGAAATAAAACTGTGGTTTATAACCGGTCATGAAGGGAGTACTGCGACCACCCTCTTCTTTGGTCAAAACATAAATTTCGGTATCAAACTCTGTATGCGGAGTAATCGTACCCGGTTTGGCCAAGACTTGGCCACGGGTAAGGTCTTCCTTCTTGACCCCGCGCAACAGAATACCAGCATTGTCCCCAGCCTGACCATTGTCCAAAGATTTATTGAACATTTCAATACCAGTAACTACGGTCTTCTGGGTCGGAGTTAAGCCAACGATTTCTACTTCCTCGTTGATGTTTACCTTGCCACGCTCAATACGGCCAGTAACGACGGTGCCACGGCCTTCAATGGTGAAGATATCCTCAATCGGCATCAAGAAGGGCTTATCAACTTCTCGAACCGGATCGGGAATATATTCGTCTAAGTTCTTAACCAACTCCATGATCGGAGCAAGCGCTGGATCATCTTTAGTTTTGGCTTCTAGGGCCTTGGTAGCAGAGCCACGGATAATTGGTGTAGTCGCGCCTGGATACTGATACTTATTCAACAGCTCACGCACCTCAGCTTCTACCAAGTCGATCAACTCTGGATCATCTACCTGGTCAACCTTGTTTAAGAAGATAATAATATTAGGTACACCGACTTGACGTGCTAACAAGATGTGCTCGCGGGTTTGTGGCATTGGTCCGTCGGAAGCAGCGATTACTAAAATTGCGGCATCCATCTGAGCGGCACCAGTAATCATGTTCTTGATGTAATCCTGGTGACCGGGAGCATCAACGTGCGCATAATGACGCTTAGGCGTACTGTACTCAGAGTGGTGCAAAGCGATAGTAATACCGCGGGCCCGTTCCTCTGGAGCATTATCGATATTATCTACTCCCTCCACACGAGCGCTGTAACCGGCATCCTTGTTGAGGTCCAAGGCATGCAAAATAGCCGCCGTTAAGGAGGTTTTTCCATGGTCAACGTGACCAATGGTGCCGACGTTTACGTGCGGCTTACTGCGATCGAATTTGTCTGCCATTTGATGATTTTCTAGTAGTAACCAGTGAACAACAAGCGATAAGCCTGTCCGGCGTATTGTTTATTGCCTACTACTATGATTACCTAACTTATATTACTGGGGATTATAGCAAATCTCTAGCGTTCGTCAATGCCCACTTAGTGTTCGTCCACCACCGTCTCCTCGATTAATTCTTGTAGCTCGCGTTGTTTAATTTCCTCTTTTAAAAGGCCAATTTCACGGTTTAGACGCTCCACCTCCTCACGCTCAGCAGTGTCTGGCGCCCCAGTGCCGACATTGCCTGGCCTTGAAACCTGCGCGTTGAGCTTATCCCAGTCTTCCGGTGATACGCCTTCCTTAGTGCGCAAGCTCGGCAGTGCAATATCGGCATTATGATTGATTACTTTATTCCCCGCACCTTCTATCCCAGTGCCGACATTGTCATTGTCTTTAAAACCATCACTGGTCCCCCTCGGGACTTGTCCCTGCGAGCCAAAGGCAGGTTCAATTTCGGCATTGGGAAGCTCAATCCCCAATAAGCTCTGATATTGCTCATAGGATAGCACCACCAAACCGGTGCCAGAATCGTCCATCAAAATGACACTACCAACCTGGCTAACTAGTTTTTTTAAATCTTGTATTTTCATAAGTTAAGCCCCTCCTCGACGCTACTTCCTGCCTTCAATAATCTGCTGGGCAATGTTATTTGGCACTGGCTCATAGTGGCTAAACTCCATATTGAAGGTGCCACGACCCTCGGTTAGAGAGCGGATGGCGGTAGCATAGCCAAACATTTCTGCTAACGGCACTTTTGCACCAATTACTTTTAAATTCAAGGGTGAGCGATCGGCCATCTGTTCAATTTGACCACGGCGTGAACTGAGGTCACCATTCACCGAACCCATGAACTGATCGGGGATAATTACCTCCACACTCATCACCGGCTCAAGAATTACTGGACTAGCCCGCTTGAAAGCCTCTTGCAAAGCTGTGGCGGCGGCAATCTTAAAAGCAATTTCAGAAGAGTCTACTTCGTGGTAGGAACCGTCATAAGCGGTTGCCTGAAAATCTACCAACGGGAAACCAGCAATCACACCTTTATCAACCACCTCTTTAATACCCTTTTGAATCGCCGGCAAAAATTCCTGTGGTACAGCGCCACCTTTGATGGCATCGATGAACTCGAAACCAGTACCACGTTCACGCGGGGCCACGCGCAACCAAACATGACCATACTGACCACGACCACCGGATTGTCGAACATACTTGCCTTCAGCCTGGGCCTCCGCCGTAATACTTTCTTTGTAAGCCACCTGTGGTCTCCCGACATTAACATTCACCCCGAACTCGCGACGCATCCGATCAACAATAATATCAAGGTGCAACTCACCCATACCAGAAATGATTGTTTCCAGGGTTTCTTCGTCGGTTTTTACGCGGAAGGATGGATCCTCATCCATTAACTTCTTTAAAACCATGCTCATCTTTTCCTGATCCGCTTTAGTCTTCGGCTCCACCCGCAAAGAGATTACCGGCTCGGGCGACTTAATACCTTCCAACACCACTGGGTGCTCTGGGTCACAGAGCGTATCGCCGGTACGCGTATCTTTCAGACCAACCGTAGCGGCAATATTACCAGCAAAAATTTCTTTGATTTCTTCACGCTGGTTGGCATGTAAACGCACAATACGACTAACCCGCTCCTGCTGACCAGTGCGGGCATTTAAAACATAGGAGCCGGAAGCTAATTTTCCAGAATAAACCCGGAAGAAGGTTAATTGACCGACAAATGGATCAGCCGCACTCTTAAAAGCCAGGGCCCGGAAAGGTTCGTTTTCGTCTGGCTTAGCCAAAACTGTCTCACCGGTCTTGCCGTCTATACCAGTAGAGGGGGTGATATCTAAAGGTGAGGGTAGATAATAGGCTACTGCATCCAGTGCTAACTGCACGCCTTTGTTCTTTAGAGCTGACCCGCAAAAAACTGGGAAGATTTTGTTCTCAATGGTAGTTTTGCGAATAATCTGACGCAGTTGTTCCAGGGGTACCTCTTTACCCTCCAAGTAGTCAGCCATCGCGGTCTCGTCATGTTCAACAATTTTCTCAATCGTAATGGCGCGCTCTTTTTCTACCAACTCTTTCATAGCTTCGGGAATCTCGCCCTTAACAATCTTTTCTCCCCGTTCACCCTCGAAGGTATAATAAGTTCTGGTTAATAAATCGACAATGCCTTTAAACTGGTCCTCATGACCATCCGGCAACTGCAGTTTGACCGCATAAGGCGAGAGTCGCTCGAGAATTGACTGGAAGGAGCGCTCAAATGAAGCCCCCAAGCGATCAAGTTTATTAATAAAACACAAACGTGGTACCTGATAGTCATCCGCATAGCGCCAGTTGGTTTCGGATTGTGGCTCTACTCCCGCCACCCCATCAAACACCACCAAGGCGCCATCCAGTACACGTAAAGAACGCTTCACCTCAATGGTAAAGTCGATATGGCCTGGCGTATCAATAACGTTTAGCTTAACTTTATCAGCAACTTTATCTTTGGCATCACTCGGCACCCAGTAAACCGTGGTGGCAGCAGCGGTAATCGTAATACCACGCTCACGCTCCTGCTCCATCCAATCCATTACCGTATCACCTTCATGCACCTCACCAATTTTGTGTGAAACACCGGTATAAAAAAGAATGCGCTCGGAAACGGTAGTTTTACCAGCGTCAATGTGAGCAATGACGCCGATGTTACGAATTTTTTCAATTGGATAATCGGCCATAGATCATTTAACAATTAACATTTTCCAATAATTTAAACATTTCATCATTTACTCATTTTCTAAAATGTATCAATGTATAAATGATACAATCAATGGAAATTGGTAAATGGTCAATGTCCCCTACCAGGCAAAGTGCGCGAAGGCCTTGTTGGCTTCCGCCATGCGATGCATGTCTGCCTTTTTCTTCACTGCGGTGCCGGTATTATTGACCGCGTTAATTAACTCCTCTGCCAATTTAACATCCATTGCCTTACCCTTGCCACCACGGGCGGCAGACACAATCCAACGAATGGCTAAAGTAGTACGACGTGCGGCTGGTACCTCATAAGGCACCTGATAGTTAGCCCCGCCAATCCGGCGTGAGCGCAGTTCGAGTTGTGGGGCGGCATTTTCAATGGCAGTCTCTAGGGCAGTTAAAGCTGGCTTGCCAGTTTTGGCCTCGGCTTGTGCCATGGCCGCGTAGACAATGCCACGCGCCACCGACTTTTTGCCAGCGGTCATCACCTGATTAATTAAACGCGCAGCCAAAATACTACCGTACTTACTATCCGGTTCAGCCAGGGCTCGTTTTTTAACTGGTCGTCTCATGGGTAATGTCTAAGGCTTAGGGTCTAAAGTCTAAAGCGGATTGATTGCTGGCTTTAGACATTAGACTTTTAGCTTTAGTCTATTCTATTTTTTGGGTCGCTTGGCGCCGTACTTACTGCGCTCTTGTTTGCGACCTTCCACTCCGGAAGCATCTAATCTACCGCGCACAATATGGTAGCGCACACCCGGCAAGTCCTTTACTCTACCGCCACGAATCATAACCACGGAGTGCTCTTGCAAGTTGTGGCCCACCCCGGGAATATAGGCAGTGACCTCCATACCATTGGTTAGACGTAGACGAGCAATTTTGCGCAAAGCGGAGTTGGGTTTTTTTGGCGTGGTGGTTTTAACACTTAAAGCTACGCCACGTTTAAAAGGTGAGTTGTGATAGACCGGGCGATTTTGAATATTGTTAAAACTGAATGCTAAAGCGGGCGACTTGGTTTTCGCTTTGACCTTCTGACGCGGTTTCTTTAGCAATTGGTTAAAAGTGGGCATTTAGACGAAAAAAATAGACTGTCCCGTCAGCTAATTTTGATAACCTGGATATTAACACGAAAGATTTGCCATTGCAAATGAGTTCCGCACTGGCAAAAGCGCTAACCGATAGACCGCCTAGATAAATTTACGCCTCTCTCCTTCAGCTAGCCGACAAAAATTGGTTACCCCGTCAGAATAGGTTAAGCAATCTATTCCTCCGACCCAATTTTCTGTTACCGGCTAGCTTTCAGTCGGTTCAGCTTAATTTATAACTATTCGGCTATATGGTTAGCGCTTTTGCCAATGACTACGCTGGTTTTATTTTTACAGAAATATCTATCCCACAATCAGGCGAAAAAGCGGGTCGATGATGAAACGGAGCCAGGGGGAGATAAAAAGAATTATCACAATCAGGAATAGCCAGCTACCGTGCTGGAGAAAATAACGAAAACGCTGAAAGCGATTGGGTAATAATGCTAACAACACCCAATGGCCATCGAGCGGTGGAATGGGAATTAAATTGAAAAAAGCCAACAGCAAGTTAATCTGCACGATAAACTTAAGTAAATCTCCCATTACTCCGCCCGCCAAACTACCCGGCAAAAAGCGTACCACCAGACCAACCAGCACCGCTACCAAAATATTGGTAGCCGGCCCGGCTAACGCTACCTTCACTGGGCCAGTGCGGCGGTTACTTAAGTTGAGTGGGTTGTAAGGCACTGGTTTAGCATAACCAAAGATAAAACCACTCGAATAAAAGGTTAGCAGTGGCAAAATGATCGAACCAAATAAATCCAAGTGTTTAAGTGGATTGAGCGTCAGACGACCAAAGTCTTTAGCAGTTGGGTCCCCCAAGCTATTAGCCATCGCGCCATGCGCTACCTCATGCAAAACAATCGAAAATATCACCGCAATAATGTAGACCGCCCCAATAATCAGTACCTCCATAATAGCTGAAATCGTAGCATTAACTACGGCTCTTGAAAAGTAAACGGTTTTGGGGTATCATCAGCTGACAATGAAGCACCAAATAACAAACAAGTTCCAATAACTAAAATTTAAATTTATTTAGATATTGGTATTGTTTGGGGCTTGCTATTTGGAACTTGTAATTTAACCAAATATGGCTACGCGCTGTCCTAAATGTGGTAAAAAACCGATGATGGCAAACAAACGCACGCTGTTGCGCGGTAATTATAATCCCACCAACCGTTACAAAAAACTCCCGAACTTACAGTGGGCCATGGTAGATGGCAAACGCCTCCGCCTCTGCACCAGCTGTATCAAAGCGCTCACTAAGTAACATGCTGGAAAAAACACCTGGATCAAATCCAGATGCAAAAAGAATTACTTCTGCTTTTTTACCAGAAGAACAAGAGCAGTTACAGGCTCTGGTTAATATTTTTATTGAAGAATCCTCAAATCTTGAAGATTATGCCGATATCTACGGTCAGGCCGAGATTACCAAAGACCAAATCCGGGTAACAGAACTGCGTGAAAAATTCGCCAAAAAAGATAGCCCCCAAGACAAAAGGAATAAATTTTATAGTCAGATTTTAGAAATGATTGTCAGAGACTTCGGCAACAACTGGTTACCGGGCTATTTTTCTAAAGCCTCTGAATATGATGACTATTTTAATGGCACCGACCTGGTCTGGGAGTTAAGGAGTGAGACAGGAACAGTACAGCGTATCGCTATTGATGTTACCAGTGGTGGAACTGATTACCACAACAAAGTAGAGAAAGCGAAGCTGGCCTTAAGTACTAGTGGCAAATTTCAGACGGTTAAATATTTCACCTCCGAAATGGAAGAGTTGGCGGGCGAAGTCTCGCTACCCAAGATTGTTATTGGCATAGAACGGCACAAGTTGATAAAACTAGCTCGACTATACCTACAGTTAGTTAACGCACACGGCAGTCTAAAAGACAAGATTTATAGAAACATCGTTGCTTTCGACTTGGGTCAAGATTTGGTAAATGAAACAACGGAACAGCTAGACAACTGGCAAAGTGTCATTGAAAAAAATATTAATATCGCCACTGAACAGGCCGCCACTTTCACCAAAGAGGAAGAAAAACAAAAAATTCGCATACGTATTAGCCGACTATCAGAAATGTTAGAACAACTTAAAGCTATCAAGGAGACAATCTTAGCTGGTGTAAAAAAGAAAGACCCTCGGACTGGCGAGTAAGCCAAACCCGAGGGCAACTAGCGCGGTCGATTGTGTCGCATCGCACGCGCGATCTCGAACCGGTTCTTCAGCCGCAACACTTGCGACCAAAGCTCCGCTCCTAATTGATGTGACGCTTGGAAGGGGTGTCGGAAAAAATTCTTCCGGAAACCCTTCCAAGCCAAACCGCGAAACACCGACCGTGAACTGAGAAGCCACTTATTTCGAAAAAACATAGTAACCTCCTAAGGGATATTGATATAAACATTTTAAAATAAACTTGTCAACGGGCTGTAGTGTACCGGCAACACGTCTGCATGGGGTGCAGAAAATTTACGGGGTTCGACTCCCCGCAGCCCGACAGAAAGATACTTTCAGAATTGGAGACGGAAAAATCAGGTCGCGCCAAAGGCGCGAATGGAATGGTGGGGGCGCGTCCCGCAAGGCGGGACGCAAGAAAATCAGATGGTGGAATGAATGAAAAGGAAAGAGAGCGATCTGAAAGTTTGGGGTTCGTTCCGATCTTTTGGATAATCTGCTTCATTTCTGGGTAGTCATTGGAAAAAGCTAGGAAACTGGCTTTTTTCGTGTCTAAAATCCACGAGTGCAGGGGTTCGAGCGGGTTTCTTGTTGTTGGCTTGGTTTTCTGTCCAGTAAGAGAAACTTTTGGTTTTAGCAGTTCTTCTTTTTTGGACAGATAGCTTTCTTTTGGAATATCGCCATCTATGTAAGCGGAAACTAGCTTGTCTAGTTTCTCTTGCGTTTCGGTAATTTTAGACTTGATATTTTGGACGGACGACTGGGATTTGTTGGTTTGTTCTTTCTCCCACTCATCAACTCTCTTTAGCATCCAATCTGTATGAGTATCGGGAAGCGCAACAGATTGAAGCTGTGCTCTGATTTGCGCGGCGAGATCTTTTTCTTGGATATACTTTTGAGAACAAATTCCACGCTTTTTTGTACAACGATAACATCTATATAATCCTCCCGATTTTCTCTTTGCCCATTGAGCGGTAATAGGCGAATTACATTGTCCACAAGTCATTAAGCCCGTAAAAGGAAAATCATGGCCTTGCTTTGTTTTTCTTGGTTTCGCTTTTCTATTCAGAACTTCTTGCACAGCTTCAAAAGTTGCGCCTCAATGCTCATCACTTGTCGCTCCTCATCTTCCGTTGATTTTCTGGCGTAGATAAAATACTTTGTCATAAAATTATCCACAGTTAGGCCTTGATTGACTTTATGCCTCACGAGGTATATACTGTAAGTAAGTTACTTCGCCAGGCCTTGTGCCTGGTTTTTCCGTTTAAATAGGCCTAATTTTGAGGATTTTTAACTCGTTCTACTTCTGCCCTAATTGAATCCAAACTTATAAACCATGAGGCGGTTCTAATCTCCCAAGCACAGTTATTTTCATAAGCGATAAATTTAATATGTTTCTGTCGTTTTAAAACCTTCTCTTTCGTTCTGATAAAATCGCTATCTCCACTGACAATATAAACGATATCTAAATCTTGAATGTCCTCCATAATTTCATCGTGCATTTCGACATCAAAATTGCATTTGTTTCGGTAACCACTTGGCGCTTGTGAATCTCTAAGTTTCTTTAAATCTTTTGCCGTTACTTTGTAACCTATCCTCTCAAAATATTTTTCCAGGGCCTCGGAAATACTTTTAGCCGGCTCGTATCTTGGTCTGCCCATATATATTCTTGCGTGAACTATTGTATTCAGGGCGGCTACCCATTTGTAGAGCTTTCTATAATCGGTCATCCAGCCAGCCGCCTTGCCTCTTTTGTAGAGGTTTGAATCGTCTATGTATATACCGGCTTTTGGTTTTTCTGGTAAAGTCATGGCTTTAATTTAACATAACATTAGGAATCAAAACAAACTTTCAGACCGCTCCTTTTCCTTTTCATTCATTCCACCATCTGATTTTCTTGCGTCCCGCCTTGCGGGACGCACCCCCACCATTCCATTCGCGTCTTTGGCGCGGCTCTCCGAATCCGTAGAAATTTTAACTTGTACCGAATTGTCGAATACCTTAAACCCACCGGAGTGGCGGGTTTAAGGTAGACTAGCACCGAAGACGAAGAATTTAGCTGTAAATAAGTGGGTATCCGCAAAAGTAGTCATCGGAAATTCCAAACCAAGGAATCTCGCCAAACTACTCTCATAATGGATTCCCGTGAAAGAACAGTTGTCCTAAATCTTTGCCTCCAGTAACTAGCCTGACTTAATTTTAACAAGCCAGTTAGGAGAGTCGAGTTCCCGCTTGGTGGATAAGTTTATCTGCCTGACGCAGTTCATCGTAAATCCCCTCAATCAGATCATACTGCTTAGCCTCTTTTAGTGTCACCCAGGCATATTCAGTTAAATCTTTACAGAGTTTTACCTTGCCACTCTTATATCTAGCCCAGTAGGATAGCGTTACCACGGGATAGCCATCCGGTCTAATGAACGTCAGGTCACAAACATAGCCGATTTTGCCTATTTCCAAATTGACCTCCTCCTTAACCTCCTTACGCACTACCCAATCCACTACGTCATACCACATATCTAGACCCGCTTTTTTGGGTAGGTTTTTGTACTCACTTAAAACTAACTTACCTCCCGGCACCGTCCACTTATTAGGAAAGACAATCTCGCGTGCAGCACGTTTAGCAATCAAAAATTTTCCACCCTTTTCTATAATGGCGGTAGCCACCACAAAGTGTAAACGTGGATCTAGCTTTTGTTCTTCAGACATAATTATTTATCTTCTCTTAAGGTAAAGTGAGTATAAAGTGGTTGGTGTTCTACTAGTTCTTCCAGCTTAAACCAGACGTTAATTTCGGTTTCTGCTTCTTCTGAGTTGGCGGAAGCGTGAATTAAATTAAACACACCGATTTTTTTCGCATCGGAATAAGCATAAGAAACGTGAGCATAATCACCGCGAATGGTTCCGGGCAGAGCTTTTTTTGGCTCAGTCTCACCCACTAATTTGCGCACCACCTCAACAATTTCAACTCCCTCAAAAACCATTGCCATCACTGGACCAGAAGTCAGCATCTCAACCATTAACTTGCGAATATGCTCACCGCGCCGGCGACCAATATCTTCGGTATAGTGTTTCAAAGCGGTGTCTTCGGTAGAAACCAAGAGTTTCATTCCAACCAGCTTTGCTCCTACTCGTTCAAAACGTTGCAGGATTTCTCCGACGATACCACGGTTAATCGCATCCGGTTTTAATAATACGAGAGTGCGTTGCAATAAGTTATCCATAAATTTATTTAGTAGTTTTAATCGAATAATTTTTACCGTCAAGGATCAATTCAACAGTGCCTTGTTTATCTGTACGATAGTATGGAATCTGCATTTTTGCAAGCCGGTCTAAGACTTCTGCCGTCGGGTGGCCATAACTATTCTTTGCTCCCACTTGAATAAAGGCTACCAGTGGCGAAACGGTCTGCAAAAATGCCTCGGTCGAAGAACTCTTGCTACCATGATGACCAACTTTAATGAAATCGCTATCAATATTTACGTTACTAATCCGCATTTTATCTTCAATTGGTTTTTCCACATCAGCGGTTAAAAGTAACGACTGTTGACCGTAGAGTAGCTTCAAAACGATTCCCCCATTGTTGGTTTGAGTGATTTTTTGACCACCTTCATCAACAAAGGGGTGTAGTGTTACCAGCCTCGCCTGGCTAGAGAGCTTAATTTCCTGCCCGAGCACAATATGTTCAACCTTAGTTTTAGTAGCTTGTTTTTCTTCGCCCCATTGTTTACACAGCGCCGTATCACAAACCATGCCAGTTTCAAGAATCTCATCAACTTTATACTGCCCCAGCAAATCCACCAACCCACCCAAGTGATCCGCATCCGGATGCGTGGAAACAATCATATCAATCGAGCGGTCATAGAAGGGCATTACTTGACCGAGTTGCGCTAACAACCCACCACCCGGCGGACCGCCATCTACCAATATCTGTTCACCCGCCGGAGTCTGAATAAAAATCGCATCACCCTGACCAATATCCAAAAACCACACGCGTAAATGCGCATCCGGCCAGGGAATAAAAAAGGTGGCTATTGCTAACCCCAATAGAGCTACCAACAACCAGCGATCAAAATGAGTTAGTTGGGGGCGTTCTTCCATGGTTCGAGCTTGGTTTTCTTTTTATAGTAAAAGTATAATCCGCCAATCAATAAAATATAGGCGAGCAACAAGCCAAGCCAATCTAATTTTACCGGCAGAGCGGCCCCCGGTAACTTAGCTAGCCAGCTAACTAGATACAACTGTATAGTGGCCAGCAACCAAGTCGCTACTCCCACAATTTTTCCCAACACCGACCAGATACTGCCCGCTACCCCAGTAGCAAAGCCCAGTGCCATCAGCGCCGGCACCAGAGGAAGAATAATTAAATTGGCCGGTAAGGCGATTAATGAAAAAGTGTGGAAGTAGTAAAAGGCTAGCGGCAAAACCATCATCTGTGCTGACAAAGTGGTAGCTAACGTATCACGCAAATTAAACCAGTTGGGTAACCAGTGTAGCCACTTAGCCTGCCGCCATAACGGACTTAGGTACAAGAGCCCGGCCGTCGCCAAAAAAGATAACTGGAAACCAACGTCGTAGCGCAAAATTAGCGGATTAAACGCCACCATCAGTGCCGCCGCCAAGGTTAGCGCATTGCGTGGATTATAAAGCCGGCCAATCAGCTCACCAATCAAAACCAGTGTGCCCATCACTGCCGCGCGCACCACCGAGGCCGAAGCGCCTGTCAAAAGAGTAAACAGAATGATTATTACCACTGCCAACCAAAAAGCTTTGGAGCGCGGCATCAGCCAACTCAAGGACCAGGCAATTACCAAAGCGATAATACTAATATTGTAGCCAGAGATGGCTAAAATGTGACTTAGCCCAGTTGTAGCAAAGTCGGCTTTAATATCAGCCGGAATGTTCGCACGCGTACCGAGCAAAATGCCGTTGATGTAGGCAGCGGCTGGTTCTTTCACTGCCTCTGCCACCTGATCAGAAAAATAATCACGGGCTTTAAATAATCCGCCATAAAACCAAATCTTTGCCCGGGTGATTTTTTCCAACGCAAAGTTTGCCGACTCAATTTTCGGCTGGTACATCAGAGTAAAAATCTGGTCACGGGCTAAGTAAGAAATATAATCAAAGTCTGTGGTATTAGTAGGCAAAGTTAGTTTACCAGTCAACTGTAGTTTATCACCGTAATGATAACGCGGGTAAGCGTCAGTAGTAACTAAAATCTTTTCATGCAAACGATAGGGGGCTACCCAGTTACCTAGGCGCAAAAACTCTACAGTAAAAACTATTCGCTGATTAGCACCACTCAACACTGGACTGTCACTGACGTAGCCACGCAACAGCGGTGAAAAGTTGGTATCAGTGGCCTGAGTTAAAATAGTCTGTTCGAAACGCAGCTGGCTGACACGTATCCAACCACCCACCAAAAGCAAAAGCCCCAGGCCAATTAGCACTAAGCCCCAGTGTCGTCGCCAACCGATGCCAATTAAAAGTAATCCAGGGATAAAACCCAAATAGGGGTAAGTGCCTAACCAGCCCAAGCCCAGCCAAGAGCCAATCGCCACGCCAATCAACCAGGCCATCAGTAACCC
>MGKD01000007.1:0-123 GCA_001794605.1 Candidatus Yanofskybacteria bacterium RIFCSPHIGHO2_12_FULL_45_19b | reverse complement strand
GAGGTTGGATTTCGAGAAAGACATGACTTTAGTTTAGGAAGTTCGGCAAATAAAAACAACACTTCGCCACCCCTGCTTAAATTTCCTGCGCGACTTCAATAAAACTAGCGAGCCGTCCTCCGC
>MGKD01000006.1 GCA_001794605.1 Candidatus Yanofskybacteria bacterium RIFCSPHIGHO2_12_FULL_45_19b | reverse complement strand
TGGCAGAAAACAATCAAATTAGCTTGGAAAAGAGGCACTTTTCCTTACTTGCTGTCAACCAAATTATGTCATTCATCCCAAAAATTTTTTGATTCCGTTCAAGAAGTTCTGAAGCAGAGAGGCAAACCGAAGGGTAATCCCAAAATTTCTAAACCTTTCGTAAATCTTTTGTGTTGCGATGAATGCGGAAGAATGATAACTGCCGAAATCCAGAAAGGTCATACGTATTATCGTTGCACCAAGAAAAACATTGTTTGTTCTCAACCTTACGTCCGCGAGGAAGAACTGGATCGGCAGTTATCCTCTCTGCTTCAAAAATTTTCTTTGAGACCGGATTGGGCGGCACAAATGAACAAAATGCTGGAAAAAGACAGAAAGGAATCCGCCCAATCCGCAACCGTTTTTGTTCAAGAATCAGAAACTAAAGTAAAAACTATCGCTACGAAACTCCAGCGACTTTTAGATGGATATTTAGAACAAGACATTGAGCGTGAAGTTTATCTCGAAAAGAAACGAAACTTTATGAGCGAGAAAAAGTCGCTGGAGGAGCAAACCACTAATCTTGAACAAAAGCGGACTGGCTGGATCGAACCGATGTCAGAATGGATAAAAGAGGCAGAGAATCTGCCTAAAATCGCACGGGAAGGCAACCTTTTTGCCAAAAAGGTTGCTACCAAAGAAATCTTTGGCTCGAACCTCGTTTTGGCCAACCGCGAGGCGCGCCTGCGCGCGCCGAGCGGAGAGGATTTGTCAGGGGAAAACCAATGGGCGGCACTTCGTGCCGCCCATAATTTGGCTTCAAAAAAGTCTTCTAGTTTTATTCTGGTGGGCGGTACAGGGTTCGAACCTGTGGCCCCTGCAATGTGAATGCAGTGCTCTACCGCTGAGCTAACCGCCCAACAACAAAATGACCAATGCCTAATTCCTAATGACTAATCAATGACTAAATTCAAAATCCAAATTAAGAATTTGTCATTAGTCATTTGGGTTTAGTCATTAAGACTAAACCCCTAACCGATTTATCAACTTCTCATGTGGCCCTTCGAGTAGTACCCGGACAAACCGATCAAACATCGACAAGCGGTACTGGAACTCCTCCTTCTCCATTATAACAAATCTCACCTCCCCGCCGGTCTCCGCCTCCAAATACTTAATAAACACCTGAAATTTACGTCGGTCAATATAATCGGCCACAATAAACAAATCTGTTGCTAGAGTTTCTGGATTCTCTTTGTTAAGAAAGATGCCGGAAATTACCGCTAGCTTAACTCGGCCGATTCTTTGCAAACGTTCAGCGATTTCGCTTTTTTCCGCCGGCGATGATTTGAGAATTAAATCACGCAACTCTTGGATAAATTGAAAATCACGGTTAAGTACATAGCGTGGCGCGCCTACGCCAGAAGCATGTTTAGCTGGCTTGGTAACCCGCCGAGTGGGACGCTTGGTCTTTCTCCTTGGTCTAGCGAGAGAAACACGTTTGCGTTTCTTGACCTTAGTTTTTTTGTGTTTAGCTTTTACCATCTTACTGTTCAATGATCTTCTTGCCCGCCTTGGAACCTCTGACCAGTAGCCCAATTTGGATAAAATTTTCAATCTCTTTTTTCACGATATTGCGATCCTCTTGTAGGTGTTTGGTAATCTCACTTACCGTGTAGCCGTTGGGATAATTACGGAATAAAAACTTCAAAAGGCGCAGACGGGCGCGTGAACCGAACAGTGTTTCTAAGACCATTTTGTAGTGAGCCTGCCGAACTATTTTTGACATGTGGATTATTTAAAAATATAATGGGGATAACACTCAGTTGAAGTACCCGTACTGCCGTGCCCGCCATAGCATTTTTGCGAAGGCTGGGATCCTGCCGAAGTACTTGTACTGAGTTCACCGAAGTATTCATACTGAGCCTGCCGAAGTATAGACTATCACCCCTTAATTAAAGGTCAACCCCGTTCGAGCACACATTGACATTCACCACTTAACATTTTCCAATTCCCATTGATTTATTCATTTAAGCATTTGTCCATTTTCAGACAATGCATAAATGAAACAATGGTAAGTTAGTGGAAAACGGTAAATGGTATATGTTAAATGATAACCCTATGGAAAAAGTTTACCTCAAGCCCACCGCCCAGGAAATCAACCATCCCGCGACCGAACCTGGACTCTTTGCCGATTCTTTCATTTACGAATCCGCCAGCGACAACACTCGACCACTGGGCAACCTCTATCTCACCGGCCAAGTGAAATCAACCGGCGAAGACTCCTCCTACGCCCTTAACTTGCTCGCCTCGCTCGCTAAGCGGGAATACTACTCAGAAACCGGCACGCCCGGCGATGATCCTAAGGCCGCCTTCGACAGCACCCTTAAAAAGCTTAACGACGTGCTAGAAGACTTTTTCAAAAAAGATGGCTTTACCCTCAATCTTGGTTTAATGGCCATTGCCGGAGAACAAATTCACCTTTCGCGTTTAGGCAAATTTAAGGTAATGTTGGCCCGTAGTGGTGAACTGGTAGATATTTTAAACAACTTAGAAGCTTTCAAAAAAAGTACCGATGGTGAACAGCAATTTTCTAATATCATCTCGGGTAAAATCAAAGAGGGAGACAAGATTTTTGCCTTCTGCCCCACCCGCCAAACTAGTACGCGCGAAAAAGGCTTCAAAACTTTGCTGGTCGACAACGACCAAGCAAAGTTTGTCGCTGGTTTGGCCGCCATTAGTACTAGCGCCAAAAATTTTCAATGTTCTGGTATCCACCTAGAAATCAGTAAACGGCATGAATCCAAGCCAGCCATTCGTAGTATTTATCAGCTGGGCGAGGTAATGTTAGCTAACAGCGAGCCGACCACTCCTCCGACAACTGTTCCAGTCGAACCAGAAATTGAAGAAGAAAAAGCACCAGAAACCCAGCAAACCAAAGCCATTTCTGCTGACATTGCCGTTGCCAAACGTCGTTCCTTCCCCAGCGTCGCTAGTCTAACCGCCCTGCCCAAGTACTCATTAGCTAACCTCAAGAGTGGCCGTTACGTAAAGTATATTAAACCAGGATTGATGGGCCTAGCAGTAGTGGCTATTCTGGTCGGTGTAAAGATGTTTTGGCCCAGTCACGACCCTAACCAGGCCGCCATTACCCAAGCTGAAGAAAATATTAAGCTAGCGCAAAGCGAAATTGACAGCAACAACGTCATCCATGCTCGAGAGTTGTTAGGTTTCTCGCTGGGTAGTTTACCGGCCTCTGGTAGTACCAAGTTGGCTGATATAAAAAACCAGCTTAGTACACTACTGGATAAAATTGACTTGGTCAGTAACCAACAACCTACTGCCTGGGTAATTATCCCGCAAGCCACTGAGCAGATTGCCAGTATCGAAGACGGCAGTATCGCCGCTTTAACCAAAGACAAAAAAGTCCTACGCGTTACCCAATCAGCCACCAACGAAAGTGGCACCATGAAGAGCGACGATACTGCGGGTAACCTATTTGCTGACAAGCGAGTGGCCGCTTTGTATAATGGTGGCGAGCAAATTTACGTCGTTGGTTGGCAAAGTCAACAGGGAAAAAATTATAAATTAGCTGATTCCGCCAACTGGCTTGACAGCTTTATGTACCAGAGCAATCTTTATGTCATCAGCGATAGTGCAATTTATAAATATGCTGACGCCACCACTAACAATAGCCAAAAACAGACCTGGCTAGCCGGCTTGGTCAATGACCAACCCAAAGCCCTAGCCGTAGACGGTAATATTTATATCCTCACCAAAACCAACCAGGTAATTAAATACTATAAAAACAAAGAAGTTGGCCGAGTCACCCTAGCCACCACCCAACTTCCGGAACAACTTGAATTTTTAACTAATGCCGACTTAGCGAATTATTACATTGTTGACTATTCCGCTCGTCGCATCAGAGCCTTCTCCAAAGCTGATGGTCAGTTAGTTACTACTTACAAAGCCGACGCCCTCTCTACCGTCAAAGATTCCACCCTCAACGGCAAAACCCTCTACCTTCTCAGCGACGACAACAAAGTCTGGCAACTAGCGGTTGAGTAAGGATTAGCCAAAAAGATTTAGGGCATAGAAAAACCAAGAAGGGGTGTTCCGCTATGGCGGAACACCCCTTCTTCACTATTGGCTATCCCTTAACCCTTACTTGAGTTCGACGGTTGCACCAGCCTCTTCTAATTTCTTTTTTAACTCCTCAGCCTCCTCTTTCTTCACATTCTCTTTTATATTCTGCGGAGCGCCATCGACTAGGTCTTTGGCTTCTTTCAAGCCCTTGCCGGTGATATCCTTGACCACTTTAATGGTCTGGATCTTATTAGCACCACCATCCTTCAAGACAACCGTCCAAGCGGTTTTCTCTTCGGCGGCGCCACCTGCTTCACCACCTGCTGACGCAGTAGCAGCGGGAGCAGCCATCATCGCTGAAGCGGAAACACCAAACTTCTCTTCTAAGGCTTTGACCAACTCGGCCAACTCCAACACTGTCATCTCTTCGATCTGTTTGATTAAATCTTCTTTTGCCATTTTGATACAATTGCCACTTAACATTTTCCAATTCCCATTGATTTATTCATTTAAGCATTTTCAGATAATGCAGAAATGAAACAATGGTAAATTAGTGGAAAACGATAAATGGTATATGTTAATTATTTCTTAATATTTGCTAACACCACCACCAAATTCCGCATATTGCCCTGCAAAACGTTCACCAATCCGGACAGCGGATATTGCAACATACCGAACAATCTACCTAACAACACTTCTCGACTAGGGGTCTTAGCTAGAGTGATAAAACTGGCTTGATCGATATAGCGACCATCCAACACCGCGCCAAAAATTTGGAAAACCGGATTAATTTTAGTAAAACCATGGAGATCTTTGGCTAACCTGAGACTATCCGCTCCCGCCTCGCCCACCACTACACCAATTGAGCCAACAAAATGACTGGTATCAACCTCGTCGGTTAAACCAGCCATCTGGCGAGCTAAATTAACTAGACGCTTTTTGGCTACTACAAACTCACCGCCTACTGCGCGCAAGGCGCGTTTTAGGGTCTGAGTTTGACTAACACTTAAACCTTTTTCTCCCGCCTTAGCAAAGGCAGTAAAGGCGATCATGTTGGCCGCCTTAAACTTGGCGGTCAGTTCTTTTACTATCGTCTGTTTTTGCTGTTTAGTCTTCATTGTTTTACCCGCCTACGCTAAAGCTTCGGCGAGGTTATTCTCTTTTGTATTTATTGAACGAGAATAAAAATAACGGCTATTTATGCCGTTTTTCGACCAACCAAAACCCAAATTAACCTTGGAATTTGGCCTCAACGCGAGTTACGTGCCTTAGGTACACTCGCACCTGAGACAAACCACGCTTTCTACGGCTAAACCGATTATAACAAAATTATTCCAGTAGTCAAATCAGAGCCCAATATGAAACCAGCACAGCCAGAACGAACCAGTACATTTTTGTCTACCGGGTAGATTTGGGGTTCTCGCCGGTGACGGAGTGGGGGTTGGCGTCTGAGTTGGCACAAAAGTATAGGTCGGGAATGGAACCGCAGTTTGGGTTGGTGCCGGCGTTGACGTACTAGTTGGTAACGGAGTCCCACTAATCGCTGGCACATTAGTAGTGGTGAATCTGATTTTTTGTCGTACTAAATCTCTATCCAAATCCGTGCCATTATTAAACCTGGTGTAATAAATATATGGTTCACGATTAGAGTACTCAAAATTACGACTGGCGTCGGTTGGGTCAATCAATGACGGGTAGGCAATACCATCTAACCCCATAATTTTCACTGGCGTTGACCAATGTAAAAGATCATTGGAAATCGCATAGTAGATGCCTGGCCCAGGCGGACCATAGCGCATCCCCACTAAAACATAGGCCTTGAGATAGTTATTATAAGTAATAGATTCGTGTATTTTTTCCAGATGGTCCTTATCAATTACCTGGCAACTGGCGGTGGGATTATCGTCCCAGCCATGCGCGGTATAAATCTGCCAGGCAGTAGCCGAACTAACATCCTTAGTACGCATCATGCAGGCTCCCCAGTCATAATAGCCCTTTGGATCACGCTCGCTTTGATAAAAAGCATAATAATAGCCATCCTTCTGAAAAATGTTAGAGGGGTTAATCGGTCCAAAACGGGTGTAATTATTAGATGCACACGGGAAAGCTGGATCCCAATCTAATGCTGGCTCCGCTACCACATAAGTACTGGAGTGACTGTAGTGCGCGCCCGCGTCACTAGATTGCACCATAGTAATAGTGTTGATCCAACCATCACCCTGATTTTGTTCGCGACACTTAATATCTACCAAATAGGCATACCACTCGTTATGGACTAGGGCGTAAACATTATTACCATCCAGCGTATACGGCGCGGTGATCCATTCTCGGAAGGTAAAATTATAAAAATCTGGATCATTGGCCGAGTTCATAATCATCCCGCAATCACGTTTTACATTATCAAGCGTACTGCCCAACATGCGATAACTGATATAGTGTGAGGCAATCAGATTTACCCGCCCATTAGCGTCGCGAAAAGCGCGCGCCGGCGCGTCCGGAATGTCCAAGGATACACAATGACTAGCTGAATAATCAAAGACAGTTTCCGGTGAACCGACTAACTCCACGCTACCCGGTGCCGGTGCTGTAGCTAAACCACCAGAACCACCATTACTAGGCGGCAAGACGGTTGGCCCACCCGTCACCAACCTAATCAAGGTTATACTCTTGGGGGAACCAATTAGTAGGCGGTTTTCCCCCTCCCCCGTGTTAATGCCATAGGCGAAAATCTTGTGCTCCAACCCATCCCGATATTGGGTTGGGATAATAAATTCGAAACCATGTGGCCCACTAGAACGCATCACCTGATTGACATCAGTTCGCTCAATGTCCGCCAAAGCCAGACCAATAAACTTTCCGCCCTGCCCAGCGGGTCCATCAATATAGAAATGAACATCCACCTGTTCATCTGGCGTATCCTGATCCAGTGCCCAGCCAGTTACTAGGCCATTCGGCCAAGCTCCTTCCAAATAGCCGGTTGGCGCGCGATCAACACTTATCGCCATAGACGGTAGCACCGCGAAAGAGACATAACGTGTTATTGCCACAAAACTAACCAGCGTTAAAAATAAAAAGACATTCGGCCACTCATCAAATTCCGGCAGACGCATTCTCATTGCCTTAATTATAGCTCTCCGCTTATTGAGTACCAACTTGTTTATCAACAAACTTGTTAAACTAAACAAACTTCTTCAACATCTTAAAATCCTCAAAATGCTTATCCAAATCAGCTCGGTTATAAATCGCCGCCGCTGGGTGATACAATGGCACAATATTAATTTCTCCATAATCGGCCTTTCCTACAAACGTTTGGCCGTGCATCTGACTAATAGATTTTAAAAGCGCGCCCAGACCAAACTTCTCCATAATATAAACCATCGAATAGCGCCCCAGTGTCGCAATTACTTTTGGTTGAATAATATTAATCTGCCGATCTAAAAATAGACCATAGGCCACAATCTCCTCCGGCAAAGGGTCGCGATTAAATGGTGGGCGATCTTTAACGATGTTGGTGATGTAAACCGACTGGCGTGGCAACTCAATCGAAGTCAATAACTGATCGAGAATTTTCCCGGCCGCGCCACAAAATGGCCGACCACTCGCCGCCTCATTTTTCCCCGGCGCCTCCCCCACAAACATAATTTTGGCATAATGATCCCCCTCGCCAATCACTGGAAACACCCCATTCTTCACCCGCTCCGCATAAAGCGGCGAGCTTTCCAGCGCGATTACTTCATCTTTAATTTGTCGCAATAATTCTGTCCGATTATCCATGTCATTAATGACTAATGGTTAAATCCAAATGACTAATCAATGACAAAATCCTAATATTCAAATCCGGACATTTATCATTTGGGCTTGAATTGTCATTAGCCATTTGAAATTTGTCATTTTAGGCGCAATTTCTTTAAGATCTCAACATTGCGCCGATCCGGTCCCATCTCATCAAACCCTGGCACCTCTAACAACCACGGCATACTCCATAACCTCTTTTCTTTGGCTAAATTTTTAAACCCGGC
>MGKD01000005.1:5317-16056 GCA_001794605.1 Candidatus Yanofskybacteria bacterium RIFCSPHIGHO2_12_FULL_45_19b | reverse complement strand
AAATATAGTAAAGACCCACCAAGTGGACCTTGGCATCGCCCTGGCGGTGGTGTTAGTTTCTATAATCTCCTTCCAGGGTGGTAAGGCTTACATGCTTAGCCAGATTAGCCATTCGGTAAAAATTGACTCCGCGCCAGCCAGTGATGTTTTCAACACCGCCAACACGATTGGTAATACGCAAAGCGCCAATATCAGTAGTGGGGGAGGGAGTAGTGACCACCTCGACTTTCGAGTAGTCGTCTCCAAATCCTCTACTACTAAAAAATACCACTTCCTCTGGTGTGCTGGCGCTAATCAGATTAGCGAAACTAATAAAATTTATTTTAACTCTGACAAAGAGGCGATCACAGCTGGCTATACCTTAGCAGGCAACTGTAAAAAGTAGCTCCTAGTATCCTAGTCTCGTCAACCAATACTCATTCTCCCACTCCCAGAGGGTTTTAGCCGCTAAAAAAGCTTTGATATCGGAAGTGAAGGTTTTCAACTCCTTGATCTCATACTCGCCAGTCATTGGTCCCCACTCATGCTCACAAGGGCCATTCTCTTTTCTAATTTTTTGTCGTCCACCCTTTTCACGCAGACTAGCCCCACAGTGTAAGCACTTTTTCGATTGATCAACCCTTAATATCCAGCGGGTTAGCTCTGGCATATTAGGATTTTCTTTGAGGGCCTCAACATAGGCCGAGGTTTGAATTTGGTAGTCACGATAAATCGCGATAGAGGTTTTGATATCTAGTACACCCAATTGACCATTTAAATCGGCCAGGACGTCCATAGTGCCCGCATAGCGATGCTTATGACTAACCAAACGCTCTTCTACTTTGTGGACCACTATTTGGTTATTACTATAAAACTCCATGAAGGCATCCATCGCTGGCTTAATACTGTCTGGCACCGTGACTAACTCCTTTTTAAAAATTGCTTCAACCGTTTCGTGCAGTAGGGTACCTTCTTCAGCGGACTTCTCTTTCATTGCCTCACCCGCCGCGAAGCTGGGCATCGAGGCATAAAACGAATAGAGTGCCGGCTTGGCCTTAATACCAACAATCGAGGTAACGCGGGGATACCAAATGCCATCTTCTTCGTAACCGTTACCACTCATAAATTCCTGCAAAGTTTTATACCAAGCCATGAGTTATTTAAACATAAGCAGTTGTGTTTATCCACTTTATCCACTTACCGAATTGCAATTAATTTTTATCATGCGAAAGTTAAGTTGTAGTTTTTTCCCAGTCATCGCCTGACTGGAGAATAGGGGATACACCGGAACAAATTAAAACGGTGAAAAACTGGATCTCAAAAAACCCGAAGGTAAGGTGGCCGCTGTGCCACCACGAATCGGGGAGGAGGTGAGAAATCTAATCCGCCCCGATTTTTATTTTTGTTAAATTCCTTCAGGGAACGCAAAGGAAGTGGGCTTTTTTCTAAATCTAGCTAGTCGTACAATGTAGGTTGTACGACATGATAATCTTTTATTTTTGATTGAATATAGATTTAAATAGAAACTTCTAATCAACCGGAGCCTGATCCTCTACCACTAGCCGACCCAACTATCAACTCCGCATCCCTCCTCTCTTCCTAGGGCCTTATAGACCCTCCTTTTTAGCCCCCACCCCGGGCTTGGTTTTTACAGCAGGTAACTCCCCTGAAAATGTTTTAAATTTATCTTTTGTAAAATTTTAACTTTTTGAAATTATGTAAATTGTATATTGTATAATTGAAAATTGTTTAGGAATTAAAAATTAGATAATTACTAGTTAACAAAATTTTTTACTACTGCGGGATGGAGGCGAAAAAGTTAAATACCCCCAGGGGAGTGGTCGAGCGCTCTCCCCTACTAAATATTGACAACATTACTAAAGTTATGTCCTAAAGTTATCCACAGCATGAACACAAAAGGAACCTATCGTCAATTATAAAATCTAGAGACTCTTATCCAGATAATCTAGTGGATTAAGTGTACCGTCGAAATAGTTGAAGTATAACTCCCCCGTCTTTTTGCTAGGGTAGGTAAAGAAGTCGCGGTATAAACCCAAATGGACATGACAACCAGTGGAGTTGCCCGTGCTTCCTTCATAACCGATCACACTACTGGTAGTTACGGGGGTGCCGTTGGCTAAACCAGAGGGAGCTTTCATGTGGGCGTAGATCGTCACTAAACCATTCTGATGTTTAACCGCTATCCAATTACCATATCCCCCGTTTGTCCCGGTAACCAAAACTTCACCCGATGCGACCGAGGTAATCGGTGTGCCGCAACCACCAGAAATATCTACCCCATTATGCGGTGAGCCATTGTAAGCTCCTCTTTTAGCGTAAGCCGTATAACCATAACCTTGCGTGACATAATAACTCTCATGCGGGTAAGCCAACAGTTTAGTCCCCTTAGGCGGAACATAACTAGCGGTCACGTGCAAAATCACCTCGTGATTAGTAACCGCACTTGCTTCTAGTCGTTTTAGCTCATTAAAAAATTTATCCTGTGCCGCCTGGGTATCAGCTAATAGTTTTTGATAGGTTTCTTCTTTGCCCTTAGTTTTAGTTAGTAAATCACCCTTAGTTTGCTTAGTACTACTCAACGAGACCTGGGTGCGCTTCTGGGCGTTGTGCAAACTCTCTAACTCTTGTTTCTTTTCTTCTAGCTCAGTTTTGGCCTTTTCTAGACTCTCTTTGTCCACCCGCAAGACCGTGACATTGGCCAAAAGACTTTCATTTAATTTATTGGCCGATTCCAACTCATCTAAAAATTGTGACAAGCTGGTGTTCTTTATCAGTGAGCTGAGCAGGTCTTCCTGATCACGCTCAGCTACTAAGGACAGCAGGTTGGCAATGGCTATGCCCTTACTATCAATACTCTGCTGTTTCTCGTAAATCTGATCCCGTGACTGGGTAATACCAATTTGGGTAGAGCTAATCTGTTTTTCGGTAATCTGCACCTGGGTCTGAAGTGCTAAGATCCGATTGTTCAGACTATCAATGTCGCGCTTAAGTGACGCCGCTTGGCTTTGGCTGGTAGCAACAATTTTTCTATACTCATTGGCTTTTTTCTGTAACTCTTCAATTTGCGCGCGTAATTGTAAAATCTGCTGATTAGAGTCTACCGCCCTTCCCAATAGGGGAAAAAGCAGAAACAGACCAATGACAATAATTAAAAATCTTTTAGGCATTTACTAGTTAAGCTTAGCTAAAGCAGTCTGCAATCTATTAGCAGTCTCGCTCTGACCGATGATTAACATAATCTGTACTGGGTCAGCGGAAAACTTTTCCCCACTGAGGGCTACTCGGATTGGCCAATAAACCGCTCCACGATCACCAGCAAAATCAGTTGTGGCAACCTCGTCTAGTCTGGATCGTAGTTTCTGGTCGCCCCACTCCCCTGCCCCCGATAATATTCCTAAAACTTTTGTAATTGCTTGTTTTGCTCCAACCGCATCGCTTTTTTTCCAAACTAACAACTCGGGGCCATACTCCGGTGCTTGAAAGAAATAACCAAACTCCTTGATTTGATCGAGATATTCCAAGCGCTCACGCAATAGGGGCATGAGCCTACTTACTATGACGTTATCAACCTGGTTAAAGTTTCTTTGTACAAATGGCAACACCAAGCTAGATAACTGCTCGTCACCTAGCTGGCGCAAATGTTGGTTGCTAATCCAGTTGAGTTTTTCCGGGTTAAAAACTGCTCCTGATTTGTGAATTTTTTCCAAAGTAAACTGCTCGATCGCCTCTTGGGTGGAGATTAGCTCCTGCTTATCATCATTTGGCGTCCAACCAAGTAAAACCAAAAAGTTAATAATTGTTTCCGGTGTATAACCAGCTTCGATATATTGATTAAAGGCCACAGCGGCGTGACGTTTAGATAGCTTGGAACGATCCGCCCCCAAAATCAAAGGTAGGTGGGCAAACTGAGGTGGCTCAACACCTAATGCTCGAAAAATCGCAATTTGTTTAGGCGTATTAGCAATATGATCCTCGCCCCGAATCACATGACTGATCTGCATCTCATAGTCATCTATCACTACGGCAAAGTTATAAAGTGGTGTATCTAAATCCTTAGCGAGACTAACATCGCTCACAGTATCAGCCGAAAACTCGATATCACCACGTACCAAGTCATGCCAACCAATTTTTTCAATGTTGCGATCCACCGCCAGACGAATTAACTGCTTTTCCTTATCAGTTGGTGGATTATCTTTGTGATCACAAAAATGATGCAGTGCTTCATGCCGTTTAGTTTGCTCGGCTTTTTCTATCCCTAACTCCTCCTTGCTATGATAGCACCAAAAGGCTTTACCATCGGCTAAAAGTTTTTTCAAATACTTACGATAGTGCTCACCGCGTTCACTTTGACGATAAAACTCATCGTACTTTAAGCCCAACCACTCCAGTCCAGCCAGAATGTCTTTTTCAAACTCCGGTTGCGAGCGTTCTTTATCGGTATCCTCTACCCGTACAATAAACTGGCCACCGTGGTGACGAGCAAACAGCCAATTAAACAGCGCTGTCCGCGCCGTACCAATGTGAAAATAGCCTGTGGGCGAGGGCGCAATACGTACACGAACTGAACCTTTTTCAAGCGTAGTCATTAAAAATAGTATAGCAAAGTATCGTGTCGTCGAAAAGTGGTCATTTTTAACAAATTATCTTAAGATTGTCCACATATGAACGAGGCAGAGCAGTATCTATTAGAAGTGGTGCCCCTAGTTACTATCCCCCGTCCGGAGGCACAGATTTTGAGTTACTATTGTGATCATGACCCAGACATCAACTCACTGATCACCGTGCCCTTTCGTAATCGCTCTATCCCTGGCTTAGTTTTAGCTTCTACCCCAGTCGCTCAGGCCAAACGCATGCTTAAAAAAGATTTTTCTTTTAGCCTCAAGCACACCGGAAAAGTGATCTCCCCTACCCCAGTAATTACTCTTGCCCAACAAAATTTAGCCTTTTGGTTGGCCAGTAAATATCATGCCCCACTGGGACCTTGTTTTAAAAACTTTTTGCCAAACTTCATTGGAAAGAAAAAATACCCAATAAATCTTCTTCCCGGGACAGAAACCAAACTAACCGAACCCAAAAAAACTTTTATTCCCCTCACTGATACTGCTAGTCACTATAAAAATTATCTTTCAATCATAAAAAAACACCCTGGACAGTCGGTACTTTTATTGGTTCCAGAAACTACGCATTTGGATTATTTCGCCCAAAGCTACACCACACTAAAACCAGAAATTTTACACAGCGGTCTAAACAACCAAAAAATCTATGATCTACAGCAAAAAATCTCCGCTGGTCAGCCGACCTTCGTTATCGCCACTCGCCTCGCCCTGACCCTACCTTGGCAGAAGCTTGGCTTAATAATCGTGGACTCTGAATCCAATCCAGCTTACTACTCTGATACTACTCCCAAATACTTTGCTCCTGACTTAGCGCGCCAATTAGCAAAGTTGCACAGTGCTGAACTAATTATTAGCGACACCCTGCCTCGCGTTGAAACTGCATATGAATTGGATCTGAGTAATTGGAAATTGGAAAATGGTAATTGGAAGATAGTCGATATGGTCAGCGAGATTAAAGACGCCAACTACTCCCCCTTTAGCACCGAATTAAAAGAGCAGATCCAGACCAGTATCGCTGAAAAGAAAAAATTGGTTATTTTTGTGCCACGCAAAGGTTACGCTCCATACTTATTATGTAAAAAGTGTGGAGAAACGGTACGTTGCAAAAACTGCGATCATACACTGGTGGTACACAGAAATGAATCAGGAATTAAGAATCAAGAATTAAACTTAATCTGCCATCATTGCGAAAACACCGAACCAATTACCGCCGTGTGCCCAAAATGCAAAGGTGGAATATTAGAGTATAAAGGTCTGGGCATCCAAAAAGCCATGGAAAAGTTGAAAGTCTGGCTAGATCGCCAAAACATCACCGCACCGCCCATGCTAGAACTAAGCAATGACAGCGCTACCACCCGAGCCGAAGCAGATAAAATTATCAACGAATTTAGAGCTAATCCTTCAACGATACTTTTTACTACCCAAAAAATATTCAGCTACTTATACTTGATCAAACCAGATTTAATCGCTATATTAAACGCGGATCTGCTGGCTAATTTTGCGAATTGGCGGGCTGACGAAGAGGCGTTGCATGATTTATTGACTCTGACAAAAATGTCGGAACAAACTATCATCCAAAGCTACCACGTCGACTCAACCCCCATCAAAACTTTAGCAGAGGGTGGTGTCGACCAGTTTATTAAAAACGAGTTGGCCAATCGTCAGTCACTAAATTACCCACCATTCTGCGAGATAATTAAGTTGGTTTATCGCCACCGCGATCCACGTAAAGCGTTACAGGAAGCCAGAATTGTGGCGGAAAAGATTAAAAACGAGGTCGCCAAACAAAAATTAACAATCAGTGTGCTTGGGCCAGTTACTGGTTTACGTGAGAAAGGTTTATTTACCCAAGAGATCATTTTAAAAATAAAAAATGCCGCCTCCGCCGAGGCTACGGCAGGCCAAAGAAAAGAGCGGAGCAACTTACTCCGCCTTGTGGGTAGCCAATGGCGAGTTAGTTTGGACTAGTGTTTTTTGTCCCTAGCCCAAACGGAAATTCCTTCAACCACAAAGAAAAAAATTGCCCCAACCGCGAGAAACGGATAAATCGCCTTGGCCGCCCGACGGTGATTATCCAAAAAATCAACGACCTGATCCAAAAATCTTTTTTTCATAAAGCACCCCATAACAAGCCACCAAATGGACATTACCAAAGAACCTAGCAAAATACTAAAACAAAAACTGACAGAAGTCAAGGAGATTACGCCTGCCATTAAGGCGTTAATTTCGGCTATGCGTGTAAAGATGGTCGAGGCCAAGGGGGTTGGGCTAGCCGCTAATCAGGTAGGCGAAGACCTACAAATCTTTGTGATTGACAAAACTCTCGCCGACGAGAACGGCGCTCCCGACGCCTACATTAATCCCGAGATTACCGAGTACTCGCGCGAGACGGGTGAGTTAGAAGAGGGCTGTCTCTCTATTCCAGAATATTTTGTTGATATCCCCCGCGCCAAAAAAATTAAACTGAAAGCACTGGATGAGAACGGCAACAAAATAAAAATCAAAGCAAGAGGTTTCTTAGCTCGTGTCTTACAACACGAATACGATCATCTGAATGGCTTATTAATAAAAGACCGGGTCCCCAAGAAATAGGATTCAAAAATTGGAGTCCAGCCAATCCTTCCGCGGTGCACTCTCGGTTGTGTGATTGCATGGCTGGCGAGCTGTACAATAGTAAAACACAGCGAGCCAAATTCACAACCGAGAGTGAGTCAGTTTTCTCGCTGGGAAAACGGACGTCACAAGCGGAAGTGGTTGGCTGGACGAAATAATCATTATGAACACAAAAAAACTAATCTTCTTTGGCACTTCTGATTTTTCTGTACCAGCCTTGAAGGCATTAGCCACCGCTGGTTACGAAATTTCTCTAGTAGTCACCACGCCAGACGAGCCGGTTGGACGTAAACAACTGCTCACTCCACCACCCATTAAGACTATGGCCGATAGTCTAGGGCTTAGAGCAATACAGCCAAAATCACTAAAAAAAGATTTAACTATAGTCGATAGTCTATCAGCTCTTAGCCCAGACTTTGCCGTCGTCGCCTCCTACGGGAAAATCATTCCACAAGCCATTATTGATCTCTTTCCACAGGGCATGATCAATATCCACCCCTCGTTGTTGCCAAAATATCGCGGCCCTTCGCCGATTCAGTCAGTTTTGCTAAATGGCGAGAAAGAAACCGGGGTTTGTATTATACAACTGGATGCTGAGGTGGATCATGGAGCAATTATAGCCAGACAGGAATTAGGAATCATGAATAATGAATCATGCATAGAACTATCTGAGCGACTGGCTAAGGTTGGAGCTGATTTATTAATCAAAGCTCTACCCGGCTATCTTTCTGGTGACACCAAACCTCAAGAGCAGGATCACACCCAAGCTACCTTCACCAAAAAATTTACCTCAGAAGATGGTAAAATCGACTGGCAAAAATCCGCCGAAGAGATTAATAACCAAATCCGCGCCCTTAATCCGGAGCCCGGGACTTTTTGTTTGCTGAATGATGAAGTTTTAAAAATTATCCGCGCAATTGGTACTAGTGAGCCGACTGGCGAATCGCCAGTCGGCTCACTAGTACAGCAAGACAAAAAACTTCTTGCCGTCACGGGCAATGGTATTTTAGAAATTTTAGAACTCCAACCCGCTGGCAAAAAACCGATGTCGGCCCAGGATTTTACTAATGGCTATCGCGAAAGTTGGCCGATCCGGTGTTACAACTTCTGAAATTTCTGAATAGTGAATTAAACATAATCAGAAGTTGTAACACCAGACGATTCTGTTAAAATGAAGGTGTGACTGAAGAAATTTTATTACAAGCCGATAAAGTCTCCGTCAGTTTTGGTGATCTCTGCGCTCTGCATGAGGTCGCTTTTTCAGTTAACCGGAGTGAAGCTTTAGCCATTGTTGGTCCTAATGGTTCCGGCAAAAGTGTGCTGTTACGCTCTTTGCTTGGCCTAGTGCCTTACACTGGCAAAATTGATTGGCAACCGAAAGTAAGAATCGGTTATGTTCCCCAAAAACTAGCGATTGATAGTGAGTTTCCGGTTAGTGTGGGAGACTTCATGAGCTTTAAAACCCACACCCACACTAAAATTGTCACTGCCCTTGAATCAGTTGGTATTACTGGAGACCATCATCATTTAAAAAAACACATTCTAAATAAACCACTTGGCACCCTCTCTGGTGGTCAACTCCAACGCGTGTTAATCGCCTGGGCCATCGTCGATGAACCGGATATTCTCCTTTTCGATGAACCGACTTCTGGAATTGATGTTGGTGGTGAGGAAACTATTTACAACCTACTGCATAAACTACAAACCAAACATCACCTGGCAATTATCTTAGTTTCGCATGACCTCAATATTGTTTACAAATATGCCAACCGCGTGCTCTGTCTGAACCGTGACATGATCTGCTACGGTGTACCGCACGAAGTCTTAGATCCAGCCAGCCTGCGCCAACTTTATGGCGGTGAAGCCCATTTTTATCAACATGAACACAAGGAATAAACCCAAAATCTAAATGACTAATGACTATTCAAATCCAAAGTTTAAATGCCAAATATTAAATTTTTGGGTTTTGTCATTGGTTAGTCATTTGCCATTTGTCATTAGCCATTAATTTATGTCTCCCCTCACTCTCATCACTGGTGCATTAGTTGGCCTGGCCGCCGGTTATCTCGGCTCTTTTATGGTTTTGCGCCGGATGTCTTTAGTAGGAGACGCGCTTTCGCATGTCGCTCTGCCTGGACTAGCCCTGGGCTTGATTTTCAGTTTCAATCCCTTCCTCGGGGCCTTTGCCGCCCTGTTTTTAGCCATCGTCGGAATCTGGTTAGTAGAGAACAAAACCAAGCTCCCGGCCGAAACCTTGGTCGGTGTAGCTTTCACTCTTAGCCTCGCCATTGGCCTGCTAATCACCCCCCAACCAGAACTCCTGGAGGCCCTCTTTGGTGATATCTCTACCCTAGGCAGAATGGACGCCTTATGGGGTATTTTAATCGCTTTGGGAACGATCTGGTTAGTGGCCAGCATCGCTCGCTCTCTGGTTTTAGGCACCCTTTCAGAGGACCTCGCTCGTTCAACTGGAATCGCCACCAAAAAGGTAGATTTTCTGTTTTTATTAGCGGTAGCCCTAATTGTCGCCGTTGGCATTAAAATTGTCGGCACCCTATTAATGGGTGCCCTAGTCATTATTCCGGCCGCTACCGCCAAAAATCTAGCCCATAGCTTAAACAGCTACAACTGGATGGCCGGCATCTTAGGGCTAGTCAGCGTACTAGGCGGAATTTATTTAGCCACCCATTACCACCTACCCCCCGGCCCGTTAGTGGTTCTAGCCAGTGCCGCGTTGTTTTTGTTATCCCTGACAATCAAAAAACCCACGACTTGATTTTTTTATAAAAAGTCTTAAGCTGGTCTCATCATGATCGGTTCTAATGAACTAAAACCTGGGGTCTTTTTTATTTACGAAGACCAACCCTACCAAGTGCTCGAAACGCATCACTTGAAGATGCAGCAACGCCGTCCGGTAGTACAGACTAAAATGAAAAACGTCCTAAACGGCAAACTTTATGAGCGCAACTTCGCCCAGTCGGATTTGTTTGAGCTGGCTGACATCGAGCGCCAGAATGTAAAGTTTCTCTACGCTCACACACGCCTGCCTGCCGGCAGGCAGGACGAGTACTGGTTCTCAGAAGAGAATAGTCCAGCCAAGCGTTTTCAACTAAGCGAAGCGGTCATCGGTGACAGTGTAAAATTTTTAAAGCCTAATACCATTTGCCAGGCCTTACTCTTCAACGGTCTGGTGATTAATATTGAACTACCAGTCAAGATGGAGTTTAGGGTAGTAGAGGCTCCTCCCGCCATTCGTGGCGACACCGCGCAAGGTGGCGTCAAACAGGTCAAGCTAGAAAACGGCGCCCAGATTAATGTGCCACTTTTTATCAACCAAGACGACACCATCCGGATTAATACCGAATCGGGTGAGTACGTCGAACGGGTCAGTAAAAGCTAGCTTTTTCAGCTCTCTCCCCGACTAGGTCTTGCCTAGTCGTTTGGTGCCTCTTTATTGTTAAAAACAACAAAGCCCCCTAAAACGAGTGAAGGTCCTTGTAAAAAGTAAAG
>MGKD01000005.1:0-5307 GCA_001794605.1 Candidatus Yanofskybacteria bacterium RIFCSPHIGHO2_12_FULL_45_19b | reverse complement strand
CCGCTGCGACCGTAGGAAGTCCCACGGGAGAATGAGTGACTCACGGTAGCGAGCAATAGAGCGGGTGAGCCCAGAAACTAAAGCCCCCGACTAGCGAGGGCTTTTTGTATCAAATAAAGACCAGACTACTTCTTCATCAACTTCGGACCTAAGATCAACATCCAGATAGCAGAAAGACCCACTAAGATGTAGACAATCATGGTGATCGTCCCCACGCCAAAGATCTTTTCTACCAAGTTGAAATCAAAAGCTCCTACTAGGCCCCAATTCAAACCACCAATTACTACTAATAACCAAGCGATCCAGTCAATTGCGGTAAGTTTGTTCATGTGAATTTCGGACTACAGAGATAAAATACGCGTAGTCGACCTTCTACACTACCTAAATTATACCATACCCACGCGAGCGCTAGGCAAGTTTTGTTATCCACTGTAGTCGCGATGACGTTTTATAAAAGCAATTACCAAGAGTGGGAGTAGTGACCAAATCAGAGTGGCCGGGGTGGTGTTGAAATAGCTAACGATATTATCCGGGATCTTAATCAGCGAAGGATGCTTCAACCAGTAGCCGACGATGATGCTGGCCAACAAACCAACTTCAGTGAAACTCAATAATAAAATCGCCAACAATGAGGAGTCTTGCAGTGAAGCCCGGCCACGCAAAATTGAACTGCCGAGAATGAAAAAAATAATTAACAGAAATACTACAAAAATTAACAGATCAACCTGAAAAGGATCTAGTGGCAAAAGCTTTTTTAACGCCACGGTGTAGGGGAAAATTAACTTTAACCAAACCGCGATGTAGGTACTGATCACCACTAGCATCAAACGACTACGACCGAGGCCAAAAGCCACCACCAACACCGCCACCACGAAAAATATTCCCAACAGCAGATTAAAATCTAGCTGGTGGAAGTTCAGCTTGGTCAGTTGGGCCAACTGGCGCGACCAGCTGGCCAGCGTAGCAATGATTGTGTCAATTATCTGACTCATTTTGTAGATTAATTTTGACTACCAAATCACCATAAGCGGAACGACGGAAGTGGCGATTACCCGCGGCCGTAATGCGCAAACAGTCTCCAGAATTAATATTTTCTGGAATGACAATATTGACTTGTCGCCGCACCAAGACGCGTCCGGTGCCACGACAGTTCAAACAGTTTTCCTTGGGGTAACGGCCCAGGCCGGCACAAACCAAACATTCCGCTTGTGTGATAGCGTTTTTGCCTGAACCAGCACAAACTGCGCAGTTGGCATAACTGCGGCGCGTCCGACTACCACTCCCCTGACACTCTTTGCACTCACTATAACGTTCATAGCCAAGAGACTTAATCCCCCCTTTTTGCGCTTCTGCTTGGTTAACCGGCAAATTCAAAGTTAGATCATTAGTCGCTTCGATCTTGGCTACTTCGTTTTTGGTTACCGGTGTCGGTTGTTTAGTTTTTAAACCCATGATCATCCCCTCCAACAAGTTAGTCCAATCTTCTAAAGACAGACCATCTAACTCACTGTCACCAACAATTGCCTCCCACTCTTCTTCCGAAAATAACTGACGGAGATTTTCTTGCAAAGAGTCGACTTCGGTCGTGAGTGCTTGTAGGCCCAAAACATGGTTAAAATCAGCATCACTGACGCGCGTCGAATCTAAGCCGTCAAACCCTTGGCCAACTTCTTTGATAATCTTGTAAAGCCGGTCGTATTGTAGCCGAGCTTGCGGATCAGACAGTATAGCATAAGCCTCCTCTACTGTTTCATCGGTTTTTCCTTTAGGCACTCGATCATAGGCCGCCTCCACCATCTCCTGGCTAGCGCCTGGCGTAATGCCCAATATTGCGTAGTAATCCTTTTTAACCATATTAATTTAGAATTTAACGGTCTCGGCCTCTCTTTCTTCCACCGCAATGTTTACTATTTTGGCATATTTTAACAGCCGCCAAACCAACCAAGCTAAACCGACTGTCAGCCACAAAAAGATTGAGCTTAAGCCATAGAGTAACAAGAACAGTCCCAGCGCTACTAACGGCGGCAAGAAACGGAAAAAGGGTAAAAACACCCGATTGGCCTCTGCCCAAGCAGAGTTAGTAATATTGCGTGAAATGGTGGGGTCATTTTTCGTCTCCGCCTGGAAGACACTGCCTACCACCGCCTGAATAACTTGCTTGGCGGTACTCGGTAATTCGCGTTTCTGGCTAAGACTTTGAATATCACCATTCAAGTAGTAAGCTAGCGAAAGTAAAATTAAAAAAGAAACAATTAGCCTCGGCAGACCAGCGTTTATCACTGAAACAATACTAAAGCGTAAGCGGTTTTGACCTTCAAACTGAATCTGATGACGACTCCAGATCTGAAATAATACAGCGATCAGCGCCCCCACCAACAATAACTGATGAAAACCAAAAAAGAAAAAGAATACCGCTAGATTAATCACCCCCAAAGCCAGTTGATAACGCCAAGGCATTAACAAAAGTATGGCCAAAGCAAAGCCAGTGAGATAGAAGATAAAGGCGATTAGCGGCCAGCGCCAAGCGGAAATCTGATAAAAGTGCACCGGATCACCAATCCACTTACCAGCACTCCCCCAAAAGAAAATTGCGAGCAACAGAACAACCACTAATAGAACTAAGCGTTTGATCATTGGCTAAATGATAAAACAAATTTGTCGTCTTGGAAATCCACTTTCAGTTTGGCGCCGCGTTTAGGATTAGTGCGCAGAATTTCCTCCGAGACTTTATTCTCAATCTCGCGCTGAATGACGCGACGCAACTCACGCGCGCCAAAGTGTGGATCATAACCACGTTCCACCACTGCCTCAATGGCGGCTGGAGTGACTGATAGTAAGTAGCCGTGACTGCCCAGCTTATTACCCAAGAGATTGAGTTGCAGGCTGACGATTTCGGCTAGGCGATCTTTGGGTAAAGCGCGGAAAACAATTACTTCATCTAGGCGATTAAGGAATTCGGGGCGAAAGTATTTTTTTAATTCGTCTTGCAGTTTGGTACGCAACTCCTCATAGCTGAGGCGTTTCTTCTCAGCCTGGTCAAACTCATGTTGAATTAATTCGGAACCAATGTTACTAGTAGCAATAATAATTGTGTTAGAAAAATCCACTACTCGGCCCTGGCCATCGGTCAAGCGACCATCTTCTAGCACCTGCAACAAAATATTAAAAACATCGGGATGGGCTTTTTCAATTTCATCTAGAAGAATAATCGAATGTGGACGACGCCGGACTGCTTCGGTCAGTTGACCACCCTCTTCATAACCGACATAACCGGGCGGTGCGCCAATTAAACGGGCAACACTGTGCCGTTCCATGTATTCTGACATATCGACGCGCGTCATCGCCTCCTGATCACCAAACATTAAATAGGCCAAAACTTTGGATAATTCGGTTTTGCCAACACCAGTCGGACCCAAAAATAGAAACGAGGCAATGGGGCGATAGATATCCCCCAACCCAGCACGCGAACGTCGAATGGCATTAGCCACGGCGCTAATCGCGTCATCCTGGCCGATTACTCGGGCTTTAAGTTTCTCCTCCAGTTTTAACAACTTATCACGCTCTTCTTCGGTCAAATCGGTGACCGGAATACCAGTGAGTTTAGAAACAATCTCGGCAATATCGCGCGCGCTAACCTCTGGAATAGTGCGCGCGCGGGATTCCTGCCATTGGTCATACTGCTGGTCACGTTCTTTTTCTAATTGGATGATATCTTGTTTAATTTTATCCGCTTCTTTGCTTTTCTTGGCCCGTTGGCTAGCTTCCACCTCTTTTTTCAACGAGTGAATCTTTTCTTCTAAACCACGCACCCCCTCTGGTTCAACCGTGGACTGAATGCGTACCCGTGCGGAGGCTTGATCCATTAAATCAATCGCCTTGTCTGGCAAAAAACGCGCGCTGATATAGCGATTCGACAGTTCGGCCGAAGCAACCAAGGCCTCATCCAAAATTTTGATGCGATGATGTGACTCATAGCGATCGCGCAACCCGCGTAGAATCTCGATCGTCTGTTCTACTGTTGGCTCGGGCACGATAATTGGCTGGAAGCGCCGTTCCAGGGCCTGATCTTTCTCAATATATTTTTTGTACTCCTTCAGGGTGGTGGCGCCCACCACGTGCAACTCACCGCGCGCTAACGACGGTTTGAAAATGTTGGCCGCATCCATGCCGCTCTCACCGCCGGCACCGATACCCACCAACAAATGTAGCTCATCAATAAATACAATTAGATTATCTTTATTGGCTTTGATCTCTTCAATGATCCCCTTCAAGCGCTCCTCCATATCGCCCCGAAAACGTGTACCCGAGAGAATCGCCGCCAAATCTAACTCCGCTACCCGTTTACCAAATAATGCTTCCGGCACACTGCCACTAGTAATGCGCTGGGCCAAACCCTCCACAATCGCAGTCTTGCCGACGCCCGGCTCACCAATCAGCACCGGATTATTTTTGGTACGCCGGGACAAAATCTCAATGGCGGTTTCAATCTCTTTGGCTCGGCCGATCACTGGGTCGAGCTTGCCCTCGCGCGCCAACTGTGTCAGGTCGCGTGAATATTTATCCAGAGTGGGTGTATTCAGCTTGATTGCGCCATTACTGGCGTCACCCCGGCCGACTTTTTTGATAATCTTCTCGCGTAACGGACTAGGATCGGCCAAGCCAAACTTGCGCAGTGCCTGACTGGCCACGCCTTCGCCTTCTTTAACTAATGCCAATACCAAATGCTCCGGACCAATATAGCTATGGTTGAGTGCCCGCGCCTCGTCGAGCGACAAATCAAACACTCGCTTCACCCGCGGTGAGTATTCAAACTCTTCCGCTTGGCTCTTGCCTGAAGTAATATTGCTCTCTAAATATTGCGCTAGTGCTTTAGTATCAATTTTTAACTGCTTCAGCGTGCTATCAACAATCGAGTTTTCTAACAAAGCCAGAAGCAAGTGCTCGGTATCAATTACCGAATTTTTATTTTTGCGCGCGATCGTAACGGCATTATTGAGCGTGCGATTAGCCTCATCGGAGAGATAATCGTTAAAATCTACTCGCTCTTCACTGCTTGGATTTTGCATACCCGGAAAACCAAAAGCGCCCATGTCCCCGCCCCCACTGGCCTGATTACCAAAAATATTTCCCAATAGCCCACCAAATAAATCATTTAGGTCATTACCACCACCCCCCATCCCACCCAAACTACCCCGCTGGCTAACTTGCCCAGAACAGCTCTGACAGATATTTTTTACCTCCCGTCGGCCATTACGAATTACCGTTACCTGACCAACTGCCTTATTTTTTTTACAGATATCACAAATT
>MGKD01000004.1:14203-19685 GCA_001794605.1 Candidatus Yanofskybacteria bacterium RIFCSPHIGHO2_12_FULL_45_19b | reverse complement strand
GTTTTGGAGCTATCGCTGATGAAGTCTGCGCCGGAAACCGACGAAGACATTCCAGTGGGAGGAGGCTTAGCTCGGCTTAACAAAGACCGTCTGGGTAGAATAGATCCCATTACGCCGTTACTGGATTATCACGAATATTGCCAAGTCTTGAGTGATAATATTCAAGCCGAACGTCCTTTAGAAATAACCCTGGGTTTCTTGGGAGCTGACCGGGCTAGGCGGGTGATCACCCCGCTTACCATTAAGTGTTGGCGGCGTTATCAAAAAAACATTAATTAACTTCTTGAAACCACTAATTGCTTTTTTATTAGTCATTATTGCGGTTGGGGTTACCTGGTTCGTGCTTGCTAAAAAAAATAATAATATGTCAAACAACACCTTCAGTCTTAGTCCGTCGGTGACGCCAGTTAGTAATGAGTCACCTTTACCGAGCGCCAGTGCTTCGCCCGAACCAACGTTGGATACTAGCAAGTTTCCGGAGAAAGTTTTGGTTACCATGGAGACCAACCGGGGCAATATTCAGCTGGAGCTTTACCCTAAGGTAGCACCCCAAACAGTGATTAACTTTCTTAATTTAGCCGAGAAAAAGTTTTATGACGGTACCACCTTTCACCGCGTGATTGATGATTTTATGATCCAGGGTGGCGATCCACTTTCCAAAACTCTGCCGGCTGGTGATCCCAAGCTGGGTACGGGTGGCCCAGGTTATGCCTTCCCGGATGAAATTAACCCTAAAACTTTGGGCTTAAATGATGACCAGATTAAGGTCTTGGAGGCCAAGGGTTATCAGTATGACTTTACTTTGAAATCTTTACCGGTTGATCCCGGCTATATCGCTATGGCCAATGCTGGTCCCAATACCAATGGGTCACAATTCTTTATTGTAACCACTCAACCACAAACCCACCTTTACGGCCTGCATACGGTTTTTGGTAAAGTAATTAAAGGTATGGACGTGGTTTTAAAAATTAAACAGGGCGATACCGTTAAACAAATTATTTTACAAAAATAAAATTGTCCACTAAACCGAAACTGACCGCGGAGCACTTTTATAAGTTTTTTCAGTGCCCCCACTGGCTGTGGTATGACCTCTATGGTGAACCGGGTAAGAAAAATGAGCAACCACCGTTGTTGCAGATGATCTATCAAGATGGTCTACACCATGAAACCAAATTAAAACTTTTGGGTTCGCGCCAGTTTAAAGAAATCGACCCTAACCTGTTCAAAGATTTGGATGAGGCTTTTCTGGCTACCCTAGAGTTGATGAAAAAAGGGGAGAACGTTTACCACGGGGTGATGATGGATGAACACTGGGTGGGGATGCCGGATTTGCTGGAGGCAAGGTCGACCAAGGAGCTGGGCCGGGGAGTAAAATCTAACTTCGGTGAACACTATTATGTTGCCTATGATATTAAAAGCTCCGGTGAGTTAAAAGACGAAACCAAGTTTCAGTTAGTTTTTTATAGTTTAATTTTGGAGCGTCTACAGGGAATTCGTCCGCGTGAGGCTTATTTGATTAATGCCTACGGCGAGGAGACTGCCTTTGTGGTGGATGAGTTTTTGCAACAATTTGATTTGAATCTGGCCCAGATTGAGAAAATTCTGGATGGGCAAAAACCGCCACCATTTCTGAAAAGTGGTTGTAAACGTACGCCTTGGTATAACCTCTGTGTGGAAGAAGTCGAGGGTTGTCGTGATGTTTCGCTGGTTTATCGCTTGAGCCAATCCGATCAGCGTCAGCTTTATGATATTGGTATTCGCACGATTGATGATTTTGCTAGGTCTGACCTAGAGGTAGTACGTACTCAACTAGAAAGTTGGAACTTTGACAAACTGTTGCGTTTTTATAATCAAGCGCAGGCCTTGGTGAAAAACGAACCGGTGATTATGCAAAATAGTAATTTTGCCCAGGCCCCGACCGAGATTTATTTTGACATTGAAAGTGATCCAACGCATGGGCTGGTTTATTTATTGGGGGTTTTAGTAAAAAAAGCAGGGGAGGCCGAGTATCTACACTGGTTTTCTGACGGGGTGGACGGGGAGCGAGCAATCTGGGAAAAATTCACTACCTGGCTGGCAGAGCAACCAAAAGATGTGGTGATTTACCACTATGCTAGTTATGAACGACAAATGTTTGATCGTTTGGCCCAAAAGTATGGCGTTAAGTTTGAAATCGCGGATAAGTTTCGTAGTCGAACGGTTGATTTGTTGCGCTCAGTAACTGATGCGGTAATTTTGCCAATTTATTTTTATAGCCTGAAAGACGTGGCGTGTTATGTGGGTTACACTTGGGAAGCAGAAGATGCGGGCGGAGCGGAGTCCGTGCTGTGGTATGACGAGTGGTTAACTACTGGCGATAATAAATTGAAAGAAAAGATCATTCGTTATAACGAAGATGATGTCCGCGCCACCCTGGCAGTCAAGGAGTGGCTAGCCAAACAGAAGCCGAAAACTACGCGCGAAGAGATGCGTTTGCCAGAGTAATATGAGACTTTCTTGGCCAAAACTAACCAGTAACCTTATCTCGATCCTGTTGCTAGCTGGCTTCGGGTATTTTTATCGCGCTGAACTGGCTCGCTTCTATTCAATTATCTTAAACCGTCTAGCACCTTGTCAACGACCGATCACCTATTCAATCGATAGGCTGGATTCCCAGTTTGGCATTAGTAAGGAAAAATTACTGATCGATATTGCCCAAGCCGAGAAAATCTGGGAAGAGTCCATTGCTCGGCCACTGTTTGTCTATTCGCCAAATGGAGAGTTAAAAATTAGTCTGGTCTATGACTATCGACAAAAAGCGACGGTTGAATTGCAAAAACTCGGTATCGTTATCAACGATGATCGGTCAACCTATGATGTGGTAAAGGCTAAGTATGATTCGTTATTGACCGTCTACAACAGAGAGCAGGCTCATATCAACGAGCAAGTTGCAGAATATAACGCCCAAAAAGCGGCTTTGGAGAAAGAGGTTAACTATTGGAATAGTCGCGGTGGAGCACCGCGCTCGACCTATGATTCATTGCAAAAACGTCAGACAGAATTAAATAACCAGTATATCGCTCTCGCTCAGGCCGAGGAGCAGTTAAAACAATCAGCTGAGATCGTAAACTCAACCGCACTAGTGTTAAATAAATTGATTTCGGAACTCAATTTGCAGGTGGCACAATACAATACGGTGGGGGCTTCGACTGGCAAAGAGTTTAATCAGGGCGAGTATGTCAGTGGAGTTAACGGCACCAGTATTAATATTTTTCAGTTTAACAACGAAAATAAATTAGTACGAGTATTGGCACATGAATTAGGACACGCCTTGGGTCTGGAGCATCTGGATAACCCCAGGGCGATCATGTACTACCTCAACGAGGGTACTAATGAAAAACTGACCACCGATGATTTGACCGCGCTCAAACAAAAATGCCGGCTCTAAATCTGCTCTGGATTTTTTTAACCGATATTGTAAGATACGGCTACGGATAAGTATTATGCGTTACGGAACTAAGACTTTAATTATTGGGTTGGTAGCCGTTTTACTCGGCTTTTTTGTTTACCCTACCGCTTACAACCGGGTGGCCGATTTAGTTAAGTTACCCCACTTCTTTAACGTTCCACCCTTTCGCTTGGGGTTAGACCTCTTGGGTGGTACCCACCTGGTTTACCAAGCCGATTTGACTAATATCGCCGCGGGTCAAAGCACTGGCGATGCCATGAATGGCGTGCGCGACGTGATTGAGCGACGAGTAAACTTCTTTGGCGTAGCCGAACCACTGGTTCAAGTGGAGGGTACCGACCGTCTAGTGGTAGAACTGGCTGGGGTTAAAGATGTTGGCCAGGCAATCCAATTAATCGGCGAAACCCCATTTTTGCAATTTAAAACCGAGCGCCCAGTGGCGGAAAGTCAGGCAATTTTGGAGGCACAGAAAAAGAACCAGCGTTTAACAGAAGATCCATATTTTGTTGACTCAGCCCTAACGGGAAAGTATCTCACTCGGGCCCAGGTGACCTTTGCCAGTGGTGCGGCGGCGATTGGTGGCGCCCAAGTTTCTTTGGAGCTCAACAGCGATGGAGCAGAGATTTTCAAAACCCTTACCGAACAAAATTTAAACAAACGTATTGCTATTTATCTCGATGGCTCTCCCATCAGCGCGCCCACTGTCCAGTCCGTAATTCCCGATGGTAAGGCGGTAATTACTGGTAATTTTACCTTGCAGGAGGCAAAAGACTTAGCCACCCGCTTAAATGCTGGTGCCTTGCCAGTACCAATCAGTCTAATCTCACAGGAAACCATCGGTGCTTCATTGGGGCAACAATCTTTATTTAATTCTCTGCGTGCCGGACTTTATGGCCTACTTTTGGTGGCCCTTTTCATGATCTTTTTCTACCGTTTGCCCGGCTTGATGTCAGTATTGGCTTTGTTGGTTTATACCGCGATAGTTTTGGCGGCTTACAAATTGATTCCGGTTACACTGACTTTGGCTGGTATTGCTGGGTTCATTCTGTCGCTGGGTATGGCGGTGGATGCTAATGTTTTGATCTTTGCGCGTATTCGTGAGGAGTTGCACCAAGGTAAATCACTGGTGGTAGCTTTCCGCGAAGGTTTTCATCGCGCCTGGCTACCAATTCGTGATAGTCACGTCACGACACTGTTAGGCGCGCTGGTACTCTATTTATTCACCACCTCGATTGTTAAAGGTTTTGCCTTAACACTGGGGGTCGGAGTATTAGTTAGCTTGTTTACCGCTACCGTGGTAACCAAATCATTCCTGGGTTTATTTGTTGGTCCACAGGCCGAGAAACACCACTGGTGGTTTAAAGCTTTACTATAATTTATGCCTAAATTTTATACCTTCATGTTTTTCTTCTCTCTAGCGCTAGTAATAGCGGCGGTGGTGGTTACGGGAATGTGGGGCCTGCGCCTGGGCACTGACTTTAAAGGTGGCACCATTTGGGAGGTGCAATTTACTAACACACGCCCGGATGCAGTGGCCATCAAAACTGAATTAGCGCAGACTAGTAAACTGGAAGATGCTAATGTTAGCCCGGTGGGTGATAATGGGGCCATTATCCGCTTTAAAGAGATAAACGAAACTCAACACCAAGCTTTGCTAGTCGATTTTCAGAAGAAGTTTGGTACGGTCAAAGAACAGCGCTTTAGTTCAATTGGCTCGGTGGTTGGCAGTGAGCTCAAAACCAAGAGCATACAAGCGATCGTGATTGTTTTACTGTTGATTACGGCTTATATTGCCATCGTCTTTCGTAAGTTGTCGCGTAGTCTGTCTTCCTGGTCTATGGGGGTTTCGGCAATTATTGCTTTATTGCACGACCTAATTATCCCGATTGGGATTTTTGCTCTGCTCGGTCATTTCTATAATATTGAAATTTCCGCCGTGTTCGTGGCGGCCGCGTTAACGATTTTGGGCTTCTCGGTTTCTGACACGGTAGTAATCTTTGATCGGGTACGTGAAAATTTACTACGTTTTGGCTC
>MGKD01000004.1:0-14181 GCA_001794605.1 Candidatus Yanofskybacteria bacterium RIFCSPHIGHO2_12_FULL_45_19b | reverse complement strand
GTACATCGTAGTGTGATGGAAACACTAATGCGTTCACTAAACACTACCTTGACTGTTTTGTTGACGTTAGCGGCCATCTATATCTGGGGCGGAGAGAGCATTCGTTACTTCTCGTTAGCTTTGATCTTGGGATTCTTTCTTGGTTCCTACTCCTCAATCTTTGTGGCTTCGCCACTGCTAGTCTGGTGGAATCGTCGGCGCGCCTAAATAAAAACTCCCGCCTTCGGCCGGCTAGGCTTTGGCGGGAAAAGTCGTTGCTTCGCTGACTACTCTGCTTATTAGTCCTGGGCTTGGCACGCGAGTTGATCCAGGATCAACATGTCAAGCTCATCCGGTTCGGATCTATGCAAAGCTTCTGCTGCTGTCTCCTTGCCGGCGGCCTTGAGGGCTTCTATTACCTCAACTGCATAAGCCAGTCTGGCATTTTGGGGAAGAAGCTCTCTGAAATGTGGGACCATCTCTACTACTTGCTCGGACGTGAAAATGGTTCTAACAGTAAGTCCAACCAGGGCATCTCGGACGATCTCTGGAATATCCTCGTCAATTCTAATTGGGCTAAGAACCATCACATTGACCCTTTTCCCCTTGATAAAAAAACCAGGCCGACCAAACGGTGCCATTACTTCTCCCGAACTGTCATATACTGTTATTGTTCTGATAGGCATTTTGCCTCACAGTCTTGATAGGTACTTGTTTATTAATAGCACTACTGCAGGTATCTACACCATAAAAAGTTTATATCTATATTGTACCCTTGACTGTTAATATTGGTTTTGTTAAATTGCGGGTAAGCGTTGTGATTTGACCTATTTTAAATTATGTTGTACTATTAGTTAACCAATTTTAATTATGTTGGACTCCTATAAAAACATCACCAAAGCGGTTGCCCTATTGGTTAAACCATTGTCTGCTCGTAACCGCGATATTATCTTGCGGCGTTTTGGTTTGAAGACTGGTCGCCCGGAGACGCTGGAGGCAATTGGTCAGAGCTATGGTATTACCCGCGAACGGGTGCGCCAGATCGAGAATCATATTTTGAAGAACCTCAAGGCCGATTTGACTAAGGTGGAAGTTGACGCCAAGCCCTATTTTGACTTTACGGCCAAGACTCTTTCCAGTCAGGGTGGCTTTATGAGCGAGGCTGACCTCTTTAGTAGTTTTAGTGGCAATGCTAATAGTAATATTCATAACCTAGCGCTAGCTTTTTTACTTTCTTTACCTTCGGATTTTCAGCGCGTAGACGAGAGTGATAATTGCCACGCCTTTTATGCTAACGGTAGCGAGGCGGTAGCTTTGGCGGTTAGTATTATTAGTCAGGTAACCGATATTTTCAATAAGCGGAAAGCCCTCTTGGTTAAAGATGATTTATACGGCGCTTATCGTAATGCCAATAGCCGTCAGGCGGTGGCTAGCACGGCTTTCTTTTCCGCAATTAAAATCGCCAAAGAGATTGACCAGAACATTTTTAATGAATACGGTTTGGTGGGCTGGTCCGAGGTTAAGCCACGAGGGGTGCGTGACCGCGCTTATCTAGTGTTAAAGCGTCAATCTAAACCACAGCATTTCCGCGAGATTACCAGCCTAATCAATACCGCTAGCTTTACTAACAAAAAAGCCAACGTGCAAACCGTCCATAACGAGTTAATCAAGGACGGGCGTTTTGTTTTGGTGGGCCGGGGGATTTATGGTCTTTCCGAGTGGGGTTATAATGCCGGTACGGTAAAAGACGTTTTAGTAGATATCCTGAAGCGTCATGGCAAAGCTTTACCGAAGGCCGAGTTAATCAATCGCGTACTCTCTTCGCGCTACGTGAAGCCCAACACTATTCTCTTGAATCTCCAGGATGGTAAAATTTTCCGTAAACAGGCCGACGGCTCTTACACTCTACGCGAAGCATAGATATTGTCTAAAGTCTATCACTGAGTACTCCTAATTTTTCGCCTTAGTCCCTAGACTTTAAGCTTTAGACCGCCTCGTGGTATAATTGTTATTGATGCTAGATGCTATCTCCAGTAGTTTTTTGATGTTTAAGGGTGCTGTACTCCTGGCGCTAAGTTTGTGGTGGCTATGGGGGCCGCTTTTATTATTTTCTCTTCTCGTTTCAACCTGGGAGGGCCACAGCAAAGAAAAAACTATCAGTGGCTTAGAGTGGGTGATTTTAAAGATCAAGCCGCCACCACTAGTAGACCGTTCACTGAAGGGGGTGGAGCAATTTTTTGCTGGTTTGCATGGTGCGGCGGGGAGCGCGATTAATCGGCGCGAGCGAATTTTGCGTGGCAAGTTACCGGAGTGGTTTAGTTTAGAAATTGTGGGCGAGGAGGGTTCCACTGATTTTTATATTCGTACCCTAACTAATTATCGAAATTTAATTGAAGCTAACATTTTTGCGCAGTATCCTGATGCGGAAATTACTGTGGTGGAGGATTACCTCAAGCGTTTGCCGAAGAACCTACCGAACGAGGAGTACGATCTAAGTGGCGGTGAGGTGGCTTTGGCCAAAGACAGTGCCTATCCCATTCTCACCTATGAATATTTTCAAGAAAAGCCAGCTCGAAAAGATGACCTTCCGATTATTGACCCGCTTTCCACAGTAGCGGAAATTTTTGCGACTTTTCGCGCAGGGGAATGGTTTGTGATGCAATGGATTATTCGACCGGTAGGTGATGATTGGGTAAAAAAAGATCAGGCGGTGTTGGATAAAATATTTGGGAAGGAGGCTAAAGGCCGGAATGACTGGTTGGATAAACTGATGGCTTTTATTGATGGCTTGGTGGGTGTTAAGGCCGAGGAAAAAAAGGAGGATAAAAAGGATAAGGTCTTGAACTTTGCTGAAAAAGAGGCGGTGGAAGCGATTCAGAAAAAGTTTTCTAAACTGGCTTATGAGTGTGGTTTGCGTCTAGGCTATATTGCAAAAAAAGATGTTTTTCATCGCTATCACATGACCGCAATCAACGGCGCGCTGAAACAGTTTAATTCTGGCATGCTTAACAGTTTTAAGGGTAATAAAAAAATGGGCACTAAGTCAGATGGAAAAATGGCCTGGCTCTTTCCTTTTTCCGGTAAGGGTTTTGGCGCTGATAAAATAACTTTCGCTAAGAAGCTGAATTTTTATAAGAACCTACGGGCGCGCGCGTTAGCTGACAAGAGTTTTATTTTGGGTACGGATGAGTTAGCCACCGTTTGGCACTTACCCGGCGAACAAATTAAAGCCCCGCTCTTCCCCCGCGTCGAAGCTAAGAAGGGTCAGCCACCGTCCAACTTGGATTTGGTGGAGTGAGATAACTAATGCCAAATTTCCAATGACTAATGACAAATCAAATTCAAATGGCAAATGCCAAATATTAGGATTTAGGATTTTGTCATTGTTTAGTCATTTGGATTTAGTCATTTGTCATTAATATGGATTCCGATATTGATAAAGTATTATTTGGAGTAGTGAACTTCCGTAATCGCGAGGCGCATTTTGGTATTAAACAAAACGATCGTCGGCGCCACATGTACATCATCGGTAAAACTGGCATGGGAAAATCTGAGTTGCAAAAAAATATTGCCATTCAAGATATTCAAGCGGGGCGTGGCATTGCCATGGTAGATGCCCACGGTGAGGTAACCGATGCCTTGTTAGACTATATTCCGAAGGAGCGCATTAACGACGTCATTTATATCAATCCGGCGGATGTGGATTTTCCGATTGCTTTTAACGTGATGGAGCAGGCGGGTGATGATAAGCGTCACTTGATTGCCGATGGTGTGATGGGGGTCTTTAAAAAAGTTTGGGAGGACACCTGGTCGGCGCGTATGGAATATATTTTACATAATACGATTCTGGCGCTATTGGAAACAGACGATGCCACCTTGCTGGGGATTAATCGGATGTATAGTGACAAAGATTACCGTGCCCGGGTGATCGAGCAGGTTACTGATCCAGTAGTAAAAGCTTTTTGGACGCAGGAGTTTGCTAAATATACCGAGCGTTTTGCGGCTGAGGCCACTCCGGCCATTCAGAACAAGGTTGGACAGTTTATCTCCTCACTACTAATTCGTAATATCATCGGCCAGACTAAATCGACTTTTGATTTTCGTCAGGCGATGGATGAAGAGAAGATTATTCTGGTGAACCTCTCCAAGGGTAAGGTGGGTGAAGAGGCCTCACGTTTAATCGGTTCCATGATTATTACCAAACTACAGTTGGCGGCCATGTCGCGTGCTAATATCCCAGAACATGAGCGTAAGGACTTTACTTTGATGGTAGATGAGTTTCAAAATTTTGCGACGGCTTCTTTTGCTAGTATTCTTTCGGAAGCACGTAAATATCACCTCAGCTTGGTGGTGGCGCATCAGTATATTACCCAAATGGAAGAAGAGGTGCGCGATGCGGTATTTGGCAACATTGGTACCCTGGTGACCTTTCGGGTCGGGGCAGAGGACGCAGAATTTTTAGAAAAAGAATTTGCTCCGGATTTTACCGCCAACGATATTGTTAATCTGGCTTTTCGTCAGATTTATTTGAAACTAACCATTGATGGCGTTACCTCCAATGCTTTTTCGGCCATGACGATGGATACCATTACCAAACCGGTCATTAGTTACCGCGAGGAGGTAATTGCCGCTTCGCGGGCTCAGTACGCTCACCCACGGGCTGAGGTTGAGGAGGTGATTGCCAAGTGGACGCAGCTTCCCGGTGCTGAACAAAAGTTCCAAGAGGGAAGAGGGAGGAGCAATGGGTTCCAACGGGAGGGTAATGTTAGCATTGAGATGGATAATCGCCCTAATCCTGCTCCCAGAGCAGTAATCCCACTAAGAAAGCCAACCGTCGTTCCAGTGTCACTGAGCGAGGCCTTAAAAACTGGTCCAGTAGATTTTCATGGTAAATCGATTAACCATCCAGAAGGTGGCAAACCCACCCAGCCAGTCGCACGTTCTCAGCCAGCCCCGTGTGATCCGGCTAAATCTCCCGCCAAGATTAATGAGTTACGTCAGTTGTTAGGTGAGATCACTGGCAATAAGGAGGAAAATAAACCAGAGTAGTAGTGCGTTGTCAGTTCAATAAACTGTGTTATAATCAGGAGTTATTTAATTAGGAGACCGCCCATAGCTCAATTGGCAGAGCAATTCGCTTTTAACGAAGAGGTTGTAGGTTCAATTCCTACTGGGCGGACAAATAGCTTAATAAAAAACGTCTTTTTGGCGTTTTTTATGTTGATAAGTTAGACTGCAAAATATGTTAAAATTAGATATGACTAAGCAGGAATTTAAGCAAAAATGTATTGAATTAAGAACTCAAAATTATACTCTTGGCGAGATGGTAAAAATATTAGGCAGAGGAAAAACAACTATTTATTTTCACGTTAAGAATCTTCCAAAATCTGAAGTTTTGCGTGCAAAACTGAGTCAAATTAGTAGAGATAAAATTATATCCGCAAGAGGTAGGGTAAACAAGTTTGGAATTGTTAATCAAAAAGGCAAGAGCTGGCTAGGGCGTCACCCTAAAGAATTTACGGAATGGACCGCCTCACTGGTTGATCTAATTGCTCACACAATATTTGATGGGGAAATAAATTACTCGGATGTTAGGTATACAAATAGAAGTAGGGCTTTATTAGAAAACTTTAGAGAGAAGATGAAACTAGTCTATGATTATGAACCAAAGCGTTACAAAAAATATAACGAAGTTATTACCCTAGCTTATAATAATGTAGAACTTGCTCGATATGTAGACATAAAAAAAGCGGAGCTACTGAATAAAATTACAGCGTTTTCTAAAGAATTAAAGCTATCTTTTCTGAAGGCATTTTTTAATGACGAGGGTTCTGTCACTTTTTTAGGTAAGAAGCGGGCAGTTAGGGGCTATCAGCACTCATTAATGATTCTCGACTTAGTAAAGAATCTTCTTGTGGATTTTAATATCGAAAGTAAGGTTGATAAGAAGTATTTTGAAATTATCGTTAGTCGCAAAGAAAACTTAGTTAAATTTCAAAAACTAATTAATTTCTCTTCTGGTGTTAGGATTAATGGTGAGCGCTCAAATAGTGTTTGGGGTAGATCTTTGCAGAAAAGAGATATCTTAGCCTCGGCTATAAATTCGTACAAGTTAGGACTGCGGTAGTTACTACTGGGCGGACTACGTTTCGCTGGAAGCTCAACTTCGTCCCGCCGAAGGCGGACAAATGTTAGTTTTTCTCCGCTATCCACACTTGTTTGCTGAGTAGAATTAGTTTAGGATAGCGGTATGTCAAGAGTAGAAATTTCCTCGACCGTAAATAAAATTGGCGAGTCCGTCAAGTTGGCGGGCTGGGTGCATAACCGGCGCGATCACGGCAAGCTGATTTTTATTGATTTGCGTGATAGTTCCGGAGTGATTCAAATGGTTTTTACCCCGAAAAATGGCTCCGCCACCTCGGGGCAGGGCCCACAAGACGATATTTATGAAATGGCCTCTAAACTACGCCCAGAGTGGGTGGTGGAAGTAATCGGCAAAATTGCGCAACGGCCAGAGAAGATGTTCAACTTGGAAATTGCCACCGGTCAGATTGAGTTGCAGCCGGAAAATTTGGAAGTTCTGGCTGAGGCAGTGACACCACCGTTTGCTTTGGATACTGACGGTAAAGAGATTGGTGAGGAGAATCGCATGCAGTATCGCTATCTCGACTTACGGCGGGCGCGTTTGCGCGACAACCTGACTTTGCGTCATCGGGTAATAAAGTTTATTCGTGACTATTTAGACAAACAGGGATTTTTAGAAATCGAAACGCCCATTTTAACTAAATCCACACCGGAAGGGGCGCGTGATTACGTGGTGCCGTCACGACTCTATGCCAGCAAATTTTTTGCTCTGCCACAGTCACCCCAGCAGTATAAGCAATTGTTAATGGTTGCCGGGATAGAAAAATATTTTCAAATTGCCCGCTGTTTCCGTGACGAAGACACCCGGGGTGACCGTCAACCGGAGTTTACCCAGCTCGATTTAGAGATGAGTTTTGTGGAGCGGGAAGATGTCATAGCTTTGAACGAAGCGCTACTGATTGAATTGGTGAAAACCGTTGTGCCGGAAAAACGTATACAAACCATTCCTTTTCCTCGCCTAACCTACAAAGAGGCAATGGAAAAATATGGTACTGATCGGCCTGATTTGCGTGAAAACAAAGACGACCCCAACCTTCTAGCTTTTTGTTGGGTGATTGATTTCCCTTTCTTTGAAAAAACTGATCCTTCGGCAGGCTCCCAGCCGTCGCAAGGCTTTGGCGGGCAGGCAGGACATGGTGGCTGGACTTTTACCCATAATCCTTTTTCCGCGCCCAAACCAGAATTTTATGATCATTTAATCAAACAAGAAAATGTGGGTGAAATACTAACTTCACAATACGACGTAATCATGAATGGTTTTGAATTAGGTGGTGGTAGTATCCGTAATCATCGCGCTGAAGCATTAGAAGCGGTCTTTAAGGTAATGGGTTTTAGCGCGGAGCGCATTCAGAAAAATTTTGGCCACATGTTGGAGGCCTTTTCCTTTGGTGCGCCACCGCACGGTGGTATTGCTTGGGGAATGGATCGGTTGGTAATGTTATTAGCCAATGAGGCCAATATCCGTGAGGTGATTGCTTTTCCCAAGACTGGCGATGCGCGTGACCCGATGATGCAATCACCCTCTGAATTAGAAGTTAAACAGTTAAACGAATTACACATCCAGCTTAAAGCGGGAAAGTAGCCTTTTCTCCCATGTCTTCTCGGCGCATTGTCTTATTCACAGCGACGGCGGTTATGCTGTTTTTCATTTCTTTGTATTGGGGAATGGACTCAACCAATAGGCAGGCGCAAACCGCCACTACACCAGCTAGCTTAATCGGTACCTCTAGTGCCCAAGATCTGGGGAGTTATCAGTCTGGCTATATTTTACCAGTCAGTGTTACTAATTTTTTTCCAATAAAAAAACCCAATACTGCTGTTCCCAAACTATCAGCTAAGGCGGCCTTACTTTATGATACCGCTAACGACAAGGTACTTTTTTCTATTAGTAGTCAGAAATCGTTACCAGTTGCTTCACTGACTAAACTACTGATGGCAACAATTGTTCTAGACCAGCTTACTCTCAATGTGCCAGTCACTATCACCAGTCGTTCTTACAATGTCGATGATCTGGGTGCGGATTTTAATCGCGGTGAAGCGTTGGCGGTGGGCGACCTGTTAAAGGCAATGCTGATTAAATCCTCCAATGATGCCGCCTATGCTTTAGCCCAAGCCGTTGAAACTAAAACCGGTAAGGGAATAGTTGAACAACTTAATGCCAAGGCGGGGCTGATCGGTATGTATAATTCACGCTTCTCTGACCCGGCCGGCCTGAATGATGATGCCTATTCAACCGTCGAAGATTTGTTAAAGTTGGTAAAATATTCCAAACGTTATTCTGCAATCTGGCAGATTATCAATCAACCGGAGACCGATGTTAAATCAGTTGATGGGCGTTTCTCGCACCACATTGTTAGTACCAATAAACTCTTTGGTGTTTTGCCCAATATCGTTGGCGGGAAAACTGGCTATACGGATGGTGCTAAGGGGTGTATGATACTGGAGATAGCCCTACCGGCCGATGATAGCTCGCTCTTAGCCATTGTGCTTGGTTCAGATGAGCGTTTTGCAGATACCAAAACTCTGCTAGAATGGGGACGAGACAATTTTCGCTGGCACTAAACTCATATTCTAATTATGGAAATCTTTACCGTTTTTAACGTGGTGCGAGTGTTTGTGGTAGCGGCCATTTCTTTTGTGGTAGCAATGCTTTTAACCTTCCCCTGGTATCGGATTCTTTTGAAATATTTTGCTCCGGGGAAGGAGATTGCTCGTCCAGACAAACCAGTTTTTACCGCTTTACATAAAAAGAAGGAGGGTACACCCGTAATGGGAGGGTTTGTGATTTGGCTAACGGTGGCAATATTAGCTCTAGTGTTTTGGTTTCTGGCTAATACGGTAGATGGTTTTTGGTCCAAGATGAATTTTTTGTCGCGTGGGCAAACCCTTTTGCCACTGGGCTATTTAGTTTTGGCTGGCTTGGTGGGTATGACCGACGACATACTTGGTATCTTTAAGCGCAAAGGCTTTAGCATCTCACGCCGATTGATTCTTTATTTTTTGGTAGCGGCGATTGGCGCCTGGTGGTTCTACTTTAAATTGGATTGGGATTTTATTACCATCCCGTTTTTGGGTGATTGGGTGGTGAGTTGGTGGTATATTCCAATTTTTATCTTTGTCACGGTGGCAACCGCCTTTTCCGCTAACGAGACTGACGGCTTAGATGGATTATCGGGTGGAGTATTTATGACTGCCTTTGCGGCTTTTGGGGCCATTGCCTTTGTGCAAGGCCGGATGGATCTGGCCGTTTTTATTGCGGCGATTCTGGGGGCATTAATTGCTTTTCTCTGGTTTAATATCTATCCAGCCAAGTTCTTCATGGGTGATACTGGGGTAATGGCGCTGGGATTTGTGCTGGGAGCGATTGCCATGCTTACCAACACGGTGCTATTATTGCCGATTATTTGTATTATTATGGTGCTGGAGTCGCTGTCAGTAATTGTTCAGCTGACTTCGAAAAAGTTACGGGGTAAAAAGATTTTTCACTCCACCCCGATTCATCACCACTTTGAAGCGCTGGGTTGGCCAGAAACCCAAATTACCATGCGTTTTTGGATTATTTCCGCGATTGGCGCCCTGCTAGGTTTGGTGGTTTTTCTAGTGGATTCCAAAATTCCACCGCTCTGGCACCTATTTAAGTAGATGACGCTTAGTCGTGATACAAAAACTCTCATCACGTTGGTACTTTTGTTATTGGCTTGCGGTTTAATTGTTCTTTCTTCCGCTGGCGTAGTGGATGCCCAGCGTAAGTTTAACTTTTCCCAGTATTATCTAGTCAATCAGCTAAAGTCCGGTGTACTGGTGGGGGTCGTGCTATTTTTTATCGCCTTTAAAATTGGCTACAAATTTTGGCGCAAGCTGGCTCTGCCACTGCTACTCTTTTCTTTGTTGTTGATGGTGTTAGTGTTTGTCCCAGCACTGGGACATTCTGCTAAGGGGGCAACACGTTGGATTGGGCTATGGGGTTTTAACTTTCAGCCAGCCGAGATTTTAAAGTTCTCCTTAATTGTTTATCTGGCCGCCTGGTTTAGCCAGCGCCGTGAGTCTTCCCATCGGGGCTGGAGTTATTCGGTGTTACCATTTTTAGTGGTGCTGGCGTTTATTGTTTTAATGTTGGCACTACAACCAGATATTGGTACGCTGGGAATTGTTATCGCTATCGCTATCGCACTGTATTGGTTTGCAGGGGCAGAGCTAAAACACTTCGGAGCGTTGATCTTGGTTTTAATCGTCGGGTTTTTCCTGTTGGCACACTTCTCACCCTATCGTTATAACCGTTTATTGGCTTTTGCTAATCCACAGAGCGATACGCATGGGATTGCCTATCATATTAACCAGGCCAAAATTGCCATTGGGCGGGGTGGCGTGTTTGGTGTGGGTTTTGGTCAGAGTCAGCAGAAGGCGGGGTTTTTGCCTGAACCAGTCGGAGATTCGATTTTTGCCATTGCGGTAGAGGAACTAGGACTGGTGGGAGCGGGTGTCTTGATTGCTTTGTTTTTAGCACTAGCCTGGAAGTTGATTGGCATTGCGCGTAATGCTGATGACAAGTTTGCTCAACTTTACGTTTTAGGGGTAATGGTCTGGATTTTGGGGCAGGCGATTATTAATATGGCCGCCATCTCTGGCCTGTTGCCATTAACCGGTATCCCCTTGCCTTTTGTGAGTTATGGTGGTACCGCGCTGGCTACCTTGCTGGGCAGTTTGGGAGTGGTAGCTAATATTGCGAATGAATCGGCCTAAGAAATTATTTGCTCTTGCTCAGTGCTTTAGTGAGGCGAGATTTATAACGGGCGGCGGCGTTCTTTTTGATGACACCTTTTTTAACCGCCTTATCGACGGCCTGATAAACCTTGGGCAGTAGATTGCCAGCTTTATCTAAACTCTTGGCACTCATCTCTTGACGGAACTCTTTAATGGCTGAGCGATAGTTACACTTAGCCGATTGATTAGCGGCAGTGCGACGTTTAGTCTGACGCAAAGCCTTTTTGGCTGACTTAGTGATAGGCATAGTTAAAATTAAACAGTGAGGTTAGTATAACAGGTTTTAGTATTTTGGCAACTTTGTATATAAAAATGGTAGGGCCCCCGAAGTCAACTACAGTTTTAGCGAGGAGTTAACTTTAAAATCACTAACACTGGTGCGGATTAGTTTGGTTAAATAAGCTTTTGTTTTTAGTGTTTCTCCAATATCTTCAGCTAGGACCCTAATGTAGGTGCCACTTGATACCTTGGTTTCGATTTTTAAATTAGGCCAACGGTAGGAGAGGAGCTTAAGGGAATAAATGGTTATTTTGCGGGGGGCGAGCTTGGGGGTAAGACCTTGGCGGGCCAGCGCGTAGGCGCGCTGGCCCGCAACCTGAATAGCGGAATAAGCCGGCGGGGTTTGTGCAATCTCACCAACAAACTTTTTTAAAACGGCAACAACTTCCTCTCGTGTCGGTCGCTCCCCCGAGGTCGAACCTCGGGGGGTGAGCTTTCCGGTTATATCTCCAGTATCTGAACTAGCCCCCAGGCGCAAGGTGGCAATATAGGTTTTGTCTTTTTTCAAGAACTGACCCAACTGCTTGGTGTATTCACGTCCCACGGCAATAATCAAAACCCCCTCCGCAAACGGGTCTAAAGTACCAGCATGACCAACCCGTTTCTCGCCCGACAGTTTGCGCACCAAATCCACCATATCATGCGAGGTTGGTCCGGGCGGTTTATAAATATTATATATTCCGTGTGCTAGTTTCATTTGACTAAGTATGTTGGCTTTGTGATTGCGATCTGGTCCCGCCTCTTGCTACCGTGAGTCGCTCGCTCCTGCGGCTCGCGCTCACTGCTCTCTCGGAGCGCAACCCCGCCCTAAGGGCGGGGACCAAGCTTGCATCTCCCCCGACAGCTAGCCGAGGCAAGACCAGATCGCTATCACACATTCTTTTTTAGCTCTCTGATCTCATCACGCAAAGCAATCGCTGTCTCAAAATTCAAACGCTTAATTTCTTTTTCGATACGCTTTTCTAGCTCTTTAATCTTGGTGGTCGGGCTAAGCGTTTCGGGTAAGTGTGACCAAGCCGACTTGCTGTTGGCCTTGGCTTTTAACGAATCCAGCAAACTACCATCGTTAATACTTTTGCTGATACCAATCGGAGTGATCTTGTGTTTGGTGTTGTGCTTTTCCTGAACGGTACGGCGACGCTTGGTTTCCGCAATCGCTGATTTCATGGATTTGGTTTCTTTGTCAGCGTACATAATAACGTGGCCACGTAAGTGACGAGCGGCCCGACCCATGGTTTGAATTAGAGTGGTGGCGTTACGCAAAAAACCCTCTTTGTCGGCATCAAGAATGGCAATCAGTGAAACTTCCGGTAAATCTAAGCCTTCGCGTAGTAAGTTTACCCCGACGATGACGTCGTATTTACCGATGCGCAAGTCACGCAAAATCTCCACGCGCTGAAGAGTTTTAATTTCCGAATGAAGATAATTAACTTTGATGCCCTGAGCAGATAAATATTCGGCCATGTCCTCCGCCATGCGCTTGGTAATAGTGGTCACTAATACCCGTTGGTTTTGGGCAACGCGATTTTTAATTTCACCAATCAAGTGTTCAACCTGTTTTTCAGTTTTGACAATCTCAATCGTGGGGTCAAGCAAACCGGTCGGGCGGACCAACTGTTCCACCAAGCCTTTTTTGCCGGATTTTTTTAGTTCGTACTCGTTGGGAGTGGCGGAAACATAAATCGTTTGTTTGATACGCTTGTTAAATTCAGGGAAACGCAGGGGGCGGTTATCTAAAGCCGAAGGCAAACGAAAGCCATGTTTAACCAAAGTTGACTTGCGTGAAGAGTCGCCGCTATACATGCCACGCAGTTGCGGAATGGTCATGTGTGATTCGTCGACGATCGTCAAAAAATCTGGCTTGGTGCCAAAAAAATCAATCAAAGTATAAGGGGCCTCACCGGGTTGGCGAAATTCTAAATGACGTGAGTAGTTTTCAATGCCATAACAATAATCTGTCTGACGAATCATGGCGATATCAAATTCCGTGCGATCGCGTAAGCGGGCGGCCTCTTCGACCATGCCCTTCTGGCGGAGCCACAAAGTTTGTTTGTCCATTTCGGCACGAATATTCTGCAAGGCGATGCCCATTTTAGACTGATCACTTACCCAGTATTTAGCCGGGAAGATTCTGCTTTGTACCACGGTGGTAAATTCTAAATCAGAAAAATCCTTATTCTCCAGGTCCAGATTCCTCGCTACTTTAATTTTTTGAATTTTGTTATTGGCGATGCGAATTTTGATCAGCTCATCGCCGGTGGAAGGAATAATCTCAAACTCCTCTGGGGTGTGACGAAACTTCCCGCGATCCATTTCAATGTCCGGGGCATATTGTAGGCGCAACAGATTGGCATGCAACTCGCTCGGAGTAATTTTCTGCCCTTGAAAAATTTCCATACTCATTTTGCCATATTCTTCCGGTGAGCCGAGGTTGTAGATACAGGAGGCGGAGGCGACAATAATTACATCATCGCGGGAAAGCAGAGCTTGCGTGGCGGCGTGGCGCAAGCGATCAATCTCTTGGTTGATCTTAGCATCCTTTTCAATGTAGGTGTGGCTAGTGGGCAGGTAGGCCTCCGGTTGGTAGTAGTCGTAATAACTAACAAAATAGTGCACGGAGTTATGCGGGAAAAATTCTTTAAACTCTTGATAAAGTTGGGCGGCCAAGGTTTTATTGTGTGAAATAATCAGCGTCGGTTTTTTAACCTCGTTAATAACACTAGCGATGGTAAAAGTTTTACCCGAGCCAGTTACACCTAATAGGGTCTGGGCATTGAGACCAGTTTTTAATCCTTTGGTTAATTTGGTGATCGCCTGCGCCTGATCGCCCGCGGGGGAGAATTTGGATTTGAGGTTAAACATTGAAGTAGTGACTAAATCTAAATGACTAATGACTATTCAAATCCTAATGACAAAATCATAATTTGGTATTTGGATTTAGTCATTGGTTAGTCATTTAGCATTAGCCATTTGTCATTAAATTTCCTATACTTACCTCATGATCTCCTATATTTCTGG
>MGKD01000003.1 GCA_001794605.1 Candidatus Yanofskybacteria bacterium RIFCSPHIGHO2_12_FULL_45_19b | reverse complement strand
TGTCAGTGAACCCAAAATTTTGCTTGAGGCGTAGCCGCCGCTTTGCGGCGGCACGGAGGCGTTCGCCAAAGTCAGAGATTTTTGCTAAAATATGTTCGAGCGTGGTTGTAAAGCCACACCAAAGTAATAAGTTAGAATTCACATTCGAAAGGGAGAGTTCCCTGCCCGCCATCCGGCTACGCCGTCAGGCGTAGGCAGGCGGGGATTCCAGCAGCGCCCACAAAAATCTCCAGTCACAAGAGTAGTTGATAACTCAATCGGAGAATTTCGCCCCACTAATAAATCCCCAATGAAATGGGGATTTATTAGTGGGGGAGGGGTGGATTAAAGCGAAAAAAGTTATGCACATTGTTCAGCGGAGATTAAGTGTATATAATAGGTATTAAAGTGTTAGGTTGTGGATAAGAGTGGTGAAAATAACTTTCGTGTACCGTGGTGCGAAAGCTCGGCAGTGCAATGTCGGAAGGATAAGAAGGTTGTCTTATCAATTTAGCTTACTATGCTGATCGGCGAATATACCCATACGATTGATGCCAAGAAGAGGGTAGCTATCCCCTCTAAACTGCGTAAAGAGATTGGTGAGCGAGCAGTTTTGACCAAGGGGTTGGATAGCTGTCTGTTCTTGTTTTCAATTAGCGAGTGGGAGGTATTCGCAGAGAAGTTGGGTCGGTTGTCGTTTGTCCAACAGGATAGCCGTAGTTTTGTCCGCTTGTTCTTGTCGGGGGCCGTGGAGGTGGAAACGGATCAACTCGGTCGGATTCTGATTCCAGATTACTTGAAAGAATACGGGCAGTTGGGAAAGAAGATTGTGATTGCCGGTTTGTTTAATCGTTTGGAGATCTGGAATTTTGATAAATGGCAGGCGCACAAGCATGGTGTCGAGGCGCAGGCCGATAAGATTGCGGAGAAGATGGGCGAGCTGGGAGTAATCTAAACCATGCACAAACCAGTCCTTTTAAATGCGGTACTACAATATCTTGATCCTCAACCGGGACAAAAGTTTGTTGATGCGACGGTTAGCCACGGTGGCCATGGTTTTGCTTTGTGGTGTTCAGTGCAACCGGGTGGCCAGGTGTTGGGCATTGAGTGGGATAGTGAGTTGGCCGACAAGTTGGTCAAACGGGCCGAGCACCTCGGTCTGAAAGAAGGCATCACAGTGGTGAATGATAGTTACACCAATCTAAAAAAGATCGCTGAACAATATGATTTTAATCAGGTGGACGGGATCTTGTTTGATCTTGGTCTGTCTAGTTGGCATTTAGATGAGAGTGGGCGCGGTTTCAGTTTTCAAAAAGTGGAAGATTTAGATATGCGGTTTAACCGAAGTACTACTTTGACAGCGATGGAGATTATTAACACTTGGCCAGAGCGAGAACTGGTGCGCATTATCAAAGATTATGGCGAAGAGGGGTTCGCGGAAAAAATTGCACGTGGCATAGTGGAGGTGCGACAGCAGGGAGCGATTACTACCACCGATGGTCTAGTCGCGGCGATTGAGCAGGCGGTACCGCATTGGTACCAACAAAGACGGCTCAATCCGGCTACCAAAACTTTTCAAGCTCTGCGCCTAGCGGTAAATAGTGAGTTAGAAAATATTGAACACGGTTTAGAGGCAGCGCTAAAAATTTTAAATATTGATGGTCGGTTGGCAGTAATTAGTTTTCATTCGCTGGAGGACAAGATTGTAAAAACCAAGTTTAAAGAATGGGAGAAAGCTGGGGTGGTAGTACTGTTAAACAAGCACGTGGTAAAGCCAGATTTTAGCGAAGTGAATGCCAACCCACGGGCGCGCAGTGCCCACTTAAGAATAGTAAAAAAAGTAGCCAACGAGAGGAACGCCTCGTTGTCCAGCTCTGAAACTAACTAACCTTCAAAAAAATAACAAAATCAACGCTGAGCAAATTTGGGCGAGTACAAATAATTGGGCGGCAGTTTTAAACTGCGCCTTGTTGGTGGTGGCCGCCGGCCTAGTTTTATACTATGTCTTTTTAGCTAATCGCTTGGTTACTATCGCTTACCAGGAAAAACAAATGAATAACCAACTGGCTGATTTAACCGTCCGACATGGTGATTTGGCGGCCCAACAAGCTAACACTTCAACTCTGAGCAATTTATCGGCTTTTGCACAAAATGCTGGGCTGGTGGAACAAGCTGTTCCGGATTCTATTTTTAGTGATACTAGTTTGGCACAAAATTAGTTATGTTAGGACGCTGGCGGGTAAACACCTTTCTCCTCCTCCTTTGTTTGGCGGCAGGAGGCTTGTTTTATCGGCTGGTTTTTTTGGCTTATCTCCAAGGCGATAGTTGGCGCCAGCGTTCGGATGCTCAATACGCCAGTCAGCAACAGAATAGTGTTGAGCGGGGTAATATTTATATTTCTGATCAATCGAGCGATGACCCATACTTGGTGGCTACTAATAAGTTATTTCCTTATATCTACGTTATTCCGAAATCAGCCCGTGATACTGAGACTTTAACCAGTAAACTGTCAGAACTTTTGAAAATATCGTCTATAGAAATTTCTAGTCATTTAGAAAACCGAGCCGACCCTTTTGAGGTAATCGTCCGCGATCCGGACGCAGAACAGATTAGCGTGGTGCAAAATTTAAATTGGCCAGAAGTTAAAGTGGGGCAGGAAGTACGCCGCTACTATCCAGCCGGTAATTTTTTAGCGCAAACTTTGGGCTTTGTTGGTTATAGTGGTGAGGCGCGTTCCGGCCAATATGGGGTGGAGGGCTATTACGACAAGATTTTGCGTGGCCAAGAAATCTCTGGAGTAAGCAAAACCGGTGATATTGTTTTAACCATTGACCGCAACATTCAAGCCTTTGCTGAAAAGGAGTTGAATTACTTGATGGAAAAGTGGCAACCGGAAAATGGTAATATTATTGTCCAAGATCCCAATACCGGAGCAATTCTGGCGATGGCCGGTTCGCCTAGTTTTGATCCTAATCGCTATCAATATTACCAACTGAGCGACTTTACCAATAAGAGCGTACAGGAAATGTTTGAGCCCGGCTCCTCTTTTAAGCCAGTTACGATGAGTGGAGCGCTCGATAAGCGGGCATTAACACCAGAAACCACCTATTTTGATGCTGGCGAGGTAGTGTTGAATGGCTATCACATTAAAAATTACAACGAAAAAAGTAATGGGGTGCAAACGATGTATCAGGTATTAGAAAAATCTCTTAACACTGGGGCAATGTTTGCTGAAGACCGATTGGGAGATGAGAATTTTTTAGACTATGTTATTAATTTTGGCTTTGGCCAGCCTACCGGGATTGATTTGGCTGGTGAAATCGGTGGCGACGTCTCCAATCTTTATACTAAGCGGAAAATTAACTTTGCCACCGCTTCTTTTGGTCAGGGGATAGCTACCACGCCGATCCAACTGACTAATGCTTACTCCGCTTTGGCTAATGGCGGGAAGTTACTTAAGCCCTACCTGGCAAAAGTAATCACCGAGCCAGACGGTCAGAAAAAAATTACCCAAACCGAGATCATCGGTACCCCAGTTAGTGAACGTGCCACCCTGGATATTAAAAAAATGTTAGCTAAGGTGGTAGAAATTGGTTTTGATAAGGCGCGGGTAAAAGGTTATGACATTGCTGGAAAAACCGGTACGGCACAAATTGCTTCCAAGGAGGGTGGCTATTCGGATCAATTTATTCATGATATGGTGGGTTTTGCGCCGGCCTTTGATCCCAAGTTCGTGGTACTAATAAAGATGGAAAAGCCACAGGGGATCAAGTTTGCGGCCGATAGCTTGTCGCCATCGCTCGGCAATATGATGAAATTTTTGTTAAACTACTTCCATATCCCGCCTAACCCTTCTTCGCTTCGACCATAGCGTCGAAGCTACGCCGGGCAAAGCAAACAATCATGTTTAAATTATTAGCCTCGATATTAACTATTTTGGCACGAGCCCAACTGGCTAGATTTAAGCCAGAGATTATTGGCGTTACTGGCAATGTGGGAAAAACTACTACCAAGGAAATGATTGGGGCAGTTTTGTCTAGCCACAAAAGAGTACGTTTGAGTGGAGGAAATTTAAATAATGAAGTTGGTCTGCCTTTGGCGATTTTAGGAAATTGGACCGAAGAGTACTACTCCTCCGGTAGTAGTCCTTGGTTTTGGGGCAAAGTGATTTGGCGAGGAGTGCTGGATCTGCTATCGCCCAAAGCAACTAATTATCCCGAAGTAACAGTTTTGGAGTATGGCGCTGACCATCCAGGCGATATTGAGCGTTTGGTAAAGAATTTTCCACCCCAGGTTGCGGTGTTAAATGCAGTAGGAGAAATACCCTCTCATGTTGAATTTTTTCCTGATGCTACCAGCTTAGCAAAAGAAAAAGTAAAACTGATCGATGCTGTTAAAGCAAATGGGCTAGCGGTAGTTAATGGTGATGATGCTTTGGTGATGAAGGTGTTTGGCACACGCAGTGGCGAGAGTAAGAGGTTTGGCTTCAATCCCGGAACCGATTATCAGGTGTCGGCGTATCACATTAATATTAATATGAACAATAAACCGACCGGGGTAGCTTTTAATATTAATCACGACGGGGAGGTTGTAGAATTTAAAATCAATGGCTCGCTCGGTAAGGCCCAGGCTTTGGCGGCCGCGGCCGCGGTAGCTGTGGGCAAACGCTACGGCATTAGTCTGGGGCAGGCCAGTGTTGCTTTGGCAAAATACTCTGGTCCAGCCGGACGGTTAAAGGTGTTAGGTGGCATTAAAAATGCCACCATCATTGATGACAGCTATAATGCTTCACCAGCGGCCGTACGAGTGGCCCTGGAAGCGCTTGAGGGCCTGCCAGTTGGTCGCAAGGTCGCCGTATTGGGCGATATGCTGGAACTGGGAGAGTACACCATCCAAGCGCATGAACAGGTTGGACAAATGGTGGGTAAGGTGGTGGATGTTTTGGTTTGCGTGGGCGAACGAGCGAAACTAATTGCGGCCGAAGCAAGAAAACAAATTTCCCCTGAAAACGTCAAAGAATTTAATAACTCATTGGAAGCAGCGAAGGTGGTGCAGGAACTAATCCAATCCGGAGATTTTGTGTTGGTTAAGGGTTCACAAGGGATACGGATGGAGCGAGTAGTAGAGGAGATTATGGCCGAGCCAGGGAATAAAAATCTCCTACTTGTCAGACAGAGTAAAAAATGGCAGAATAAAAAATAAGGCCTCGTCGTCTAGTGGCCCAGGACACATGATTCTCATTCATGTAACACGGGTTCGATTCCCGTCGAGGCTGCAAATATTGCAATTATTATAGAACGTGTTATAATCAAATCTTCCAGTAAGTCTGAATTCACCGTAAATTCTGTGGTGGGGTAATAGTACTCTAGAGAACTCTACCTTGAAAGGAAAAGGAGAAAAGATGACGAAGAGCCAAAACCTAGAAAAAGTCCTAGGACAGATCTTTGGGGCTGTTGCGGTGTTGATCTATATCGGTGCCATCGTGGGACAATGGTTAGCAAGCGACAAGATCGACGCCATCTATTTGTTGTGTGTCGCCATCGGGCTCATGCTGATCTCCAATCGGATGATCAATGATGCTAAGGAGGAGACTGAATAACTCCAACAGTAATGAAACAGTACCTCGAACCAGAGCCCTCCGCAGAATTCAATTCTGCTCAGGGCTCTTACTTTTTCTATAACTAAAACAGTGCAGATTTGACCATTTGGTCTTTTTTTGTTAGTCTGCTATATCTTTTAGGAATCAAGAAACATAGAAAACATGGAGTTCGTCCTCCTGCGCTTCACCAGATGAAGCTTCGGCGGGACTCACCAATTTATTATTATGGAGTTCGCGATCATAAAAACCGGCGGAAAACAGTATAAGGTTTCACCCGGCAACAAGTTAGCCATTGAAAAGCTCACTCAACCGGTCGGTGAGGAGTTCGATTTTGACCAAGTTCTAATGGTGGGTGACGAAGCTGACAATACTGCCAAGATCGGTCTGCCCTTAATCGAGGGGGCCAAGGTGCACGCCAAGGTTTTAGCCCAGGGTAAAGGTGACAAAAAGGTAGTTTTTAAATATCACAACAAAACGCGTTATCGCAAGAAGAAGGGCCATCGTCAGCCGGAGACTACGGTGGAGATCTTGAAAATACTCGCATAAGCGGGTATTTTTAATGTTGATCATTAAAAACGGAGGTACACAAAAACCAATGGAAAAAATTCTCAATCTAGCAATGTTAATCTCGGGTGGCGGAACCACCATGGAGGCAATTGCCCTGGCAGTAAATTCTGGCAAGCTAAAGGGGATCAAACCGAGACTGGTGATTTCTAGCCGCTCGGAAGCAGGGGGGATTCAGCGTGCCAAACAGGCGGGAATTTCGGAAGAGGATATTCTGGTAATTAGACCAAAAGATTATGCTACGCGCGAAGCGTTTGGTGAGGCGTTAGTTACGGCCTGCCAAGCGAGACAAATCGATGTCATTGGCCAGTACGGTTGGATGCCGTTGACGCCGGCTAACCTGATTACTACTTATCAGGGCAAGATTATTAACCAACATCTTGGGCCATTGGATCCGGGTTATCCGGGTTATGATTTTGGTGGGCAGGGGATGTATGGTATGCGCGTGCACTGTGCTCGTCTGTATTTTGTGCGGGCGGTACAGCGGGATTTCTGGACGGAGGCGACAGCACACCTGGTTACCGAACAGTATGATGAAGGCGAGTTGCTGGGTACCAAGCGAGTGGAGATTTTACCCGATGATACACCAGTTAGTTTGCAACAGCGCACTCTACCTGCTGAGTGGGAGTTGCAGATTGACGTTTTGCGTCAGTTGGCTGAGGGTACCCTGAAACCATTTCGCCGTGAGGAGCGATTGGTGTTGCCGGGTGAGGAGGGGATTTTGGCGACGGCTAAGCAGGTAGCGGGACAGCTATTTCCTAAGGGGTAATTATTTACCATATTCCATTTATCATTTTCCATTGAGTTACCATTGTTCCATTGTCTGAGAATGAACAAATGCCCAAATGAATAAATTGATGGTAATTGGGAAATGTTAAATGTTCTATCTGCGGTTTTTGAAGGCGTTTTGTAAAGTTGTGGCGTCGGTGTACTCCAAAAAAGAACCGCTTGATAACCCGCGTGCTAGGCGGGTTATTTTTATACTTAGTGGAGTAAGCACCTCGGTTAAATAGAGCGCGGTGGTTTCGCCGTAAGTGTTGGGATTGGTAGCAAGGATTACTTCGGGGACCAGGCCATTGCCATTGACCTGTAGGGTTTTTACTCGGTTAACCAGCTCGTTAATGCGCAGATTAGCTGGCAGTACTCCTTCTACCGGATTAATCGCCCCACCCAATACATGATAAAGACCACGGTAGAGGCCAGTTTTTTCAATAGTCTGTAGGTCAACAATTTTCTCTACGACACAGATTTTTTCTCTTTCACGCTGAGCGCTCATACAAATCTGGCAACGGGTTTGTTCGCTCAAATTGAAACACTCCTCGCAAAAAGTGATACCGCTTTCCAGCTCGTCAATCGCCCGGGCGAAAGCCTTAATTTCGCTGGCGGGCCAGTTTAGTAGCGCAAAAACAATCCGACTCGCTTGGCGCGGCCCGATACCTTGCAACTTGCTAAAATATTCAATTGCCTTTTTAAATTTGTTACTCATGTGAATTACTTACCATATTTCACTTAGTATTTCCCATTGATTTACCATTGTTTCATTTAACATTGTCTGAAAATGCACAAATGTCTAAATGATTAAATTGATGGTAATTGGGAAATGTTATATGTTTTTAGCGAGGTTTTTGAAGCTGACCGCATCTTCATCGAAATACAACTCTACCACCCCAGTCGGGCCGTTGCGATGCTTTTCAATCATGATCTCAGCGATATTTTTTTTCATACTATCTTTTTTAACTTTATCCTCGCGGTAGATCATTAATACCACATCGGCGTCTTGTTCGATACTACCAGAAGAGCGTAGATCAGACATCCTTGGCCGCTGATCGGTGCGCATCTCGGAATTACGCGAAAGCTGGGAGATGGCTAAAATTGGGATATTCAGTTCTTTGGCCAAAGCTTTTAAGTTGCGGGAAATTTCAGTAATCTGTTGAACCTCACTGTCAGTAACCCGGGTGGGGCGGATTAGTTGCAGATAGTCCACCATTAATAAACCCAAGCCATGTTCGGCTTGCATGCGGCGCGCCATAGCACGCATTTGTAAAATTGTCGGTGAAGGGGTGTCGTCGACAAAAATTTTGGTTTTAGATAGATTGTCCAACGCGAGGGCAATTTTTTGAAAATCGTTACCGTCACCCTCTGAAGAAAGTTTACCGGTGCGCAGTTTCCACAAACTAATATTAGCTTCGGCCGAGATCAAGCGGTCAACAATTTGTTCTTTGGCCATTTCAATACTAAAAATACCCACTGGAATACCGGATTTTTGAGCGACATTTTTGGCAATATCAAGACCGAGTGTAGTTTTCCCCAGCGATGGGCGAGCTGCCAAAACAATTAAATCCGATTTTTGCAGACCACCCAAATAAGCATCCAAGTCATAATAACCAGTAGAGTAGCCACGCAAGACGCCATCACCTTTGTGTAAGCGGTCAATGCGCTCAAAGGCCTCTTTGATTAAATCTCCACCGATAGGGGCAAAGCTATTGGCACTGGAGCCTTGTGAAACGGAAAAGAGTTTTTGCTCAGCCTGGTCAAGAATGTCTTCAATGTCGCGATCTTCATCCTGACCGAGCTCAATAATATGATAGGCGGAGGCGAGCAAATTACGCAGAATTTTTTTGCGTTCAACAATCTTGCCGTAGTGTGAAATGTGCGAGGCGGTCGGGACAGTGTTGGCCAGAGTGGTTAGATAGCCGGAACCACCCACTAGATCTAACTGTTTCATTTCGTCGAGCTTGTTGGAAAGGCTTAAGAGATCAATCGGTTCGCGCTTCTCAAACATCTCGAGCATGGCGGTAAAAATTATCTGGTGAGCGCGGTTGTAGAAGTAGTCAGGATGAAGAAAATCAATTACCTTGTTCAAGGATTCTTTGTCTAACAAGATTGCGCCGAGGATTGACTTCTCGGCTTCAATATTTTGCGGTGGAAGACGATCTTTGGAGATTGATTTGTCGGTGGAGGAGTTAACCATGCTCTGATTATATTTAAATTTAAAGATCCGCCAAATCGGATGGGGGAGGAGTGGTGGACTAGCTGTGGATGAAGCGCTCGGCCCTTGCCTCTCAGCCATCTTTCGTCCGGTGCGATAAAGCTGATTGCGCTAGTCTCTGACAAGCTTCTACAAACTTGGTGCGATCGCGCATAGTTTGTAGGGTAGGTTAACTCACCTTACTTTTAAAAACGGAGGGGGTAAAATTAGAGTAATTACTAACCTCATCAAGAAAAAAGGCTATGGGATTACAATAGAATAGACAGAATGGATTATTTGCAAGATATAAGCGGCCCGTTGCTGGTGTCGTCGAGGCGGTAGCCTTTGGCGGTGATTTGGGCACGAACATCGTCGGCTTCGGAGTAACGCTTGTCGCGACGCAGTAGTTCCCGGGTTTCGATTAATTGAGTAATCTCGCCTGGGACAGTCTCAATGTTGGTCGGAATAATTCCCAAAACTTGGTTGAAATTACCAAGTAGTGCCAAGATCTCTTGGGCGGCGGCATCACTGACGCGGTTGTCGCGTAGTTGGGTGTTAACCTCGCGGATCAATTTGAATATACCGGCTAAGGCCTGTGCGGTGTTGAAGTCATCGTCCATGGCGGTGGCGAACTCTTGTTTAGTGGTACTAAGCAACTTGCCGATGGTGTCATAGGAGGCGGGGTTGGCCTTTAAGGCGCTTAATTTACTAATTAGTTCGCTGATACGCTGGACCCCAGCCGCGGCGGCCTTGATACTGTCTTCGGTGTAATCAATCGGCGAACGATAGTGCGTGCTCAAGATTAACAGACGAATAGCCGTAGCGTCATATTTTTCTAGGAGGTCACGAATGGTAATAAAATTACCCAATGATTTTGACATCTTCTGGCCATTAAGCGTCAGAAAACCAGTGTGGAGCCAATACTTAGCCAACGGCACTTGTCCGGAGATCGACTCCATCTGGGCAATCTCCGCTTCGTGATGGGGGAAGATTAAATCGCGCGCGCCACCGTGAATGTCATACTGTGAACCGAAAAAGTGCTCAGTGATGGCAGTATCTTCAATGTGCCAACCGGGCCGGCCGTCCCCGTCCCGATGTTGCTCTGGTGTTGAGCCGATTGCCTTTTGGCGTCCCGTTTCCCAGTCCCAGGCGGGTTCTGGGGACGACTTCGCGGCTGACCTCAACAGAAGGGCAATTTTGGCACCGGGACGGCTAAATTTCCACAAACAAAAATCGCCCGCATTGTGCTTGTTAATACTCTCATCAATACGACTAACTGCGTCATCAGCCGCCAGTGCTTTACGCCCCGATAGTTTGCCGTAATCAGAAAACTTGCTCAGATCAAAGTAGTAACCATCGTCTTCAATTTTGTAAGCCACCCCTTTTTCTAATAGGCGTTTAACTTGACTGACCACTTGGGGGATAAAGTCAGTAGTAACAGCGAACTCTATCTTGCCATCGATACCAAGGGCTTTCATGTCGGTATGGTAGGCATTAGTAAACTCAGTGGAAATTTCCTGCCAATCTTTTTTGTTCTGTTGGGCACGCTCAATAATCCGATCATCAATATCGGTAATGTTTTGCAGATAAGTCACGGCATAGCCTTGCTGGCGCAAGTAACGAGCAATGACGTCAAAGGCAACGTAGGTGCGAGCATGACCGATATGCGAATAGTCATAAACGGTTGGTCCGCAGACAAATAGTTTAACTTGCTTTCCTTCGCGTGGGTGGAAAGCCTCTTTTTTGCGAGTTAGAGTGTTGTAGAGATGAAGCATGGAGGGAAACACTTAACACATATCACTTTCCATTGATTTACCATTGTTTCATTTCAACATTGTCTGAAAAATGGAGAGATGGCTAATTAATGGTAACTGGAAAATGGTAAAGGTTGGTTACATCCACTTTTTGCGCTTGAAGTAGCCTAACATACTTAGGGCGACTATAGCCATGAAGCAGATGATTATCCAGAAATCATAGGGTTGACCGATAAAGGGCATACCAGAAGCACGCATACTGAAGATGGAGGCCATCAGGGTAAGTGGGAAGACGATTACCGAAAAGATGGTTAGCAGGCGCATAATGTGTGAGAGACGGCTCGAGAGCATGGCAGTATTGGTTTCGTGTAGTACTTGTAACGTTTCGATTTGGTTATCAATCAAACTATTTAGACGTCGACACAGACTGGCGAGGTCACCAAAGTAGGGGAGAGCGGCACCACCAAAAAATACGCCATTACCGACGGTAATTTCTTTTAGGATTTCTGTATTGGGGCGCACGGTGCGTTTAAAAGCAATCGCTTCACGGCGCAGTAGGGAGATCTTTTCTACTAAATCATCTGCGCCACCGCAGAAAATTTCTGATTCAAGGTGATCAACCTTATTAATAATGTGATCAAGTTGAGGGAAGAGCGAGGAAAACAGATGTTCGAGAATTTTGTAGAGCAGGAAACTGGCGTCGGCTTGGAAAAACTCGGCTTGTAGTTCTGGATCTTTGACTAATTTACGCTTGAGAGCATCCAGTGGTTCCAAGTCGCCGTATTGTACTAGCCAAAGTTCGTTGTTGGTAAGGATAAAATCTACTTCCGTGGAAAGCAGTTCATGCGTTTTGCGATCAAATTGTGGAAAATGAAAAATTAAAAAGGCGTGGTCGGGGTAGTGTTCGATTTTTGGATGTAAGGTTAGGCGACTCAACTCGCTAATTACCAACGGATGAAAAGAGCGACCAGCCTGAATGGACTGAATATCGTTAGCGCTTGGACGGTTTACTAAAGTCAGTGCGGTATTCCCAAAAGAGATTCGCTCCATGGGGATATTATAACAGACTCGCTCGTCCCAGCCAATAAAACTTCCTACCGCTTTCGCTAACAAAATCTTCCGGTTCCGCTCGTAGAATTAGATAAGAAATCTACGGGCGAAGCCGTGCTTGATTTACTTATCAGCATTCTACTTCGCTCTACCTTCGATTTTGTAGAGCTCCCGCTTTTTAATGGAAGTTTTATTAGCTGGGGCTCGCTAGTGAGTTTTGTCGTAAAAAATAATGAGGCCCCGCCAAACTTGGCGGGGCTGGTTTCGAAGAGGCGCAGTTTAGATGTGGCGGAAAATGAGCTAGAGATTTTCACGTAGTTGACTTAACTCATGCTCTATCGTCTTTTCAGCCATGGTGGATGCTCCATGTACAGCACCGGTACGCCACGCCTCTGTTAGTATCTCCTCCAAGAAACGAAGTTCCCCTTCACTTGCCAATAGATCTTGGAATTTGGTCCCAGAGCTTCCACCAACTGATATGAAGCCGACGACCTCTTCTCTTCTCTGGTAGCCACCTTCTTGCAGTTGTTTTTTAACCTCCCTCAAGCTTATGAGCCTGGTAATATGGGCTTTTGCGTCATTTGAGTCGGTTCTTGAAAAATACACGTTGAAGGACATTTGAATCTCCTTTCTTCAACTCTTCGGTTTCGGGCGCAGGTCCTTTTTCAGAAGAACCAGAAAATGGGGCCATATTGGCTCAATGTTGAAGTTCCGCGCTCCTCCAAGGCCAATAAATACTGGTGGGCACATCATTTCAAAGCCGTCCGTCAGCGCAAGGGCAATTCGCTTGCCCATCTCGTTGTCGTAGGTGCAAAGTTCCAGGCTTAGAACCCTGATTTTGCAAGGTGCGGTCTCGGGTTTCTTGTTCTCACCTTTTTTCATAGGCTACTCCTTTTGCATAGATTGTGGAGGACTGAACAAGAGTCTAAACATTATTTTGGGTAAAAACAACTGAGTATAAAAATATTGAGGCCCCCAACGGGCGGGGCCTCAGTGGGGGCGGGGAGGAGCTTTACTCCCGGTGAAATCCTGTGTCTGCGGGATTGAGGTTCTTCAGGGGAGATGGAAGGGAAGGTGGAACAGAGGTCAGGTTCTCGCGATGTGCAAGATTGTCGAGCACCACGGTAGCAAGCCTCACTAAATTCGGATTTAGCCCCATTTTTCTCAGCAAATTAGGCAAATCCGAATTATCTTTGGCGATCTGGTGGGCAGCCGTAACTGGCATTTGGCTCCCTCCCAATATTTCAAGAACGGCTGACAGCCTGCCTGCTTCGAAGCCGCCCGCCCAATTTCTTGCAGGGTTGACTTTAATTTCGGTCAACATTTTTGCCGCAAATTCATGAAAAAGGTACTCGGACATAAACCCTCCTGGAAGGAGACAATTCTCGGTTAATGTGAAAGGCTGACCGTGTAACAATAGACTTACTCAAGCATTTGTCAATGTTAATTTTTGAAGTGTGGACTATCCACAACTAGCACTCTTGACCCCGTAAAGTCTCGCAAAACGAGACCACGGGGTTGTTACTTTTTTGCCCATACTAATTATTAGTCGTGGATACACGCCGTGTTCATAACTGGCACTCTTGACTGGAGACTGCCAACTGATTAGAATGAATTAGGAACCAAGAATTATGTATTATGGTTTTAAGCCTAATACCTTATACTTAATTCATTATTCCATCTAGAATCATGACTGACCGCCAAGCGAAAATACTAGATACCATTATTCGGGAGTATGTAAAAACCGCGGAGCCGGTGAGTTCGGCATGGTTGGCGGAGGAGTGTGGTTTTGATTGCAGTCCAGCGACCTTGCGGGCAGAAATGAATACTCTGGAAGAAGAGGGCTACCTACAACAGCCCCACACCTCGGCGGGGAGAATTCCGACTGATCAGGCTTATCGTAGTTTTGTGAATAACTTGCTGGCGGAAAAACAGAGCGAGTTGCCGGAGAAAGATAAACAGCTGATTGACCGTACTATTACACCAGCCAAGGATAATCCTTATCAGCTTAGTCACAACTTGGCGAAAACCATCGCCCAGTTAACTGATCAGCTAGCGATCAGTGGCATTGTTGATACTGATGAGTTTTTTAAATCTGGTTTTAATAATATTTTCAGCTCGCCAGAATTCCAGCTAGGCAGAGAGTGGGGGCAGTTTGGTAGTTTATTTGATGAGTTTGAGGATTTTTACCGGGCGTTGCTAGGAGATATTCCGGATGATGGTGTTACAATTTATATCGGCGAAGAAACTCCGGCCGAAGAAACACAGGATGAGTCAGTGATTATCACGCGCTATCCGTTGCCGAATGGCCTGGAAGGTTTATCGGCAGTAATTGGCCCGACCCGCATG
>MGKD01000002.1 GCA_001794605.1 Candidatus Yanofskybacteria bacterium RIFCSPHIGHO2_12_FULL_45_19b | reverse complement strand
GGGCTTTTTTAGCTGAATCTCCCAAAAAATTCATCTCCAATAAGCGTTGTTCCCACAGGCTGGAGAGGAGATTCTGGAAGAAGCGACCATTGGCAAAGATGCCCATGTTGGTAAGCGTGCAGGCGGGCAAAAGAATACGCAACGTATCGCAGGTCTTGCTCCGAATGTCGTTTTCCCAAGCCTTGAGAAAACGAAGGCGAACGTTGTCGCTAAGCCGATCCGTATCGGCTAGCCTAATCTTTTTCCCGTTACCCAAAATGTCATACTCCGCCTCCTCTTTCGGTTTGAGTCTGGTGAAATACTCGGACAAGCGCGGGATCAGTTCACGGTAAATTGTGAAGATGCGATCCATCCCGGCGACGAAGGTACCGGCTAGCCGACCAGCCATGATTTCCGGTACGAGCAGATAACGGAAATTGCCATGCTCGTCCAAGTCATCATAAAAGACGTAGCGCGAAGACTTTTCAATCGGTGATCCACCAATACGATGGTCTTCGATTGTCTTGGTGGCCAGATTGGAGATATCTTCAAAACAAAGCCAGGCTCCCTCCAACTCGCCAACCGAATCGTCACCGAACTGATTTAGTACCCGCTCTACCAGGTCGGCTGCTCGGCGCTGATCTGTGACACCTTCTTTGATAAACTCACGCCAGAAGATCTCCTTGAAACCGTCGCGCGATCGACTGTAGCGCGCAAACACCGCTCCCACGATACCCGACAGCTTGGGGTAGACTGCAAAAACATTGCTGTAGGGATCCGTGACATACTGTCTGAGTTGGCTTAATTCATCATAACTTAATTTCGTCATTCTTCCTCTCCTTTCAGCCAAGCCTGGATGGCCGGCAGAACTTCGGCTTCGCCGAAGACAAACTCTTGGTGAATGTATTGACTCTCGGCATCGCTGATGCCAAAAACCATTTTCGACTTCTGACCGCTGGGGAAAATGCAGAGCATCTTCCTGCAGACGGCAGCAGCCCCACCAAAGATCTCGATCTTGCCGTTGAGTTCGAGTTCCAGCAGTAGGCGCAAGTGTTCAAACTCCATTCCCCGCCCGTCGCTGGTGCCAAAGAAGATCCCAATGAAACGATGGCACCGTCGCACCCAGCGCAGACCTTGATCACGCACCTTGTTCGCAATCTCGCGCTCGGTCAGACCGGTCAGATCAAGTTTGGCATTACGGCAGAACTCATCCATGGATTCTTTGCCCATTGCATAAGCCACATGCCGATCCAGCACCTCGTGCCCCTCGCTTTCCAGCCAATCGACAATCGATCTAGCCAACAGCGGATTCTGTCCGCTGGTCATACTCACTGCCAGATAGAACTTCATACGCCTCCTCCTTTTTAACGCAAGAACCTTGCCAACTCACACTCCAGACGTAATCTGGAACGCTGAAAGACTTCTTCCGGACTACCATCTTTGTTGTTGACTTGCAGGTTGAAATATTTGGGCCTTACGTCACGGTCCCAGCGCAAATAACTCCTACGCACTACCTGCAATTTATCTAACCGCTCGTGACTATCAACGGCCTTGCCAGCCGACCGCATTCTTGCGACCGCCATTTCAGCCGGGATGTCATAGATAATCGTCAGATCCGGGCGAACAAATTTCTCACCCAGAATGCTCCAATTCATCTGGAGCAACTCCGACAAATCTTCTTCCCGACTAGATTCGCCACGAACACCGTAAACCAGAGAAGTCCGGTAGCGATCCGAAAGCACGATATCACCAAGTTTAAGGCGTGGGATGACTAGATCTCTCATCCGAGCCAAACTCTCCTTTGCATACCAAGTCTGAAAACTGATTGGGTCAGTGTGGTTGAGACCGTCGCGCTTCTTCAGGTCTTGGTAGATAAATCGACCATACTCACTGTCCGGGTCCGGTTCTTTCGTAACCAGCACCCTCTGGTTAGGGTTGCGGAGAGATTCCCGCAACCACTTAGCTATCAACTTTAGCTGGGTGGACTTCCCACAGGCGTCAATCCCTTCCAAAACAAGAAAGAAGCCGGGATGTGGATTAGGAATACCAAAAAGCATGATCTGTCTCCTTTCGTTGTCAAAGTAACTAAAAACGGCCTACCATCGGCCGTTTTTAGTATAGAGGAAATTGTCTAGGACGCAACCAGGCTTATTTAATTTCTACGCCCATTGAGCGGGCGGTGCCTTCGATAATCTTACCAGCCGCATCAAGATCATTAGCGTTAAGATCTTCCATTTTAATCTGCGCGATCTCTCTGACCTGCTCCTTGCTGATTTTACCCACCTTCTTTTTGTTCGGCTCACCCGAACCCTTTTCCGCTTTGGCCGCCTGACGAATTAAAAAGGCCGCCGGTGGAGTTTTTAGAATGAAATCAAAAGTACGATCCTCATAGATGGTAATCTCAGCCGGAATCACCTGCCCCATTTTTTCTCGGGTGGCCTCGTTAAACTTCATTACGAAGTCCTGGATATTAATACCATGCGGACCTAATGCCGTACCGACTGGTGGAGCTGGTGTGGCCTTACCCGCTTCTAACTGTAATTTTAGTTTGGTTTTTATTTTCTTTGCCATTTTGTTTTGTCTAAAGACTAGGGTCTAAGGACTAACGACAATCACTTTTTCCCCAGACTTGATATTAATGCTTTAATTTTTGCGGTTAACTCGCCACTAACTTTGTACAAATTATCAAACTGATTTTTTGTTACTAATTCGAGGTCTAAAGCAATATATAGCGTAGTTACAACCTCACTAATTGATCCGAGTGAAATCCTTAAGAATCTCTTAAACTCAAGGTCAGAGCCACGGCTACTGCCTTCTGCGATATTTAAAGCCACTGAAATTGCTGCCCTACGAATCTGACTAATTAGTCCGAAAATCTCGCTCTTTGGAAATTTATTCGAAATTCTGTAAATTTCAACACTGAATAACCTTGCCAATTTCCATACGTCCAAATTTTCAAAGCGATAATACATTTATTTTCTCTCTTTCTGCTCTAGACTCTAGACATTAGTCCTTAGACTTCTTATAGCTTCTTCACCTGCAAAAAATCTAGTTCTACCGGCGTCTCACGCCCGAACATCGTCACTAACACTTTAAGTCTGCCTCGTTCAGTGTCCACCTCCGCCACCCGACCATCGAAGTCCTTAAACGGACCATCCACGATCTTCACATTATCCCCCGCCACAATATCAAACTGATACTTTGGCTCATCCACCCCCATGCGCTTCATCAGCGAATCTACCTCTTCTTTGGAAAGCGGGGTCGGGATGGTGCCGGCGCCAATGAAGCCGGTGACGCTCGGCGTATTACGCACTACGTACCAGGAGTCATCCGTAACGATCATCTCCACTAGTACATAGCCGGGATAAATCTTTTCTTCAATCGTTTCACGCTTGCCCCCACGAATCTTAATCTTTTTTTCTTTCGGTACAATGACATTAAAAATCTTATCCTCTTTGGCAAGTGATTGAATGCGCTGTTTTAAGTTGCGCGCCACGTTATCTTCGTAACCAGCGTAGGTATGAATTGCGTACCAGTTACGTTCGCCGGTATTGATTTGTCTAGCCATAGGCTAATGAGTAATTAAACGATTAAGCACGAAGCTAAAAATAATGTCTAGTCCGCCCAAAAAAGCCGCCAAAACAATACTCATGCCAGCGACAATTAGGGTGTACTTAACCGTCTCCTGGCGGGTGGGCCAATGTACCCGTTGCATCTCCGCCCAAACATCTTTGAAAAAATTAGAAGTGTTGCTCATCCCTTGGTTTTTAGATTTGACTACTCTAACATACTAAAGCGTAAAAAGTCAATTTTTGCTATATATCCAGGTTCTTGACGTTCTTGGCATGGGTCTGGATAAACTTTTTGCGTGGCGCTACTTCATTGCCCATCAAAATCTCAAAAATCTCATCGGCCGCCTCGGCATCAGCCGAATTAACTTGTAGCAAAACACGGTTGGCTGGATTCATGGTGGTCTCCCACAACTGTTCGGCGTTCATTTCGCCCAAGCCCTTGTAGCGCTGAATACTCAGCCCGGCAATTTTGGCTTCTGGTGCGATAGTATTGGTCAGTCGACTATCACCCAATTCTGATACCTCCCACTCGCCCGCCAAAGCTTTGGCGTCGGCGGGACCCTCCTTTTCAGTCGTTTTTTTCGACTTTCTGTCTTCAGTTTTTTTTATCTGATCCGCCACCAACTCTTTAATGATCTGGTCGCGCTCACCATCACTATAGGCGTAACGCTCCACACTGCCTTTGTGAATTTTATAAAGCGGCGGCTGAGTAATATAAACATGGCCCTGCTTAATTAGTTCTGGAAAATAGCGATAAAATAGCGTTAACAAAAGGGTGCGAATGTGTTCACCATCGACATCAGCATCGGTCATGATCATAATTTTATGGTAACGCAACTTACTGATATCAAATTCATCACCAATGGCCGCACCCATGGCAATCACTAGCGCACGAATTTCGGCGAAACCAAGAATTTTATCGATACGCGCTTTTTCCACATTTAAAATTTTACCCTTCAAAGGCAGAATCGCTTGGAAACGACGGTTGCGCCCTTGCTTGGCACTATTATGCACAAACACCCCACTGGCTAAGGCAAAATTATGGGTACCCGGAACCTCAATATCATAGACATCAACCTTCTTTTTGAGCTTGATAATTTTCTTGATTCGATGGTTGCGATTTTTTACAGCATCATTAAATCTTTGGCGATCGTTACCAAAAAATCTTTCTAATATAGTGTCAAAACGCAATAGACTTTTATCGTTAGTCTCTTTTCTAATTTGATTATACTGCTCTAGATCGATTTGTTTTTCCTGCTGATAAATTTGGCCTAACACGGCCAGTGCTTTATTTAGATAAGTTTGGTTATAGGCAGTCTTTCTTTTATCTCTGAAGACTGGTGTCCACTGTTCTCTAGTTTTCTCGCTACGCCATTTTTTTAATGTCTGGTCTTGCCACTGTCCAATCGATGCCTCGGAATACTGTAGTTTCTTTTCCGGATGATTTTCGAAATATACTCTGGTACCGTCGGACTGTTTTTTGCGGTTTTCTTGGTTAGCCCAATATTCCTTTTGACTTAAATTAAGTAGCTCATTATTACGCTTCTGATATTTTGGATTGTTTCGATAAAACTCCAAAAACTTTTCGCCCATAAATTTTTTATACTCCGCATTTTCCCATTGTTTTTTGGCATTTTCACTAAACAACGCTCTGTTTTCTAAGCTTTTTTGTTTTGCTTTTTCTCTAAATTCCGGTTTTCGCTTAGTCTCGATCGCTCGTTTTTGCACATCCGGCCGAAGCAGGGTGTGTTTAATATTACTATAATGTACCATCATATGATCCTCGTATGATAAGCGATCTATATTAGTCGGGTTATTATTTCGTTTGTTGAAATCTACATGGTGTCGATGTTTACCATTACCCGCGGCATAGACCCCAGATTTCAAGTTATAAAGGTCAGCTAAGACATGGGTGTAATTCCACTTTTTGGCCTTAGGATCAAAAACCATCTCATAACCATCCAGAGTGTAGTTTCCTTCTTTTTTAGAAACCTTCCGATACAAAGGAGCTAGACTGTGTGTCGGATTTAATTCACTCGCTGAATGGTAAGAACCGTCTACTAATCTAAATGGGTGATCCGGAGTACAAACCAATTGTTCTCCATTATCCAAAATTATTTTTATAACTACAGCCGCTCTCTTGGTAATTCTAGGGTACATGATCGGAGCGATGCCCATATGACCATTATCTAGCATGGTATAGCAAAAATTCTTCACCCCTTTTTTGTCTTCCTCGATCAACTCCCTAAAAGATAAATTCCTTCCGTCGACTAAGGCAATTTTTGTGTCTCCATCCCAACAGCCTCCGGCACTGTCGCCCTCGACGATAAACAACTCAGATTCGCTCGGATCACGACTCGAACAGTCCGCCAGTTTGCCTGGTAAAGTTAAACCCTCCAGCGCTCCCTTACGAATGACATTTTCACGCGCCGCTTTGGCCGCCATCCGCGCCTTAGAAGCCAAAATTACCTTTTCTAAAATGGCGCGCGCGTCATTGGGGTTGCGGTCTAACCAGTCCGGTAACTCGATATTAAGCACCCCCTCCACCGCAGTACGCCCCTCCGGGTTTCCCAGCTTAGCCTTGGTCTGGCCTTCAAACTGTGGCTCACGTAATTTAACCGAAATTACCACTGTTAGACCCTCGCGAATATCTTCGCCAGTTAAATTGTCGTCTTTTTCTTTTAGATAGCCATTTTTACGGGCGTAGTCATTGAGTGCGCGCGTACTAGCAGTACGAAAACCGGTGATGTGCATACCACCCTCAACAGTGTGGATGTTGTTGGCAAAACCTAGTTCCTTACCCTGAATTTCATCGGTATATTGAAAAGCCACTTCTACCTGCAGACCTTCGGCCTCTTTGTTGGTGTAAAAAATATTATCATGCTTGGCTTCAGCGTTACGATTAAGGAAGTACTTAATAAACGAGACTAGCCCGCCGTCAAAATAAAAAGTCAGTGACGGATACTCATTTATTACCTTACCAGTATCATTAGGATGACTGATTGGATTGCGCTCATCAGTGATACTAATGCGCACCCCCCGAATCAAGTAAGCCTGCTGGCGTAAATGGGTGATAATAGTTTCCCAATTGAAAGCAATTTCTTTAAAAACCTCCGGGTCAGGCTGGAAGATTGTAGTGGTACCGTTAGGAGCTTTAACTTTGCCGACCAGGCGTACCGCCTCTTTGGGCACGCCCCGTGAATATTCCTGCTCGTATAATTCTCCGTCGCGTATCACTTCGACTTTGACATAAGCCGACAGAGCGTTCACCACCGAAGCGCCAACTCCATGCAAACCACCAGAAATTTTATAAGACTCACCACCAAATTTACCACCCGCATGCAAAGTAGTCATGACGGTTTCCAAGGTAGACTTACCAGTTTGTTTGTGCTTTTCGACCGGGATACCACGGCCATCATCTTTCACTGAAACCATGTTGTCTGGTAAAAGTTTTAGTTCAATATTTTTGGCATAGCCCGCCAACGCTTCATCGTAGCAGTTATCAAATATTTCCCAAATCAAATGGTGCACCCCCTCGGGGCCAGTTGAACCAATATACATCCCCGGTCGCTTTCGCACCGGATCAAGCCCTTCTAAAATAAAAATATCCTTCGCGGTATATGAGTTTTGCGCCTTTTTCTCAGCCATTTTATATCCTTAATTCTAGCATTTTATCAATACTGAATCAAGCAATCTGGGTGCCCTTATTTTGCCTCGGCTAGCTGTCGGAGGAGATGCAAGCTCGCGGTCCCCGCCTTAGGCGGGGTTGCGCTCCGAGAGAGCAGTGAGCGCGAGCCGCAGCGACTGAAGGAAGTCCCGTGGGAGAGCGAGCGACTCACGGTAGCAAGAGGCAAGATGAGGGCACTGGTATTACCGTAATTCTGCCTTAAATTGTGTAGCGGTTTCGGAGTAGACTTTGGCCTGAATTGGGTCAATCTCACTACTCAAAAGCGTGCGCTCGTTGCTACGATAAACAATCCGGTAGGTGTAGCTAATCGTCCCGCTGCCGAATTTTTCCTCATTTTCATAGCTATCCAGTAATTTTACTTCTTCTACCAGATCGCCTCCGCTGTCCCTAATCAAATCAAAGTAGTCATTGGGCACGAAATTTTTATCCACCACAAAAGAGATGTCGCGGGTAATCGGCGGGTACTTACTGACCTCCTTGAACTGATTACCTAGTTTTAGTTGTTTTTTAACCCGTTCGTCTTGCGACCACAACAACCGAATATCGGGCAGATCCATACTCAAAATTGCCAGCCGTTCTAAACCAAAACCGAAGGCCCAACCGGTCCACTTGGAACTATCAATGCCAAATTTTTCCAAGACACTCCCCTTTACCACGCCACTACCTAAAACTTCAACCCACTGCGCTCCGCGCTCCGTCGCCAAAAGCTCTGGCGGCGTGCGACCGAAGTCACCAGACGAAGGCGAGCCGTCATCATTTTTTACTTGAACCTCCATCTCCAAACTGGGATGGGTGTAAGGAAAAGTGTCTGGATTAAAACGGTACTTTACCTCCGCCCCAAAAATCGCCTTAGCAATCTCGGACAAAACTTTTTTCAAATCCGCTTCGCCGATTATTTGTTTTTCTTTGGGCGCCAAATACCAGCCATCAATTTGATGAAAGACATTCATATGATGACGATCAATCTCATCTTTGCGATAAACTTTACCAAAAGAAAAACCGCCCACGGCCTCCCCCGCCGCCATCCGCTTTTTAGTTTCCGCGTTAAGCATGTGGTAGTACCACATTACCGTGGTATGCGTGCGAAGAATATTTTTTTCATCCACGTAATAGGTATCCGACTTGGAGCGGGCGGGGTGGTCAGCTGGGAAATCAAACAAATCAAAACTAATATCCGCTGGCACAATCTCAGGAATCTCTAGGATGTCGAAATCCTTAAAATCTGGAATCGCTAAAATACGCTGGACCATTTCTGCCAGCGGACTATCGGCAGTACGCGACAAATCTGGCATGACTAAAAAGCGTTCAATACGTCTGGCTTCGGCATCAGTGCGTTTAGCCAACTGCTCAAGGATAGTTTTTTCTTCTGGCAGAGTAACTTTTATGTTTTGCATTTTGGTTTACTTAAACAAGAGATAGACTAACAACAAAACTGCCACCGGTAAAGCAAAGAAAAACGAGGATTGAAACAGTTCGCCCGCCGGTATTAGTTGATTAATCAGTTTTCGTACTCCTAGAATTAGCCAAGTAATCACTCCCCACAGTGCCAAACCCAGGGCCGCATAAAATGCTCCCTTCTGCGCCTGGCTAGCTTGATATGGATCCACCCGCCACACTGCCAGTCCCAAGGCCACCAGCATTAGTAGCGTGGCAATTGTCACCCCATAAATTGACCAGTTTCGCTCACCTGACATAGAGAGATTATAACAACTTCCGACTAGAGAAAAAACCACCTTGCCCCTCCGAAGCAAAAACCGCCACTAGGCGATTTTTGCAAAAGATGGTTGCGCGGGCGACGGGATTTGAACCCGTAGTCTCCTCCGTGACAGGGAGGCGCGATAACCAGGTTACGCTACGCCCGCAATATTATATTTCAAAACCTCAAAAGCTTTTAGAAAAATATTATACTTTCTTTTCAATAACATATCAACTGGCGCATTATCATACATCAACTTAAACAACGCAAGACTATCATGTCTGGATAGTATAAAATCAAATCCACCTCGTTGATGTTTTTGCCGTATCTGTCCACCAACAACGCGTCCCTTCAAGGATTTTCTGAGACCATCCAAAAAATCTTTACTACCAGAGGTAAATTGAGTAGTGAACACCCAGTTCCAATTATTTCTCGATTTTCTCCAGTATTGTTTTAGGTTTACTCCTCCATCACCATCAAAATACCCTCTTACAAAATCACCGATATAAGCTCTGGGTACTTCTGGAAATTTTGCTACCAAACTTTTGTTTTGAATTACCCCCAGCTTCTCCAAGTCTTCTACTATCAACCTAGCACCTATCTGTATTCGATAACAATTTTTATAATTCGGATTGTCTTTTTCTCGCAATCTAAAGCTTATTTTATGACTAGAGCCTAACAATTTTCTAACCTTTTCAATTAACTCTGCATCCGTTGATGTGTATTCTAAATAGTAATAACCATGCGTGTTTTTATATAGAGAGCCATCGGCAAAAGTATAGCCTAAAATATAAGCCATTTCTGATGACCAGGTTTTAAAAAAATTTGTATTAAAATCCTTAGACAACTACTAATTTTATCATTTTTAGCCTCATCATAAAAGCCCCTTATGGGGCTTTTATGATGACTTTGTGCCGGCGGAAGGAATCGGACCTTCTTATGACGCTTATGAAACGCCCGCTCTACCATTGAGCTACGCCGGCTCTTTCTTGCTAGCCAACAAACCTTCTATTAACCCTAATATCCTATACAATATGGAGCTACCTTTCAATACTGACAATCGAAAAGTGCCAAAATAATTATCATGATTGGCATATATTTTTTTATGTTTTGCTTTAACAAAGACTGGTTTTTTGAATTCAGATTGGGGAATATTAAGATACTCTGACCAAAATTTAGTTACCACATCAACTCGTGCCCGATGTGTTTCGTTAATCGTAAAACGGTAGGAAAAATGTTCTCTTGGCACAGAGAAGAATTTAACAAACCAGTGTCGCATAAAACGAATAAGTTGCGGATCAGAATTTACAAACTCTATTCTACGAGACTTCTTCGCACCTTCAGCAAGATAGAGGGCTAGTCCAAAAACTAAATATTCACGATCAGAAACTTGCTTAAACTCTTTTAACCCATCTTCTTGATATTGTTTTATTATTTTTATTCTTTTATTTTTTTGAACTAATGCTCCGTTTACTTGACCCAAACGTAGACCATTTTCTTTTCTATCAAGCAAGTTCTGAATCTGAGATTGACTCAATTGGATATCTCTACACCACAAACTTACAGTACCCTTACTCACCTTTAGTTTTTTAGCAATTATGACAATACTTTCACCACTTTTTCGACGTAACTCGCGTGCCCTTATTCGTAAAGCAGACTTTGCCATAATTAATACCAAAGATTAGTAATCTGATTATATTATATCATTGGTACTATAAAATACAACGCACTTGGACTAAAAGGAACAAAATTACTTGCACTTTTGTCTACTAAGCTATACACTGGTACAAGTATAATATATCGCGGGGTGGAGCAGCCTGGTAGCTCGTCGGGCTCATAAACAAAATTGTGACCTATCGTAGTAATGCGATATGGAAAAACTTTCGAAATTGCCGGAAACCCTACCTGTCTTTTGGCAAGAGGGCAATCAGCAGCGAAGCCCTTCGGCAAGCTCAGGGTAAATTCCTTGATTTTGTTGGAGGTAACGTTCAGAGACTATAATGGAAGCTTCCTAACCCTATAGCTTAAGGATGACTGTGTCCTCCCGAAGCTTTAGCGAAGGAGGATGGGATAGTCCGAACCTGGGAGTAATTCCAGTTGTATCTCTGACCCAATCAGAGAAAACATCAAGAACCCGAAGGTCGTTGGTTCAAATCCAACCCCCGCAACCATTCGACGCGCAAAGGGCCAGAATATTTATTCTGGCCCTTTGCTTGCTCATGGCTTCGGCCTGAGCTCAGCCGAACGGCAAGCTTCGCGGAGAATGGCGGTGAGCCTGTCGAACCGCTACAATACAATCATGTATTATGTTTACTTGATTCTGTGTGACGACGATAGTCTTTACGCTGGAATCACAAACAATATCTAGCGGAGATTAACTGAACATAAAACAAAAAGCGGTGGACGCTACACTAAACTCCATCGCGGAATAAGGCTTCTATATTCAGAACAATTCAACACCAAAGAAGAAGCAATAAAACGAGAAAGGCAAATCAAGGGTTGGCGCCGAGAAAAAAAGTTAAATTTAATCAAATTCGGTAAACCTATAGTTTAGCCGAGTGCGACACGATGTGAAGATCCAACCCCCGCAACAAGGAGCGAAGGCGACGCAGTGCCCAGCGCCAGCAGGCGGCGGGTACCATGAAAATAATCCAGCTTTCGCTGGATTATTTTCATGCAAGGGAGTTGGAGATAGAACCGCTTGGTAATCTTAGATTGTATCCAGTATGGCCTTTCTGTAGTTTCTTGTCATTTTATGAGGAGAGTTAACCTTGGTTAACGTCGCTCCAAGTTTTCTCGCTAGAGCAATTGCATACTTTTGCATTTGGATATCTTCTTTATCACCAGTTAAAACATGAACCTCACTCTTTGGTTTTTTATATTTCATAATAATCGGTGATGGCGAACATAAAATTAGTTTTTTAACTGGAAATTTCAAGGATAAAAGGTAAGCAATTATGGCACCAATTGAAAATCCTATAAGAGTTGAGCCCTTGGGAAGTTTGGGCAAACTTAAAACATCATCCATAGAAAGATGTAGGTACTTAACATTCTTGGGGAAATTATACTTTTTATCTCCTAGTCCTGGAATTATATAAATCATAAAAATTTAAGGGTAGACGATACCGAGTCTCGGCGTCGTCTACCCCCATACCCAGAGGAGCGAAATCAGCGCCTCAACTGCTTTGCGATTGGGCCGATTGGATCGAACTCCCCATCCTTGACGGCATTCGTGAAGGCGGCCCATTCATTATTGGTGAAAAACAGAATGCCCGCCTCGCGATTCTTGGAATCACGCACGGCGACTCCCTTTCTTTTTCGGGCTATTTCAACACACCAGGCCCCGCCCGCTGTGGTTCCATAGCCCTTGACGAAATCGGAGTCTTTTACTGGAAAGCTTTTGTCTTTCTTCAAGGTGCTTTCTCCTTTCTTCAGAGAGGCTGATTAACAACCCCTCATCAAAGTACAGGACCATCCCTGTCTGTGGGTATAATACAACAAGACAGCATCTTTATCAAGAGTTGGAACTTTTGTGAACTTTGATAAATCGACTCTTGAAGAGCCATAATTAAAGACCATCTCAAGCTAGTCAAAGCCAGGCAGGCCGACCGACAAGAGACATGCGACATAAAACTAAAAGTATAGAACGAACAATAATACGCGAGTTTGAGATAATCAAAGAGAACAATAATCATTGACGAACTCCTAAATTACCAACTCCTCACAAATCCAAACCTTGTATTACTGCAGTAGCCAGCCAAAGCGATTGAAAGGTTTTTGACCGAGCTCGAATAGCTATCTCGTTCCATTAGTACTGCCAGCCGGGAAACCGCCTACTTAGGCACTTTTTCCTGGTTGGCGGTTTTTTGTTTCTACTAATTTTTTATTTGACAATTTACAACTTTAACTGTATTGTTTTGAGAACCGATTCTTCCTAAATTCAGCCCTCAAGTGCATATTCTTCGGTATTAATATCTTTTAATAAATTCTTCTCTTGC
>MGKD01000001.1 GCA_001794605.1 Candidatus Yanofskybacteria bacterium RIFCSPHIGHO2_12_FULL_45_19b | reverse complement strand
CGCCAAAAAAATAAAAGTGCTCAGGCAAAGAGCAGAAGCTATTACAGCAAGAATAACTAGACGAGTGGTTCGGGCCATGCGGCGATCATTAGTAAATCTTTTTTATCGCCTGGGTTTAAGCGACCGTAAATTTTTTCGGTGATGAAGGGCATAAAGGGGTGTAAGAGTTTTAAAGTAGTGGTGAGCAGGTAAAATAGTGTAGTCTTAGTCTCCTCGTCTTCTTTATCCTTGGTACTCTCGATATATTTATCGGCAAATTCATGCCAAACAAACTCATAAAGCGCATTGGCTGCTTCAGCAAAGTGATATTGTTCGATTTGTTTAGTAACTTGGCTGGCTAGCTCGTCAATTTTTAGAGTCATTTCGTTTTGCGGTGCAACGGTGGGTCGATAATCATCACCCGTTTTAATTTTTACAAAACGGGCGATATTCCAGAGTTTGTTGGCAAACTTCTTTCCCATTACTAATAAGTCTTCACCAAAACGAACATCTTGCAAACCGGTAGCCTGTGAGGCCAAGCCAAAACGCAGGGCGTCGGTGCCATATTTATCCACTAGTTCTAGCGGATTAATCCCGGTGCCAAGTGACTTAGACATCCGTTTGCCGTCTTTAGTTAGAACGGTAGCGTGGATATATAGATCTTTGAAAGGAGACCGATTGGTGAACTCCATGCCAGAAAAAATCATGCGCACCTGCCAGAGAAATAAAATACCACGATCGGAGGTAATAAAATTAGTGGGATAGTATTCCTTAAAATCTTGGGCATTTTGATCAGGCCAGCCTAAAGTAGCCATTGGCCAAAGGGCAGAGGAGAACCAAGTATCCAACACATCGGTTTCGCCCTCAATGGGAATTTGATGTCCCCACCACAGTTGGCGCGAAATATTCCAGTCGCGCACATTGTTTAACCAGTTCTGATAGGGTCCGATCCAGCGTTCGGGATGGATTTTGGTCTGACCATCTTTTACTGCTTTTAGGGCCAGTTGCGCTAGCTCCTTCATCTTCAGGAACCACTGTTTGGAGGGGAGTGGTTCGATTACGGTATTGCAACGGTCACAACGGCCGATGTTGTGGTCATAGTCTTCAATTTTTTCAATTAGGCCAAGGGTTTGGAGGTCAGACACAATTAACTCACGGGCGGCGGCTACTTTTAATCCAGCGTAACGTAGTCCGGCGTTTTCACTCATGCGCGCCTGCTCGTCGATTATTTTTATCGATGGCAAATTGTGGCGTTGGCCAATTTCGGAGTCAGTCAAATCATGCGCTGGGGTAACCTTAACTATTCCAGTACCAAACTCTTTATCTACGGCCGAGTCGGCTACTACTAATATTTTTATGGTCTTGGTGGTGGCTAGTTGGTTGGCTGGTACGGTGCTATCTACCGATTCAATGGTCAACTCTTGGCCAACATATTGCTTGTAACGTTCGTCATCGGGGTGAACCGCCAAAGCGGTGTCTCCTAATTTAGTTTCCGGTCGCGTGGTGGCTAAGGTAAATGGCCCGTATTTTATGAAATATAACTTGGTCTTTTCGGGCACATAGTTTACTTCTAAGTCAGAGACCGAGGTAGCACAGCGCGGACACCAGTTAATTACTCTTTCGCCCTGGTAAATCCAACCTTTTTCGTGGTAATGCTGAAAGGCAGTTTTTACGGCTGTTTGGTAAGCCGGGTCCATAGTGAATTTAGTGCGCGACCAGTCTACCGATAGCCCCAACTTTTTGAACTGATCTAGAATTGCTCCCCCATATTGTTCTCGCCACTGCCACATGCGCTCTAGAAATTTTTCTCGGCCCAGTTCGTGGCGAGTTGACCCCTCTTTAACCAGTTGTTTTTCTACTACGTTCTGGGCGGCAATACCGGCATGATCAGTGCCAGGCAACCAGAGGGTTTTATAGCCTTGCATGCGCTTCATACGTACGAGAATATCTTGCAAGGTGGTTTCTAGGGCGTGCCCCATGTGTAGTTCCCCGGTAATATTGGGTGGGGCAATACAGGTAACAAAGTTTTTGGTCCGTTCACCTGGTAAATTGTCTGGATTAAAAAAGCCGCTCTCTTCCCAGAGTTGATAGATTTTTGCCTCCACCTCTTTCGGGTTATATGGCTTATTCGATTCAGACATACTACTAATATAGAATGACTAATGGCAAAAGCCAAATGACTAATCAAGTTTTAATGACAAATTTTTAATTCGGATTTAGGATTTTGTCATTGAATAGTCATTTGTCATTAGGTTTTTAAGTTCACACTATCTCCCAGTTGGCATCCGCCTTCACTCGTTGCCACGAGTTTCGGCGAGACGAGTCAGCCTTTTCTTTTTTACCTAGGTATGCAATGTACCCAGCCAGGGCGATCATGGCGGCGTTGTCAGTAGTGTAAATCATCTCCGGTACCAGGGTTTTGATGCCGAGTTTTTCTCCGCCTTCAGTTAGGGTTTGGCGAAGGAGTTTGTTGGCAGATACTCCGCCGGCTAAGGCGATGGTTTTGACTTTGTATTTCTCGGCGGCGCGCAAGGTTTTGGTTACCAGGACTTCCGTCACAGCATTTTGAAATTCGTAGCAGACGGCTGAACGTAGTTGGTCGGTTAATTTTACCCCGGCTTTCTCCCAGTCACGCAGTAAATAAAAGACCGCAGTTTTAAGTCCAGAAAAACTGAAATCCAAAGTTTTATCATGCAACATGGGGCGAGGCAGTTTAATTTCGGATTTCGAATTTGGTGCTTCGAATTTATCCGCTAAAGCGGATACGGCTGGTCCACCCGGGAAGCCCAAGCCTAGCAGACGGGCCACCTTATCGAACGCCTCGCCAACAGCATCATCACGCGTCTGTCCCAAGCGTTTGTACTTATCGTGTCCACTCATCAAGATCAATTCCGTATGCCCACCCGAAACAATCAAGTTTAAAATTGGGAAAATTTTCCTGTCATTTAGTGCGGGTTTATCCTTTTGTCTTTTGGCTTTTTCCTTTTTACTTAAGACTGGTTCTAGCCAATTGGAATAGATGTGCCCGGCAATGTGATTAGTGCCAATGATTGGCTTGTTGTATTTGTAGGCCAATGCTTTAGCAAAAGCGGTGCCGACTAGGAGCGAGGGGATTAGGCCGGGGCCAGAAGTAACAGCAATTAAATTCACCTGTTCCATACTAAGACCAGTTTCTTTTAAAACACATTCCAGGACCGGCTTCAGGTTTTTACTATGTTCGCGCGCCGCTAGATTGGGCACAATCCCGCCATAAGTAGCATGGGTTTTAAGCTGTGATGAAATCACACTGGTCAAAACCTTTATTTCTTTTGTCTTATTACTTTTTACTTCTAAGACCGCCATAGCCGTGTCATCACATGAGGTTTCGATTCCCAGAATTAACATTCTCAAAAACTACCACTTTCATTGCGTTTTTTCAATTTTTGGATAATATGATGATGGATTTAAGAAATGCACAGATGAAAAATATTGAAAGCAAGTTTGCGGTTAAGGGCCTGGATGACATAAGATTGGCACTAAAAAAAGATGCTCGCTTTGTGGGTGTTTTGAACCAAGTTGACACTTATTTTAATGTCATGCACGGAAGACTAAAAATAAGGCAGGAAGGTAAAAAATCCGAAATAATAAGATATAATCGTCCAGATACGAAAGAGGTAAGGATTTCAGAATACCAACACATTAGATTGCCTGGTAAGGATGTTAGGCTGATCAGTGGTTTATTAAAAAAAATATTTGGGATGACGGTTTGTGTCAAAAAGAAACGCGAGCTTTGGATAAAAGATCAGACCAGGATTCACTTGGATAAGGTTAAAGGACTTGGCAGTTTTGTAGAGCTAGAAACCGTTCTCAGTGGAATTAGCTTCAGTCAAGGGACGAAACAGCATGGAATAATTTTGAAAATGCTCAACCCGTCTTCTAACCAATAGCTTGGCATCACTTTGCTATTAATTGACTTGGTGTTTTTAAGTTTAAGCTCAAATGCAGTCTTTCGTAATTGTAGTATTGCAGATATTTCTTGAGTTCACAATTAATTTTTAAAACATCGTTTGGTAATTTGTCTAAGCATTCTTCTTGGATGGTTCGATTCACTCTTTCGACGTGAGCGTTGTCATTCGGCTTGCCAATTCTGGTATAGCGATGGCTCTTTTCAATTCTGGAAGTAAACCATCGACTGAATTCTGGTCCATGGTCAGACTGCAACATGTTGAAGTTAAAGATTGCATGCCTCTGGGCCTCACTGACAAAGCTAATGGTTTGTCTGCCATTCATCTTTTCATATGCTCTGGCATATACCCACCGAGAAAACACATCAATCAGCACAAACACATACAATCTCTTCTTTTCACTAACCATTCGATGGATAGTATCAATTTGCACTAAATCACCGGCTTTCAGGGGATAGGGGCGGTCTACTGGTGGGTGATGCCGTTTCCACTTACTGCGTTTTTTCATCAATCCAGCTCGATCAATGGTGCGTCTTACCGAATTCAATGAAACCATGATTCCTTCATTGCGTAGGTGTTGATGAACCACCTCACTAGTTCTCTTTGTTTGAATGCGTAAAGCAACAATGCGTTTTACTACTACCGCACTTAACTGTTTGGGGTGAGATTTTGGTCTGGAAGACTGTGTTGGTATGTCATGGTATCCATAGTGCTTAGATTTTCTAAACCAGCGCACAATGGTACTCTGATTGAAACCAAAGTGTCTAGCCACCTTGCGCGTCGACCAATTCTTTCTTACTAGAAGCTGTGCTGCTTCTTTTCTAATCCTAGGCATATTCTTGTCTGTTGTGTATGGCATATATACCTAATGATATTTCACTAGGTGATGCCAAGCTATTGGGATACTACGTCAACCTTGACGGTGAAAAAATCGGATGTTCTTACTCTGACCTGGTAATGGGCAAATAAAACCGCAACTTTTATTGCATAAATTCAATTAGTAGGCTATAATGTATGCATAGTGTATACGCTGGTTCGATAGCAATGGCCCTATCGTCTAATGGTTCGGACATACCCCTTTCACGGGTAAAATCGGAGTTCGATTCTCCGTGGGGCTGCGTGGTTATTAGAAAAGATTATCAAGCAGCATTAGATTTAAGGTTACAGGGCAAAACCTATGGTGAAATCAGGAATATTTTTGGAATCCCGAAGTCAACTCTTAGTGATTGGTTTTCTAAGCTTACTGTTAGTAATAAAGTCAAGAAGATCCTCCAAGCTAAACAGAGAGGAGGTTATTTAAAGTTAGTTGAATTTAATAAGATTAGAACACTTGGTATAAAAGAGGAAAATGAGAGTATAAGGAGTGACTATAAATCTCGAATAGGCAAGTTAAATAATCGTGAATTGTCGATACTAGGAGCAGCTTTATATTGGGGTGAGGGTTACAAAAATTTTACTCTCAGGAGAGGAAATTATCCTTATATATGTTTTGGAAATTCTGATCCGGAGATGATTGTTATATTTATAAGTTTTCTAGAAAAAATCATTGGAGTTCCAAGGGATAGAATGCGAGGGCAGGTGATGATTTATCCCAATTTAAATCCAGAAAAGTCAGTCAGTTATTGGCAAAAAGTTACCAAAATTCCTAAAAAATTTTTTCGCTATCAAGTAGCTTTGAGTCGGGCTAGTCAGGGGAAGAGACCCAAACACCTATTACCATATGGCACCCTTCAAGTCCGCGTTAGTCGGCGCCAGGATTTTTTTAAAGTGAGGGGTTTAATGGATGGCATAATTAAAACTATCAAATAGCCGGAGTTCGATTCTCCGTGGGGCTGCGACTGAACGAAGGTGGGCGCAGTGCCCAAGACAGCGACCGAGTGCCAACGTGGAAGTACTAAAGCGCAGTAGCGCGTATGTGTAGGCCGAACGTACAGCGGTCTCTCCATGTTATAATTCTCTCATGGGAATTTTGTTTGCTTTTGGGGCGTTGTTCGCTTGGGGGTTGGGGGATTTTTTAATTCAACGCAGTGCACGTCAATTTGGTAAATGGGCGGCGCTGTTTTATGTTACCGCCATTGGTGCAATTGCTTTGCTACCTTTTGTTTGGGGCGATTTGAAAGTCGTTTTTTCTTCACCTGACGACCTGTTCATCCTGTTAATCACCAGCGTGATTATTCTTTTTGCCGCCCTGTTTGATTTTGAGGCTTTGCGGGCCGGTAAGTTATCAGTAATCGAACCAATCTTTGCTTTTGAAGTCCCAATTACCGTTGGTCTAGCGGCCATAATTTTGGGTGAGCGTTTAATGCCAGCCCAGTATTTGCTGATGGTATTGTTGTTGATTGGAATATTTTTGGTAGCCACCAGGCATTTCCATCATTATCGTACGATTCACCTAGAGAAGGGGGTGTGGGCCGCAGTTTTTGCTACTATTGGCATGGGAGTGATAAACTTTCTTTTTGGGGTGGCGGCGCGTGAGATTAGTCCTTTGATGATTAACTGGTTTACTAGTGTATTTTTGGCGGTGGCCACCTTGATTGCCATAATTGGAAAATCCGATACTGGGCAACTAAAGCGTGACTGGCATAGTAGCAAGCGACTAATCATTAGTGTTGGGATTATTGATAATTTGGCTTGGGTGTTTTATGCCTATGCTACTTTGTATATTCCAATCGCGATTGCTACTGGTATTAGTGAAAGCTACATCGCATTGGCCTCTGGTTTGGGCCTAATGCTGAATCGAGAGAAACTAAAACCGCATCAATTTTTCGGTCTAGTTTTGGCAGTGATGGCGGTTATTACACTGGCGTTCATAACCAAAGATTAAAGGCTGTGATATAATATAAACAATGAAATTTCGAGTGTTAATTATTGTCGGTTTAGTTTTTGCGCTGGCTATTCCAGTGGCATTAGCTTATCGTTCACCAGGCAAACCTACTAACTATGTTAATGACTATGCCGGTATGTTGAGCGCCGGCGAGAAGGGTGCGCTTAATAATCAGCTCGCTGGCAACGAAGCGGATAGTAGCAACGAAATTGCGGTAGTGACTATCCCGACTTTGATGGAAGGTACCACCGAAGGAAGTTTGATTGAAGACATTGTACCCTATGGTACCGCGCTGTTTAACGAGTGGGGGATTGGGAAAAAAGATAAAGATAACGGCGTGTTGCTCTTGGTAGCTAAAGATCAGAAAAAAATTCGTATTGAAGTCGGCTATGGTCTGGATGGGGCTTTAACCGATGCTATTAGTAGCAGGATCATCCGTGAAAAAATAATTCCCGCTTTTAACGCGGGCAATTACAGCCAAGGAATTAGCGACGCAGTAACCGAGATAATTAATGTTACGGCTGGGGGAGTGCAATAGCCATTAGGCCTGGGCTTTTTTGCCGGCAGTCTCGACAATCTGCTTGAAGATTTCCGGATGCTTGCCAGCCAGTTCAGAGAGGATTTTGCGGTCTAGCTCGATATTAGCCAGCTTAAGCTGGTTGATTAGCTTACTGTAAGAAACCCCGTTAGCCTTAGCGCCAGCGCCAATCTTGATTTGCCACATTCTGCGAAAGTCACGCTTCTTCTTTTTGCGATCGGCAAACTGAAAACTCATGGCGTGTAGCAACGCCTCTTTGGCCTGACGCAGTTTGGTGGCGCGAGTCCACTTAAATCCCTTGGCGTCTTTTAAGATATTTTTTCGGCGCTTGTTAGACTGAACGCCACGTTTAACTCTCGGCATATTTAAATATAAGGTAAAACTTTACGAATATTTTTATCCTCGTCTTTGGTCAGGCCCTTGTAACCCTTTTTACGGCGAGTCTCATTGCCCGTATCTCTAGCGTTATAGTGATTCTGCTTAACCGGTCGGCGCATTAATTTGCCTTTGCCAGAAACTCGAAAACGCTTGGCCGCTGATTTGTTGGTCTTTATTTTTGACATAGAGTGAGACTCTTTTTACTTCTTTTTATTGCGTTTTACAATAGCGGCGAAGCCGTTAGGGGTAGCCTTAGGCTGTTCCTCTACAATATTCGGCTCGAGCAGGTAACTCATGAAAGTTATGAGCTTAACCTTGGCCAGGTCACGGAACTTCTTTTCGCGACCACGCAGGGCGATCTCCAGCTTAACTTTGTGGTTTTTTTGTAAAAACTTGTCGGCTAGCGCGGCCTTGACCTGCATGTCGTGCTCGCCGGTTTTTAGACCGACGCGGACATTTTTGATCTCAATTTGCCCCGCCTGACTAGCTTTTTTATTCTTCCCGCTCTTTTCCTGCTGGTACATATATTTACCATAATCTAGGATTTTGGCAATAGGCGGGTTGACGTTCGGGCTGATCTCAATTAAATCCAGGCCCTGCTCTTGGGCGAGTTTAAGGGCATCGCTCGTACTCATCACGCCGAGCTGTTCACCCTCGGTACCGATTATGCGCAATTGAAGCGCGCGAATCTGCAAATTAGCCTTGGGTCGGTTGGTGGGCGCGGGTTGTGGTCGGCGTTGAAAGTATGGTCGTCCCATGAGTTAGTGAGAACAAGTTAGCATAAAAATTTAAAAAGCAAAACTGCTAAATTTTTAATTGCCCATTTTCTATTGATTCAGTAAAGTATTTTAAAACAGGTAGTTGAACGGGGAAAATTTTTTCTGGACTTACGGTTATTAATTCTTTTAAATCTGTAACCGATAACCAGCGCGGATCTTTTGCTTCTGTTGGATCAAGCTGTGGTTCTCCCTGAACTTCACAAACAAATACAAACCCAATCCAAGGCAATCCGTCGTTTGTTTGTAGCGCCTGCTGGCAAATAAACGGTCGAAAAGCGAAAGTTTTGTCCTGATTGCGTGGCATTTCAATTTCGCTCTTCCAATCGCCAACGATTTTGACAATTTCCATGCCACACTCTTCTTTGATTTCGCGCCCCAACGCCTCATAGATATTTTCATAGGCATTGATTACTCCGGCAGGGATTTCGATTAGTCCAGAATAATTTGGACTAACGCTGGGCTTCCAACGGGTCTGAGTGTAAATTAAACAGCTGTTGCTAGTTTTTTTGACCAATATCGCTGAAACAATCAGTGTGGCTGTGTTCATTTTTTCTGTTTTTGTCCACTTAATGAATATTACCATATTTATTGCTATTTTGTTGTACATGTCATACCTCAATTTTACTGTTAGGGTGGTTCCAAGGTATTGAACCATTACAATATGTTGACAAGTTCCTTGGCTGGTACCGAAGAAGGGTGATAAAATAGAGGCATGATAGACAAAATTCTCGCGGACAAAAAAAATCTGATGATTGTGTTGTTGGGGTTGCTTTGTTTGATGCTGGGGTATTTAACTTTTTTCCCACCCAAAAAGACTACTAGTGTAGGATTAAATCCAGAACAGCAAAAAGTCCAGGACAAAATTAAAGAAAATGTTTTAAAGACTTTCCCGAAAGAGTTGTTGCTAGATAGCGCCGCTAAAGAGGTTTATTCTAATGCGCAAAGTACTAGCGAAGGACTACGCTTAGATAAGTTATACATTAGTCAGCAAGCGCCGGATAAATTATCGCAACTCTATATCAAGACTTTGACCGCGGCGGGTTGGACGCAGTTGGATAAGGTTCAACCTAGTGCCGGCGGGACAGTGGTTGCCTTTACCAAGCAGTATTCGCGTGTTTCCGTTTCCGTTAGCCAGGATAAAGCTGGTACCAAGCTGGGGATCGCTTATTACGCACGCCTGGCCATCTTTGACGACCCGTTGCGGATGCCATAGTCTAGAAAAAAAGTCCATAAAATAAAGAGAAATTAGCAATACCTCTTTTGTCTCTAACCCTTTCGCTATCGGAGTCAGGGGGAGCTAGCATGTCCAAGCCATGTCAAACTTTATAAAGTTTGACTATTTTGCCTAACTTTATAAAGTTTGATAATATAACGTGGTATCCATAACAAACCTATTCTTATGAACAATCGTCAAAAATTAGAAATTATTCAAAAAATGTTGGGGGTTACGCAAACCAAGTTAGCGGAAAGATTTGGTGTGTCTTTTGCCGCTTTCAACGGTTGGTGGAACGAAAAGGCTAACCCTAGGCCAAAGATGCAAGCCTCCATTGACGAGCTCTTTTTGGCGGTGACTGGGCAGAAGACAATTCCTTCTGATCAGTTGACGGCCAAAAAACAAGCCTTGCAACAAAAATCGCGGGGGTACAAAAGTGTGGTAAGGGAAATTTTAGACAATCCAGACATTCGCGACCAGTTTATTTTAAAACTTACCTATCATAGCAACAACATTGAAGGTAGTACGCTTACTGAGCCGGACACAGCGGCAATTCTCTTTGACAATGCCGCTCTACCCAACAAAAGTTTGACCGAGCAATTGGAAGCAAAAAATCATCAGACCGCTTTAAATTATTTATTTGATCATATTGCCAAAAAAGAAAAAATTGACGAGGGTTTAGCTCTTAAATTTCACAGTATGCTTATGAATGGCATTCGTCCAGATGCGGGTAATTACCGTAATCATGCGGTGAGAATTACTGGCGTTAATCTACCGACGGCGAACTACTTGAGTGTTCCTAAATTAATAGCGGAAGCAATCGTGCCAGTTTCCGAAAAAACCAGAGATATTATCGCTTGCTCGGCTGATGTGCACAGTAAATTTGAACAAATTCACCCCTTCTCTGATGGTAACGGCCGAGTTGGTCGTCTGCTTATGAATGCGATGTTGCTTAGCGCAAACTTTGCCCCAGCGATTATTCATCAAGAACAAAAACAACTTTATTATACCTATCTATACAAAGCGCAAACCAAGGCAGACGCTAGTCAGTTAGAGGATTTTATTTGTGAAGCAGTTATGGCTGGGTTCAAAATTTTGGATCGCACCGATGCAAGGTAATCGATGCTCGGCTCTTCTTTTGTTGATAACTCTTTAGCTATCTGGGTCGGGGGTCCAAAGTATTGGATCATTACCACGGCCTATTGACTTTATGGGGACAATAGTTGTATAACATAAGAGTTAATTCGGGCTTGCCGCCCGATCAATTGGGCGGCAATGTCGTCGCCCTTTTACAACTCAATTCAGTAAACATTCAGCTCCGCCGTCCCATAGGGAGGCGGAAGCAGGAGGGTTAGATCATGCAGACCTTAAACACCCCCTCCGCCTCCGGCGGGGGATCCTTCGGTAAGATTTTCTTTTGGGTGGCAGTTATGGTCGTCGCCTTGATGGCCGGGATCTGTAGTACGGTGAAAGCCCAGAGCACGACTCAAGTGATATCGCTGCTGTTCCACGGCGGAACGGTCACGAATCCGGGAGACTTTCGCTGGGAAAAAGACGACTATCTCCTCAACAACGGAACTACCAATGGTACCGCCCAATTCGATTTCTTCGATATGGACGGAAACCCCTTGGTGGTTACCTACGAGGGGACAGCTGCTCTATCGTCTCACGTGTTCGCGTTGGGGCCGGGTCAAAGTGTGAAGCTCAAAATGACCTCAACCTTCGGTGGTCAGATCAAGGTCTTCCGGGGAAGGGTCACGCTCTCGGCTAACATGGTTCTTGTTGCCGACGACAAGATGTACGCCATGTTGCAAGATCGTACAGTGAATTTCTTCGACTTTGGCCGTTTGACTACCAGCTCTATCCCAAAGGTTACGAAGGGCAACAATCTGACCATCTTCCCGGTGATTACTGGGGTCGTGCAGGGTTTCTCTCAGCGCAAACCTACGATCTCACTCGTTAACGACAATCAGACCACGGCTAACATTGTGGTGAAGTTGTTTCAGACTTCCGGAGCTCAGTTGGGATCGTTCAACATGACCCTGGCTCCGAACGCTCAAAACTTCGTATTCCTGGATGACAAATTTCCAGGTGTGCTGGTTGACGGCGGTCGGGTCACAATCACTGCGAACGTTCCGGTAGATTTGGCGGCGTTACAGTTTTTGAACGCTGCTTTTCTGCCGATCGATATTTTCCAGGGAGTGTTTGTCCCGGCGGTGGCTCCGGTCCTCAACGTCGAAGCTCCAGTCGAGGGTCAGACCTTCACTGGGACTGGAACAAATCTCAATGTTCAGATCGGCGGCTGGGCCGTCGTGCCGGGTGGCAATGTCGCCGCCCGACCGATTGTCAGCGAGGCTGGCACCGAAGCGGTTTTCGGTGTCGATGTCTCGCTGGACGGGGGCGTAAGTTTTTTCGTCCCACTCGATGTTGCCCGGCAAGACGTCGTTGACGCCTTTGCCGGGCAGGGGATCGCGGTTCCGCTGAAGTGCGGATTCTCCTTCAGCCGTCTGGTTGCTAATGGCAACCACTCGGTTCGGGTGGTTGCCACGAATGACGTCGGCGTGACAACGGAACAGATCGTCAACTTTGTGGTCCGTCTGACCCAGCCCCCGCCGAACTTCGACGGGAACTACGCTGGCGATCTGGATTCGGGTGCCTCCACCCCAGCTGGCATGTCCGCTCATTGGGTCATGACGATTTCTGGAGGAAAAATCACAAAGTTGGAGATCCAGAACTGGCACCTAACTAGCTGTAATGAAGGGCCACAGGATGCAGGAGTAGCAGTGATTCAGACCATAAACGGTACAACAAATGTCAATGTGATTGTGGATTCTGGCGGTAATTTTCAAATGGGCCCACGTCTGTGCGACCAATTGACTGGAAGGTTTGTGGGTACGACAGTGGAAATCTTGTATATTCGTTTTTCTTCTTGCAAGGTTACACTGAATTGTACGTCTCCTTCCAGCGTTACCTCCGTAGTAAAGCTTACCCGTCAGTAGTCGGACCAGTTCCTTGTTAGCGACCCACTCAATCCTCGGCACCCGCGCCGGGGATTTTTTATTGACAGAGATCATATTTTATATGTATATTAATTTGTCTGTATGGCCATTTTTT